>CAZYTP010000026.1:0-28711 GCA_964650385.1 uncultured Syntrophales bacterium | reverse complement strand
ATCTTCCTTCTGCTGTAAACTGTTTAGAGAGATCCATAGATTCCTGTCTGACTTTCTTCGACTTTCCGGCGGATGAATGGATTTCATTGAGAACCACAAACATTATTGAACGACTGAACAAGAAATTTAAACGAAGGACAAAACCGATGGAGATAGTAGCTGGTGAGAATGCCTGCTACCGTCTCCTGGCCTTTATATCTTTAAAGATGGAATTACATTGGAGATCAAACCCTGTAGGAAAAGTGCATAACAACCTGCCATTCTTTAGAGAATTGGCCTATGAAAAATTTACACATAAAAGTTGACAGTACCGATCCTCCGAATATAGCAGATAGCAAAAGGCTTCGGATAGATGATTTTGAACCAACATCATCACATTTTTGAATGTTTTAAAATAGAAGATGCAAGGTGCTAATCAATCGTTCCCGAATTAAAGGAAAGGTTTATTTTGGAATAGGTTTTCTTGTAACCCAAGTTTTAACAGACTGTAAAGGATAACCATCTATTGGTAATCTCGTATTAATATCTCTCAACGTAACTTTTATTAAATCTGAATAAGGAGATTTGCTTAAATAACCGATATAGGATGCTTCAACTAAATCATCTTTAACTAAACCCTCATATTGATATGCACAATAATAGATTAGTATTTTTTTGTAATTAGCTATATCTTCTAAAAGATCTCCTGTTGACCTTGTAGTATTTAAGATTTCTTTATGTCCAGGTGCTAATAAAATTACAGATCTTCGCCAATTTTTAATATTTCTATAAACTAAAGAATTATTGAAATTTAATATTAATTCGGGTTTTCCTCCAACATCAATGATAATTTTCTTTTTGCTATCTTTGATTTTATCTAAATATTTTCTTAAATCAGCCTCTGTAACATTTGGATTTTCAACGATGTAATCTGATATTTTGTAAACTAATTCATAAAAATAAAAATGCAGTTTAGTTAGTTCGTTATTGTCAAGAAACTTTTTAACTTTTGATTCTAAAGGTTCTACGTAAAAGACTATATCCCTAATACGTTTGAATTCTTGAGCAGGAGTTGTGCCAAAAGCTTCAGCTATACCAGAAATGTTTATTGCTTTATTATAGAGGTAAAAAAAAGGTCCTAAATTGACAACCGGTCGGTTTTGAAGAGTTATATTATACTGTTGTAATTTTACAGTTTTTTTTGTTTCATAAGCCTGAATTGCAATATACACGAAAGTACTCACGAGGATGACTGCGGTGAATGCACTTATCGAAATCTTGATTTGTTCTAAAATATTATCTTTGTGTCTGTTAAAATATATTCTAATAATTAAGATAATTAAAAGGAAAAATAAAATACAAGGAAATATGATCTCAGGATATTCAGAAAACTTGTCCATAAATATTTTCTTTTAACTTTAAGACGAAAATCTTATCTCTTTATAAGAAGTGAGTCTTGATATACCTTCCTCTTCACTAAAAATAGCTTACCACTATCAATTAATCGAAACAAGTGATTCCTGAATCAACAAGCCCCCCCTTTTATTTTAGATTCATCCCTTATTTGTAAAAAGGGAGCTTTAACTTTTACGGGTATTATTAGATTAATTTGATTAGGATTAAATTTCCCAGAGGATGGAAAACATAATATGTGCCGGTAAAGGTATCTTTATAAAATTTATTGATATCTGATAACACTACTGTCCCAACGTTCTTAATATTGGTTGTTTTTTCTCTGTAACCTATTGATATTCTAACCTCGCTTTTTGAAAAATATTTGAAATCGATAAATCATCAAATCGTTTAAAACAGGTAATTGTCAAGGCTTTCCGAGATTGTAGCTATTCATCGTTGGGACACTTGTGATCTGATAATTATATTCAAAATGTGCTGACTTTATATAGCTTGCCTTATGTTGCGAGCTCATCTATCCACCTGAAATATATTGGAATATTCACCAAGAGCATGGAAATGGATATTTGATTTAATAACAATACGTTATAAGGACTCACAACATAATTCAAAATTTACTCACAACATAATTATTTATCGGCTAAGCACGTCTGCTGTTAAGCCTCCAGCGGACAATAAAGCCTTAAAGGCCACACGATCAGATAAAGGGAGTTTCTGTTTCTCAGGCAACCTGGTTCCATTATTTTTTCCCTCCTTATGCCTGAGGCACTGAATAATAGGGATTTTTCAATGGTGCGGAAGTCAAGCCACTTGATCATATGGCTATCGTCTTTCCACCATAATAGTAAGATAGCAAGGGAAGCAAAAAAATAAAAGAGAATTAGAAGAATTAAAAGGATTTTTTTAATCTTTCGGAAGGAAATGGAATTATATGGGAATTATACTCACAACATAACTATACTGACAACATAACTTGCCAATATTATAACTTCCAAAGAATCTCACTTGTAAATATTTTTGCGTCGATAAAAATCAGGTCTTTCCATGACCTTAAAGATTTCTGCTTGTCGTCGCGCTTCCATAGTTAATTGCAGTAAATTATTTGTCAATATCAATCAAGGCGAACCGGCTCAAAAACGGCGTAAGAAACCATCAATATGTATTTGCAGTAGGCTTTCAAAGCTTAGCACGTGGTTTAGAAACAAAGACAGGTTCTTCGATTTGTTAAAAACAAGAGGGGAAAATACTTTTTTCCTAAAGGGATTTTTTTTGCCTATCGACAAGGGTGCGGCTCTCATATATGTCGGGCAGATAATCTTCAAATCCTAACCACTTTATGGCGATGTCGGCGTTGGCGAAAACAATAACGGTTTCCGGAGAGTGAAGCGTGACCATGCCTTCGTAGAACTTGGCCAAATCCCAAGAATGGTCATCAAGAGAATACAAGACGATAGCGCAACGGTGCGGTTGAGGAAGGCGCTTCAGTGTGCTGCGACGCTTCAACACCTCCCTCATATCATCCATCGTGATGTGCTGCAGGGCACCGGCGGAGATTTCGAAGAGTTCAGACACGGGTTGCCTGATTCGTATATCAATTGCATGGGCCACCTCGTAATCCACAAACTCTTGCGAGGTCAGAGGATTCGTCGCTATGGTGTGAATGAAATGACCCCCATCATGTACGGTATATGAGATCGGCATGGTCTCCTCCTTTTTTTGAGCCAAACATATATTATTTAGTTAAATCTACATTTGCTTCGTGAAATATAATCCGGAAGGAGAAACAACAAACCCCATCTCTCCATTTGAGAAACGGGGTTTGTTTATAATCTGCACATGATTCCCTCTTTCTTTGTGATAAAAGGGTTAATCTTGTTTGCTATAATTTAAGTAAATTCAATAATTACAATACTAAGTTGGAATTATTTGTCAAGGTTTTTGTCTATTTGTCGTCTTTAATAGAATCTTAAATTTTCAGAAACGGGGTTCAACCGACTCGTTTGACCGGGAGCGCACCTACAAAGGGGCGCAATATAAAACAAACATATGCCTTACCGGGAAGCCCCGCCCTGCGGGCGGGATTTTCACAATTTCAGCTAAGGGGCACTCTTTCTTTGAGTCTATTGTCGTTTCGAGTTGTTAATGCATGGAGTGTGGCCTCATATTCCGGATTTATTTCTTTCCCTATTTGTTTACACCTTCCTGAAAGAGTTAATCATTCCATTTTGGTTTTTATAGTTGATTTCATATGGTAATCCTGATAAGAAGGCTCCCCTTTGAATGACGTCGTTAGTAAGAACACCAGACCCGTTTACCATGCGCGAGGGCGCTATAGACCGATTATAAAAACCTGCATCTTAAAATAGAGAGGGTTTTTTACTTACGGGTTAAATTATATAAGAAGGTTTTCAGATTATGAAAGACAAAGATAAGACAAAAAAGCAGCTTATAAATGAACTGTCAAAAATGCGTCTGCGTGTTGTTGAACTTGAAAAATCAGCAATCGAGCTCATGCAGGTTGAGGAGAAATTGCGGCGGGTTCATAGTATTCAGTCTCTGATCCTGGATAACAGCGTTATGGGAATCGCCTTTGTGCGTAACCGCCTCTTCGAGTGGGTGAACCCAAGGCTTCCCAAGATGCTCGGCCTGTCTCCGAATCAGGTCCAGGGTTCCGACACACGAATCATATATTCTTCGGACGAGGCCTATGAAGAAACGGGACGTAAGGCCTATCTGGCTCTGAGCAGGAAAGAATGGTACGAATTTCAGATCGACATGCCACGTACCGATGGTACCACCTTCACGACCCGGATCATTGGGAAAGCCCTCGATCCGTCCCTTCCTCAGGAAGGATCAATCTGGATATTTGAGGATATCACCGAACGAAAACAGGCTGAAGAACTGTACAGAACGCTTGCGGACAGTTCACATGCGGGCATCTACATCGTCCAGGATGGAAAGATGCAATTTGCGAACCCCCATATCATGGAGTACTCGGGATATGCGGAAAACGAACTGATAGGAAACAATATCCTCGATTTTGTTCATCCCGATGATCGTGAAATGACGCGGTCAAACGCTGTTGACATGCTCAAGGGGAAACGATTGACTCCTTATGAATTCCGTATCATAGACAAAAAAGGTAACATCATATGGTTAATGGAGACGGTGATGTCCATTATTTACAAGGGGAAACGGGCAGTTTTAGGAAATACCATGAATATCACGGAGCGGCGTCAGATGGAGAGGCTGCTCTACCAGGCTCAGAAGATGGAGTCCATTGGCACCTTGGCCGGGGGAATCGCCCACGATTTCAACAATATCCTGAGTGCCGTTATCGGCTACACGGAATTGACGCTTGGAGAGTCCGGTTTGGGAGAACGTCCCAGGCGTTACCTTGAACAGATCCATATGGCCGGTGAGCGGGCAGGAGATCTCGTGAAGCAGATTCTCACCTTCAGCCGCAGTCAGGAGCAGGAACGAAAACCGGTTCTCGTTGGACCCATCCTCAAGGAAGGGATCAAACTTCTCCGGTCTTCCCTGCCTTCCACCGTTCAGATTACCCAGGACATTACAAAGAAGCCAACCATGCTTCTCTCTGATCCCATACAGATTCATCAGATCTTGATGAACCTCTGCACCAATGCCGCCCATGCGATGCGGGAAAAGGGCGGGGTATTGGATATTCGACTGGAACAGGAAAAGATTGACATTGACAGGGCACTTCATCCCTTCAATCTCGCCGCAGGGAACTATGCGAAATTAACCGTCAGTGATACCGGCTGCGGGATCAATGCGTCCGTTATGGAGCGAATCTTTGATCCCTTTTTTACCACGAAAGGCCCCGGGGAAGGAACCGGTCTTGGTCTTTCCGTCGTGTATGGGATTGTCAGAGATCACGGCGGCGCTATTGATATAACCACTGACTCCGGCAAGGGAACAACCTTCAGCGTATATTTTTCTCTTGAAGAAACGGAGAGGCCGCTGGCGGAACAGGCGCCTGAACAAATTCCCGGAGGCAACGAACGAATTCTCTTCGTTGACGATGAAGCAGCCCTCGTTGAGCTGGGGAGTGTCATGCTGACGTCACTGGGATATCACGTCACGTCCAGGACAAGCAGTATCGAGGCTCTGAAAGCCTTTCGCGCCCATCCAAAGAATTATGATCTGGTGATCACAGATATGACCATGCCGAACATGAGGGGGGATGTTTTCGCAAAGGAGCTTCTAAAATCACGCCCGGATATTCCCATCATCCTATGTACGGGTTACAGTGAGATGATTTCAGAAGAGAAGGCGAAGGCTCTCGGCATTCACCGGTTTGTTATGAAACCCCTCTTCAAGAAGGATATCGCAAGGATGATAAGGGAAGTCTTGGATACATGATAGGGGAAAATCCGGAGACACCAGGAAATCAGAAAAAAATCAAACCGCGTGAATGTCCTGGTTTTGGTCGATCCGGATTTCTATTTTCGTTAGCCCCTGGTCTAATTCGAAAAGATGACTGTGTTTGTAAACCGGAAACAAAAATAGGGATAGCATCCTTTATAAAAGGGGCGCGCTTTCTTTGAATCTATTGTCGTTTCGAGTTGTTAATGCATGACGTATGTCAGTCGATTTCTTTCGCAGCGTCGATAAAAATCCGGTTTATTTCCTCACTTTCAAATACCTTTCTAATAGCAATCGACATGGCGTCATTCATTACTTCTTCAATCTTTTCTTCCGAGAAACGGATATGTTCGAGAGAGGGAGTGCTTTCAACGGTAATTTTAACTATTGTTTCCGGCTTCAGGACATTCGCGAAAGCGGCGACAAATTTGACTCTGGCTTTATATTTTCTGATAGGCAATTCCTTGTTGCAGACGATCTCAAACTCATCGATATTTCCGCCTATCACTATATTCCCCCAATCTTTCTTAATCGTGTCATTCTTGAGATCCCAGGCCGGTGAATCTGTTGATAGCCTGTTTCCGGCTTTCGTGAGATATTCCTTAACGGCATACGTTACCGCATCGGATGGAATGCGGAATTTGGGATAAATGGGAATTTCAGTACCATCGGATTTTATAACCCTACCAATTAGCATTTTGTCTTCTACTTGACGCAGATCGTTAAATTTTGCGACAGTCAAGACGAGCTTCCAGACATCCTTATTCGCTACCGGAGTTGTATCCCCTGGTTTATAGTTTATATCGATAGCGTAAGGACTAACTTGCGCGCAGGCACTCAGAGATACTGCGACATAGAAAGTGAACAGTAACAATGTAACTGTAAATAATAGATTATATCTTCTTTTATAACTATTCTTTATGGCGTATTGTATCATACCCTATGCTCCCCGGATTGTGGAATATTAAAAGTTTTATAGTGTTATTGTATGTTTTCAGATGTCCGATGTCAACTTGAAAAAAGAGAAAGACGAAGCCCTTTCCCTTTCTAAATTGTTGATAGGAGCGTCTTTATCGGGATATCCGAGGGTCGCACCGATGATGATCAATCTATCCTCGGGAATTGAGAGGATTGCGCGCAAAAGTTCCAGATAACCGATAATGACCAGTTAATTGCGAAAACACACCTCCACCAGACCCTTTATGAATTCACTCCAATATTTTCAGTTATCCATGTCAGTTAGAAAATGACAGGCCATGCTATAAGTATCAAATATTCTAAAGTTATTCCCAAAATGCCCGATATTAGAAATAAGAGGTGAAAATGAATCAACGCTATAAAAGCTTAACGGTCAAAGATGTCGCCGAAATATGTGGTGTTGCCAGGAGTACCGTTTCTTATTGGATTGCCAAAAACGCCCTTCCTGCGCATCGGTATGGCAAAAAGCACTTAGTTTATATTAATGATCTCGTTTTCTTTCTAAAATCAGAAAATCGTTTAGTGCCAGAAATCCTGTTAGAAAATATTGAGGAAACTTATTCTCAACCGATACGGATACATAAAAGATGTTGGGAATATTGCACAACAACATTATCGGATGAGAAACTATGTCAAGAATGTAACGTATTTAACAACAAGCTAAACGAGTGCTTTACAGCTAAAAACAAAACGATCTCTCTTTGCAAAACAAACTGTCATAACTGTAACTATTTCATAGAGTACTATGGACAGCTTATCGGATTTATCCATCAGATAGATAAACCCGCGGCAATTTATAAGGATCTTTATTTATGGTCTGGAAACAGGTTTTGGGCCGAACTGTGTGATATCAGCATGGAGAATCTCGTCGGAACCGGGATGGAGGATTTCATCCATTCGGAATCTCTTAGGATGTTTATCCAATATAATAAACAGTTGAATCAGGGAGATCCGACAGTTTCTGATCGATATTATGTACATTTTACCGACAAAAAAGAAGGGAAAGTTAAAATCTGTTTAACCATAAGCCCATTGAAGAGACCCGCAGGTACTCGGTTAGTCATTGCGGAGAAGATGGATTCAGAGAATCAAACACCGATGGGGTTAAATACTGAATAAGAATCGAATAAAGAAAGTCATAGTGGCTGAATTGGACGAAGAAAAAACAAAACCACACTCAAAATTGTCTATTATGGACCCGCATTGAGCAAAAAGACAACCAACTTGATGCAGCTTCACGACATCCTGAATCCGTCCAGGCGTGGGGAATAGAGGAAAAAGGCAAAGTAAATATTATAACCCGTACCAATGATAAGTATTTAGAAATTTTGATAAGCGACACTGGAGCAGGTACTCCCGAAGAAAATGTCGAAAAAATATTCGACCCGTTTTTTACTACCAAAGAGGTGGGAGGAGGCACAGGTTTAGGGCTTAACATTGCGTACAATATTGTAACCGAACATAAAAGGAACTCTTGACGACAGGCAACAACCAATCGAACAATTAAAATAGGAGAAATTATGGAAATTTCAAGATGTATTAGTCTAAAGGCTGCCGATCGCAGGGAAAACATTATTTTTTTAGTTTTTGTATTAGCCGTATTGATAGTCTCAATTACTTTCGCGAATAATGCATCCGGGGAAAGCAGCCCAGCATCCGGGAAGAAATTTAAGATTCTACATATTATGAGCTACCATTCACCGTGGAAATGGACGGATGATCAATTCAACGGCTTCAAACATGCTTTGAGCGGCCTGGACATCGAGTATAAGGTTTTTCAAATGGACACCAAAAGAAACAGTACTGAAGACCAGAAACAAAAGGTCGGCAGAGAAGCGAGAAATTTAATCGATACATGGAAGCCTGATCTGGTCTATACGAATGATGACAACGTACAAAAATATGTGGCGAGATACTATATTAATACAGCTATTCCGTTTGTGTTCAGTGGAGTCAACGCGGACCCGGAAACATATGGGTTTGTCGATAGTAAGAATATTACAGGCGTGCTGGAGCAGGAACATTTCGTAGAAACCGTGCTCTTATTGAGGATGATTGTACCAAATGTCAAGAAAATCGCTATTATAGTTGATGAAGGCCCTACCTGGAATGGTGTGATTGAAAGGATGAAAGCGAAACTAAATCAACTCCCCGATGTGAAATTTGTCAGTTGGAATGTAATCAAGACCTTTAAAGAATTTAAGCAAAAAATGAAAGAGCTTCAGAAGGAGGCAGATGCAGTTGGCCTCTTAGGAATATTCACATATAAAGATAAAGCCGGGAATAATGTTCCCTATACTGAAGTTTTGAGATGGACGGCGGAAAATAGCAACTTGCCCGATTTCAGTTTCTGGAAGGATCGCATTTCGTACGGAACACTCTGTACAGTCACTGTATCAGGGTATGAACAGGGTCTGGCGGCCGGCAGAATTGCAAGAGGCATTCTTGTTGAGGGGAAAAGTCCATCCAGTTATAAAATGAATCCGACAGTGAAGGGTGAACCCGTAATCAGCCTTGCCAGAGCCAATAAATTAGGCATCAAGATAAAAACCGGGATTCTTTTATCATCGGAAGTCGTTCAAAAATTTGCGTGGGACAAATAAATGTATCTCAACTTGCGGAACAAAATAATTTTAATTTCTGCCGCAATTTTATTCCTGGGTATTGGCGCGAACACTCTGGTCAGCAGTATTGTTTTTACAAGGGAATATACCGATGTTCTTAAATCGGAAGCATTTGTAATAGGAAATACACTAAAATCTCAATTAGACAGGTTGATAAAGCTTAATATACCGGTCAAAAGCTTGGTTGGTTTTGATGAACAATGCAAAGAACTGATAACGAAGCATAAGGATATTTCGTATGCAATGGTTGTTGATCCCACAGGAAGGATGTTGTTTCAAAATGATCCGGTATTCTACGGTAGTTTAATTGCTGATTCTAATATATCGAGTGGAATAAAAAGCCGGAAAGATGCCGTGCACATATATTCTAAAGACGGAAACAAGTTTTATGATTTCATTATTCCGGTTTATGGGACGCATAACGAACATGTAGCATCTGTTCGAATAGGATTTCCGGTAAAACTTGTTTCCGAAAAAAATAGAGAACTGGTTGCCTACTCTGTCGGGATAGCTTTTGCTTTTCTCTGTTTCGGAGCAATTTTACTGGTGGTTTTGCTTAACTTCTGGGTAACAACGCCCCTTGGTAAATTTATAGCGGTGCTGCAGGACATCAGGCAAAAGGGTGCAGGATTCGCCAGTATTGTTGAAATAGATTCCAGAGATGAATTTGGACAGCTTGGTTCTATGTTTAATAATATGACGGCTGAGTTAAAAGAATCTAATGAAAAAATTAAAACTTACACCCGGGAACTGGAAACATCTGAAGAAAGGTACCGGAAACTGTTTGATGCTGCTTCGATGGCCAAAATGGGTATAGTTGTTATTCAAAATGACAGTGAGCGAAAAGGGGTTCTCAAATATGCAAATCAGATGATTGTGGATTTATCCGGATATAGCAGGGAAGAATTGCTCAGTATGACCATAAAGGATATTATAGCTCCCGACAATTATGACTACGTCTGGCAATTATACACACAGAACCCTTTGCGAAGCAAGCTTGATGCCGCATATCAAATTTGGGGAATTGACAAAAAAGGTGCAAAAATTCCCTTGGAAATAAGTCCCGGAATTACCGAATTCGAAGGGAAAACCGCACTTGTTTGCTATGTTAAGGATATTACCGAAAAGTTGAAGACTGAGAAGAAACTGGAAGAATACAGACAAAATCTTGAAACCATGGTTGAACAAAGAACCACCGAATTACAAAAAACCCTGTCCGATCTTCGGGATACTCAATCCCAGCTAATACAGTCCGAAAAGATGGCGTCAATCGGACAACTTGCCGCTGGCGTGGCACACGAAATCAATAATCC
Organism: uncultured Syntrophales bacterium; assembly: GCA_964650385.1. Classification (GTDB taxonomy): domain Bacteria; phylum Desulfobacterota; class Syntrophia; order Syntrophales; family JADFWA01; genus JAUSPI01. The sequence goes on along the minus strand of CAZYTP010000026.1, from coordinate 18,015 downwards.
GGTCGGTTTTGTCAAGAGCAATTTAGGAGCCATAGATAAATACTGGAAAGATGTGAAAAAATTAATAGATTGTTACCAATCACTTGAAACGGTTATTGGCACAAAAAATGTTGTTAATGTAAATGCAGTTCTTCATAACGTGCTTGAAGACATAGATAAAACAAAGCAGGAAATCGATCTGCCATTTATCGTGGATGACTACGAAAATGTAATTAATGAGTCCCGTGAAGGTATGAAAAGAATTATAAAGATCGTATCCGACCTCAAAGACTTTGCCCATCCCGGTGAAGGCAAGTTAAAATATGCGCAGATAAATGAAAACATTGACTCAACACTGAACGTTATCTGGAATGAACTTAAATACAAGGCCACAGTCACAAAGGATTACGGAAAGCTTCCGGAAGTTGAATGCTATCCTCAGCAGCTCAATCAGGTATTTATGAATATTCTGGTCAATGCCGCCCAGTCCATAGAAGAGAAGGGTGAAATCGATATTTCGACACGGGCTTTCGATGAAAACATAGAAATCAAGATAAGTGACACCGGTTCCGGTATTCCTGAAGAGAATCTAACTAAGATCTTCGATCCCTTTTTTACCACGAAGGACATTGGCAAGGGAACGGGGCTGGGTTTAAATGTTGCGTACAATATTATCGAAAGTCACAATGGGACAATTGAAGTGGAAAGTGAAACAGGGAAAGGAACAACATTTACGATCCGTATACCGGTAGAGCAATCGGATCGTTATGATATTCTGACAATATAAATTATGTGTGGTCAAGTGGCGATGAACAATAATTTATTGATTGTAGATGATGAGCGGAAAATTATAAACAGCTTAAAAAGAGAGCTCAAACATGGAGGTTATGCCATATATTCTGCCACACAGGGCGAGGTTGGACTCAACATTTTGAAAAAACACGATATCGCCGTCGTTCTGTCAGATTATATGATGCCAAAAATGGATGGGATTACCTTTCTTGAGGCAGCAAAGCAACTTAAACCGGACGTTGTTCGACTGATAATTACCGCATATGGAAGCCTTGACAATGCGATGATAGCAATAAACAGGGCTCGGATATTTGGTTATTTGACAAAGCCATGGTCATCCGATGCCCTGAGGGGAACAATTGCCAATGCCTTTGAACATTATAATCTGATACAGGAAAACAAAAGGCTTCAGAAAATAATGGATGAACAGAATCAGCTCCTTAAGCGATTTAACATGAATCTTGAAAATATGGTTCACGAACGTACAGCACAGCTCGAAGAGGCATTCAGAGAAGGGATCATGATGCTCGCCGTTGCAGTGGAGGCAAGGGACGATGTTACAGGCGAACACGTTAAAAGAATATATGATTTGACCCGGAGGATCTGTCTGAAACTTGGTATGTCCGTTGAGGAATCGGAGAGGATCGGATTTTTCAGCATGGTGCATGACATTGGTAAAATACACATACCGGATAATGTTCTAAGAAAACCTGGGCATCTTACGGACAAAGAATGGTCTATAATGAAAGAGCACACAATAATGGGAGAAAAGATTCTGGGAAGAAAGTCCTTTTACCAAACGGCAAGGGAGATCGCCAGGAGCCATCACGAACGATGGGACGGATCCGGATATCCCGATGGACTCAAAGGAGAGTCTATTCCTCTTACTGCCAGGATAGTCATCATAGCCGATATCTTTGATTCCCTGACCCATAAGCGTTCCTACAAAGAGGCATGGTCAAAGGAAGATGTATTTGCTGAAATGAAGAGACAGTCCGGTAGTATCTTTGATCCGGAAATATTAGAACAATTTTTTGAAATGCAAGAAGTAGAACCAATCAGAAAAGCCCGGAAGATGTAAAATGACCCTGAAATACAAGCACAGAATTTTATTTGTTGATGACGAGCCGGGAATCATAAACTCGCTTACGCGAATATTTCGCAAGGAAGGCTACAATATTGGCACGGCCACAAGTGGCCAAGAGGGACTAAACCTGATCGAAAAAGCGGAAGGGCCGTTTTCTGTGATCGTTTCGGATCAACGTATGCCAGGAATGACCGGTTCCCAGTTTCTGGAAAAATCTAAAAAAATCCTTCCCGACGCCATACGGATCCTTTTGACCGGTTATTCCGACATGGATTCCATAGTTGACGCAATCAACAAGGGGGGAATTCATAGATACATAACCAAGCCCTGGAACGATGAAGATGTGCTGCATCAGGTCCGGCAGTCACTTGAACAGTATGAACTTATAGTGGAAAACCGCAGGTTGCTTGCCCTGACAAAAGAGCAGAACAAGGAACTGAAAGAGTTCAACAAACACCTGGAAAACAAGGTACAAGAACGAACCGGGGAAATAATTAAAAAAACCGAAGAGCTTTCCATGCTAAACGAGGAACTGGAAACGAATCTTTACAACACGGCGAGAGTATTCGGTTCGCTGGCGGAGATGGAAGTGCTGAATCCCTCATTGGCCGGGCATGGCAGGCGTGTGAGCGTGCTCTCACGTGAGATAGCGCAGCTTTTCGATTTGTCTGAAAGGGAGGTTACACACATAGAAATCGCTGCCCTGCTGCACGACGTCGGAAAGATTGAACTTCCTCAGAAGCTGTTAACGCATAGCAAGCAGGAACTTGATCCGCAGGAAAGAGCATTATTTCGCAAGCACCCTGAACGGGGTCAGGAAACAGTTCAATTCATTAAAAAACTTGATCATGTGGGGATATTAATCCGCAGCCATCACGAATGGTATGACGGACACGGGTATCCCGATCACCTTATGGAAGAGGAAATCCCTCTTGGAGCTAAGATAATTGCCGTGGCAGATGCATATGACAAGATAGTTGAGCTCAGGATTGATATAGACGGTTCGATAGAGGAGATCAAAAAAAAACGGGGTTCTCTGAAGGTTGAAGACTTAAAAAGAGCGGCGGTTCAGCATCTGAAGCAACGGAGTCTGGTACAGTATGATCCCGATGTTGTCAAGGCCTTCCTTGATTTTCTTGAGACGAAAAAGGTTATTCACAAAAGGGAGATAAATCTACCACTTGATGATCTTAAAGAAGGGATGATTCTGTCTAGAACCCTCTATTCCTCAAAAGGCCGATTCATACTGCCGTATAATACAACACTGACGGAAGATTATATTGAAAGATTGAAGAAAGTTAATGAGAATGATCCTATTGAGAATATGATTTACGTGTCGATGAGAAGTCAATAACTAAAAATCATAAAAAAAGAGTAAGATATATGGATGCTAAAACATTTTTTCGAAAACTTGACCGTATTTATGACATTCCGACCATTCCGGCTGTGGCGCTCAAGGTGGATAAGATGCTTCAGAACTATGATGTTTCCATCAATGAACTGAGCAAGGTCATATCAAAAGACCAGTCCATTGTTACCAAAATATTGAAATTGGTCAACTCTGCCTTTTACGGATTTAGGACCAGGATAAGCAACATACCTCACGCCATGGTTTTGCTGGGCTTCAACACTGTCCGCAACGCGATTATTTCGATAGCCATTATAGATTCCCTGTCGTTTAAGGAGTCTATTGAAGGGTTCGATATCCAGGATTTCTGGAGACATTCAGTGGCAGTTGCGGTAGTAAGCAGGGTTCTGGCGGAGAAAACCCGTCTCTCCATACCGGACGAGGCTTTTGTTGGAGGACTTCTTCATGACATGGGGAAGGTTATTTTAGCCCGTTATTTTACCGATCTTTTCCAACAGGTATGGTCAGCAGCACACAAGGAAGACATGTTCTTTTATGAGACTGAGAAAACGCTTTTACCTGCAACCCATCCACAAATTGGAGCACATATGGCCGGTAAGTGGCGCCTACCTGCCAATTTGATCGAAATCATTAAGTGTCATCATGAACCCATAAAGGGCACAGATAATTTTAATCTGGTGTTGATAGTTCATGCAGCCGATGTTATCGTAAACAACTTCAGTGCGGATCTGGAATTCCCACACGACTTTTCTGCTATTCATGAAGATGCTGCGGAAATTATGTCATACCAACTGAAAACAGTATCGGAATGGTTTCCTGAAGTGGCAGACGAAATCGAATCGGCCTGCGAATTCTTCCTGGAGGAAGGCCGAGATCCAATTAAATAGCGCATCAAAGGTGAAAAAGTGGAAGATACACGACATACTATCCTGTGTGTAGATGATGAAAAAAATATACTGAACTCCATGAAGAGGTTGCTCCGAAGAGAGCCCTATCGACTTTTGACGGCTTCAAACGGTGAGGCGGGCATTAAAGCACTTGAAGAAGCTGAAGTTCACTTGGTGATCTCCGACCAGAGGATGCCTGATATGAGCGGAACTGATTTTCTCAGTATTGTCAGAAAACAGTATCCCGATGTGATGCGCGTAATTCTTACCGGCTATACAGAAGTGGATTCCATTACTGAATCAATCAATAATGGGCATGTCTATAAGTTCTGGCTAAAACCATGGGACGATCAGAGTTTAAAATTGGAAATCAAGCAGGTTCTGGAGCAATATGACCTTATCAGGGACAACAGACTGCTTCATGAAAAGGTTTTGAATCAAAATGAAGAACTGAAGAGTATGAACGATAATCTGGGAAATATGGTTCGAGAAAGGACTGAAAAACTTGAAAGTCAGAATCAGGCCCTGGAAATCTCGCATGCGATTATGGAGGACCTGCCGATTCCTATTATCGGAATAAGCGCGGATGGAACTGTAGTGCTGACAAATCGTATGGTCGATAGCCTGCCAGGTTTTGGTGGTGGCATTAGCGTTGGGAAAGGGATTGAAGGTTACTTTTCGGATGATGTTGAAGAAAAAATTACCAGTGTACTATCCTCTGATACGTCCGATACCATAAAAGGATATCAGCTATCGGGGACTGTCTACGACATTGACTTAGTTCCTCTTTCAAAAAGGTTTCGCGGGCAGGGGGTCATCTTAACGTTAAAACAAGTGAAGAATTATCCATAACGCCTCGGTGAAACAGGATGCTTGTAAATTACATGGAAGAAATCAATATCATAACTCCATAATCTATTTTCAGAGTTCATAGATTTGCTTAATGTATGTACCAAAATCATCAAATTAAAAATTACAGACATCTTGCCACCGCCATTAATTGAAATATGCTGAACCTTTTTTGACCGCTAAGGACATCGGTACGGGTGTGGGTCTTCATGTCTCGTATGACATTGTTAATAAACACAACGGAACAATTGAGATAGGCAGTATGGTCAATGCGGGGACGACAGTTACTGTCAAAATACCGCTGAGCCGTGAATAATAAAAAAGTTGAACCCTATAGAGGGAACGAGATTGCCTTCGGATATGATCTGGCCTCCAATATCAACGCAGTTGAGGTGGATGAGACAGGATAACAAAGATATAAGATAAATCAAAATAAGGGGCGGGTGAAGTGATGCTACAGGAATATAAAAAAAGATTGATGAGAATATTGTTTTTATCCGTAGCGATTCTATGTTTTACGTTGCCATCAAACGCTTTCGCGGAAGAGGTCTTAAAAATCGGAGGCACCGGCTGTGCGCTTGGCTCAATTAAGATACTTGCTGGAGCTTTTGAGAAGGCGCATCCTGGTATAGAAGTTACGGTATTGCGGAGCCTGGGCAGTGGAGGCGCTATAAAGGCCGCATCCAAAAATGCTATAGACATCGGAATCTCCAGCAGGGCTTTGAAAGGCAAAGAAAAAAAGCCTGGCTTAACGGTAATTGAATATGCGAGAACCCCGTTTGTTTTTGTTACAAATAAAGATGTTAACATATCAGATGTAACTACCGAGGAAATAATAAGGATCTATAGAGGTGAAAAAAAGACGTGGCCTGACGGAAAACGTTTACGCACACTACTGCGTCCCCTTATGGATACCGAAATGCAAATTATAAAAAAAATATCTCCTGAAGTAAATAAGGCTATTGAAATCGCTCTGTCCCGTCATGGGATGCTGATAGCACTGACCGCGCAGGAAAACGTTAATAATATAGAAAGAACTCCGGGCGCCTTCGGAGCTTGTACTTTAACACAGGTTATCGCTGAAAGACGTCCATTGAAAATACTGTCTTATAACGGCATTATACCGAGCACTAAAAACCTCTCTAATGGTTCCTATCCTCTTTTCATGCCCTTGTTAATTGTAACAAACAAAAGTAATTCTGTGCCGGTACGTAAATTCCTGTCTTTTGTTAAATCGACGGAAGGCATCAGGATATTAGAAAAAACAGGTAATTTGGTGATTATCAGATGATCTGGAGAATGACGCGTGCAACCTAAAAAAAACATAGCCGGAATTATTACCTGGCTTGCAGCGATAGTCACCGGAGTGATTGTCATCGTCTTCCCTCTCGGATATTTTTTCGTTTCTTATCAGTATATGGCTGCAAGCATTGAGACTGAAGCAGAGATCAATGCAGATATAATCTCACAAATAATCGGCGTAAATACTGAATACTGGGAATTCGAACAAGACAGGTTAGCAGAACAACTCGCAAGGCGTCCGGGAAAGGGATACGCGGAAACACGGCGAATAGTGAACACTAAAAATGAAATCATCGCCGAAAATGCGGACAAACTGAAACCTCCCGTTATTATGCGGTCATCCTATCTTGTGGACTCAGGAGTTGTTGTAGGTAAATTAGAGATAAACCGCTCCCTGCAGCCGATTTTGAAACAGAGCGTCCTGATAGTTTTAGTATCATTATTTATTGGATTGGGATCGTTCGTAATACTGCGCATTATGCCAATCCGGATTATATACCGGGCGGAAAAGGCGCTGCAAAATGCATATGATGAACTGGAAATTGCAAATGAACAACTTCACAGAGAAATCACCGAGCGCAAGCGGAGTGAAGATCTCTACAAAGACCTGTCGGAAAGCTCCCTTGCCGCCGTATTTATCGTGCAGGACGGGAAATTCCGCTACATTAACACCAGCGCCATTGCATATGCGGGGTACAGCGCCGAGGAACTTATAGACCGGTATTCTGATATCGTCGTTCATCCCGACGATAAAGAGTTGGTGAAGCGGAAGAGCATGGATATGCTGGCGGGGAGAAGCAATCAGGCTTTTGAGTTCAGGATGGTTACGAAGCAGAATCAGATCAGGTGGATTTCTCAGATAGTGACCCCCATCGAACATGAGGGGAGAGCGGCCATCCTGGGCAATGCCGCAGATGTCACCGATCTCAGAGAGTCAAGGGCAAAAATGGAAGAGTTAATGGCGCTTGAATCTTCTATCCTGTCATCCATTCCCCATGTCGTCCTGGGTTTACAGAATTACAATATCCTGTTTGTCAATGATGTTGTGGAATCTATCTTTGGCTGGAAACCGGCAGAAATCATCGGAAAGAGCGTTAGTGTTCTTTACAACAGTGAGAGTGAGTATGAGAATTATGCCAGGCACATGTACGCAGACGTTAAGAACCAGCCGACGAGCAGTCGAGGGCAGGAGGTTACTTGCCGGCACAAGGACGGTAGCAATATTATCTGCAGAGTGACGTGTTGCGGGATAGGAGGAGTTTCAGGCGACAACAGGGTTGTTGCCACGTATGAGGATATCACCTACAGTAAAATGGCTCATTTTCAGCTTTTCCAGTCAGAGAAGATGGCATCCATCGGGCAGCTTGCGGCGGGTGTTGCCCATGAGATCAATAACCCGACTGCATTTGTCAGCAGCAACCTGAAAACACTTTCGGAATACATGGATGATATTATAATGCTGATCAAGGGCTACCGGCTATTGACTGAAGATTTGGGAAAGACAGCAAATACGGAATCACTCCGCGAAGTGTCGGCAGAACATTTGAAGCTTGTTGCAGACCTTGAAGCGAAGGCAGAAATCGATTTTATTGTCGAGGATATTGTTAATCTGATCGCGGAATCCAGAGAAGGAACGGGAAGAATCGGCAGGATTGTTCAGAATCTGAAGAACTTTGCGCATCCCGGTGATGAGAAATTAAAAATGGTTAATATTAACGATAACATCGAATCAACCCTGAACATTGTATGGAACGAGCTGAAATATAAAGCCATCGTTTGTAAAGAATATGGGAACATTCCCGACATACTTGGCTACCCGCAGCAGCTCAATCAGGTATTCATGAATATTCTGGTGAATGCGGCGCAGTCGATTAAAGAAAATGGGGAAATCCGTATATCAACAAGAGTTGTCGACGGATATGCAGAGATAAAATTTACCGATACAGGCGTAGGGATACCGAAGGAAAACCTGCCAAAAATATTTGATCCTTTTTTCACCACGAAAGACGTAGGCAAGGGTACGGGTCTGGGTCTGCATGTCTCGTATGACATTGTTAATAAACACAACGGAACAATTGAGATAGACAGTATGGTCAATGCGGGTACGACAGTTACTGTCAAAATACCGCTGAACTGTGAATAATATTAAAATTATGAGGATGATTATGGCCCTCAAATTCAGTTATACGATATTGATTGTTGACGACTAAGAATTAGTCCTCAAGTCGCTGCATCACCTTTTTAGAAATGAGAATTTTAATATCAGTACTGCGATGAGCGGTACGGATTCAGGATACTTTTTTGTTCAACCGACCCATTTGACCGGGAGCGCATCCCGCAAGGGGCGCAATATAAAACAACCATATACCTTACCGGGAAGTCCCGCCTACAGGGCGGGGAACTTCACAAATTCAGTTAAGGGTGCCCTTTCCCTTTCGAAATTATTGATAGGAGAATCTTTATCGGGATAGCCCAGGGCCGCACCGATGATGATTAATCTGTCCTGTGGTATGGACAGGGTCTCACGCAAAAGTTCCGGATAACCTATGGCGACGGCCATAATGCAGCTCCCGATCCCTTTCTCATAAGCCGAAAGACAGATGTTCTGCATAATGAGTCCGATATCAAACATCCCGTATTCTACACGGATATCTCTGGACATGCAGGCTACGATAAGACACGGGGCTTCAAAGAAAGTCGCCATGTTCTGATAGATTTTGCTGCGGGCCTCTCTGTCTCTCCGTTTGATGCCCATGCTCGTCATCAGGATTTTCCCCATTTCACCGTACCGTCTCTCCATATGTTCCGGCCAGTCCTTCTGCATGGGTACATCGGATGAAAACGGTTCACCGTTGACCATTTTCTCTTGGTTCTTTTCTCTGAATTCGTCGAGGGGTTTCCCTGTCAGTATGTAAAATTCCCAGGGCTGAGTATTTCCCCAGGAAGGCGCCCAGGATGCGGTCTCTAAAATCCCTTCGAGAAGATTGCGGGGAATCTCATCTTTTTTGAATTTTCTTATGCTCCGTCTCCCTTTAATTGCTTCTTCTACCGTCATTGCTGACTCCTCTTTGTGGTTTTTGTGAGAAATGAGTGGCTATCCGGAATTTATGCGGGGCGGGCCTACAGCTTTCTATCAATTATGTAATCAGCAATCGTCAGGAGAGATGTCTTTGCTTTCGAGTTTTCAAACGGTTCAAGAAGGGCTTTCCCCTCGTCAATATACGTTTTTGCTTTATTGAGGGCATACTTTATTCCCTTGTATTTTTCCATCAGGGAGACGATTTTCTTGATACCTTCGACGTCAGGTTCATCGCTCTTCACCGTTTTTTTAATCACCCTCTTCTCTTCGGGCGAACATTTTTTAAGCGTATATATGAGAGGCAAAGTAATCTTACCCTCTTCGATATCCTTGCCTATGGCCTTCCCGAACTCATCCTGAACAGCAACATAATCGAGTGTGTCGTCTGTTATCTGAAAGGCCATACCAAGCCTCATACCGAATTTGGTCAATGCGCTAACTTGTTCCTCCGGTGCTTCTGCCAGAATACCGCCCACGGCGCAGGCCGCAGAGATCAGAATGGCAGTTTTTTTCTCCACCACAGACAGATAGTCCTTTTCGGTAATATTTATATCACCACACTTCATCAACTGCAGGACTTCACCTTCGGCCATTGTGTTCGTGGTCGTGGAAAGGAGCTTTACTATAGAAAAATTCCCGTAATCGGCCATCAGCTTGAAGGATTTGGAATAGAGGAAATCGCCCACAAGGACACTGGCAGAGTTTCCCCAGACGTTATTGGCCGCTTCCTTACCCCTCCGTGTGTTTGCGTGATCTACAACGTCATCGTGAAGAAGCGATGCCGTATGAATAAATTCAATAACAGCAGACATGGGATAATGATTTTTTCCCTTATAACCGCAAAAATCCGAGGCAATCAGAAGTAAGAGGGGTCTGAATCTTTTTCCACCGCTGCTGATCAGATAATTGGAAACCTGGGGTATAAGGAGTATTTCCGAGTGGAGATACTCTTCCATATGTTCCTCTACACTCTTCAGATTAGCCGCGTAGCAACTTAGGACATCCTGTAGTTGCATAATATCTGACACAGTCTTCACCTCCAACTTGGTTCTCCCCAATCACGCGGGAAGGGATTGTCGCTGATACCCCGCTCTGTGAGCGAGTAGAATGACTATATATTAAGATTGTGTGAAAAGTCAAATTTCCCGTTCACTATAAAACACCTCTTCGCCCCGTTCGGTAAAGCGGGATGAAATTTTTGTTACACCGGTCAATTATCTGTCTGTTCGGCAAAGAGGTCGTACACATCGGCTGACGTTATCCTGCAGGGTATAATATCCCCAACCACCGCTGCATCGTCCGCACTGACATACGTTATTCCGTCTATTTCCGGTGCCTGGCCTCTTATCCTGCCGATATACGGAAAATCCGGGTGATTATTTTCATCTTCTATCAAAACATCCTCAAGGTCACCGATACGGGATTGATTTATCTCATAGGAGATTCTCGACTGCTCTTCCATCAGGACATTTTTTCTCCGTTCCTTTTTCTTCTCAGGAATCTGAGCAGGAAAATCGGCTGCCGCTGTTCCCTCCTCCCTCGAATACTCGAATACTCCAAGATTTTCAAACCTTGCCCACTTTACAAAATCGAGCAGTTTATCAAATTTTTCCGGAGTCTCTCCCGGAAACCCCACGATAAGAGAGGTCCTGAGAGCCACACCCGGAATAATCTTCCTTGCCAGATTTAAAGTGTCTCGGATGTATTTACTCTCGCCTTTTCTGTTCATTGCCTTCAGGATATCATCATCAATATGCTGGATGGGAATATCGATATAGTTACATATCTTCTCTTCTCCCGCTATGGTCTGAAGAATCTCCCCGGTGAGATACGCGGGATATGCATAGAGAAGCCTTATCCACCTGATTCCATCTATAGAGGCCATCTCTCTCAACAAGAGACTAAGGCCGGGTTTTCCTTTCAGATCGCTGCCGTATAAGGTTGTGTCCTGGGCGGTGATATTTATCTCTTTTATGCCTGCCTTTGCCAGCATTTCCGTTTCTTTCAGTATGTCATCTATTTCCCTGCTCCTGTATTTCCCGCGTACGGAGGGTATCACACAGTAGGAACAGCAATTTGAGCACCCCTCGGCAATCTTCAGGTAAGCGCTGCAGCCGGATGTGAAAAGGAGACGGGAATAGGTGGAATCCATCAGAAACGAAGGTTCCCCTATGAAGGATTGACGGTCGGAAGAAGTATCGTTTTCAAGATTTCTGATAAAATCGGCAATTCTTGGAATTTCACCGGTTCCCAGCAAAAGATCGACTTCAGGAATTTCTTTTTTCAGGATCGTACCGTACCTCTGCGGAAGACAGCCTGTCACGACCAGATGCCTGCATCTTCCATCCTTTTTCCATTCAGCCATCCGGAGGATCTCTTCGATAGATTCCTCTTTTGCGGGGAGAATAAAAGCACAGGTGTTAATGATGATGATATCGGCCTCTTCTGCAGAGGGGGTAATGCCGAAGCCGCTTTTTATCAGGAGAGATGCCATTACCTCGGAATCAATAAGGTTCTTGGGACATCCGAGGCTTACGAAATGTATATTTTTGTTCTTCATTCAAAAACAGTCAGCGATTAACAAGTAAAGAACAGCAATCTTCCGTCCAATTTCTCTATTTTTACTGAAAGCTGACGGCTGATATCTGAACGCTTATTTTATTAGCGTGGAAGCTTTCCAACAAGGATCTTCCTCGGTTTGGCGCCATCCGAAGGACCTACTATACCCTCTGCTTCCATTTTTTCTATAATCCGGGCAGCCCTGTTGTATCCTATTTTCATGTATCGCTGCACGAGGGAGATAGAAGCCTGCCCCAGATCTGTAACCAGGGCAACTGCTTCATCATACTTTTCATCAAATTCCTCATCTAATTTATCACTCCTTGATGATTCCGGTTTATAATTCAGTATCGTTTCATCATAGGATGGCTTCCCCTGTTTCTTTGTGGAGTTGACTATCTTCTCGATTTCCTGATCGGTCACATAGGCACCATGGATTCGTTCGAGTTTTACTGTTCCGGACGGCATAAAGAGCATGTCTCCTTCTCCAAGAAGATGTTCCGCACCGAGCTGGTCGAGTATAGTTCTCGAATCAACTTTTGAGGAAACCTGGAAGGAAATACGCGTGGGAAAATTTGCCTTGATGACCCCTGTAATAACATCAACTGATGGTCTCTGGGTTGCCAGAACAAGGTGAATGCCCGCGGCTCTGGACATCTGTGCCAGACGGGTAAGAGACGCTTCCACATCCCTTTGCGCCACCATCATCAAGTCCGCAAGTTCGTCGATGACGATGACAATATAGGGAAGCTTAAAACGGATCTTTGCGCCATTGTCTCCTTCGCCATCAACTCCGGGAGACGGAATGACGGGGTTGGAAACGGAAGCATAGGAAATTCCGTTCTCTTCTTTACTCTTTTTCCGTTTTTCCAGATCGAGGAGCAGGGCTTTTTCCACCAGCCTGTTGTATTTATCGATATTTTTAACGCCGGACTCCCCTATTTGTTCATATCTTCGCTCCATCTCTTCGACTGCCCACCTGAGGACAGCTGAGGCCTTTTTGGGATTGACCACCACCGGGTGTAACAGGTGGGGTATCCCCTCATAACCTGACAGTTCCAGCCTCTTAGGGTCTATCATGATGAATTTTACGTTATCCGGTCTTGCCTTGAAGAGTATGCTGCAAATTACTGCATTGAGGAAAACGCTCTTTCCCGAACCGGTGGTTCCCGCAATAAGAAGATGCGGCATTCTGACAAGATCTGATATCACAGGAACTCCAACAATATCCTCTCCCAGGGCAATTGGAAGTTTGTATTTCGTTTTAAGGAATTCCTCATTATCCAGAACATCTTTTAAGTGTACCGGTTCCCTTTCCTTATTCGGTATTTCAATACCGACTACCGCTTTCCCCGGTACGGGGGCAAGGATTCTTACACGGGGTGACTTAAGGGCTAATGCGAGATCATCAGAAAGGTTGATTATTTTATTTATCTTTACACCGGGCGCCAGTTCAAGCTCGTACATGGTAATTACAGGACCCGGTTTAACTTCCACTACTTTTCCATCGACTCCAAAATCGGATAGCTTCTTTTCCAGAATCCTGGAATTCATAATGAGGCTTTCTTTTTTAATCTTCACGTCCTTACGCTTTACATCGTCAAGAAGGGAAAGCGAAGGCAGCTGGAAAGTGCCATTAGATTCGAGAAATTCAAAGGATGTCTGTTCTAATCTCTTTCTACGCTCTCTTTCCGCGGCAGTTATAAGTGGGGCCTTTTCCGTCTCCCTTTTTTTCTTTGCACTGGAGACCTTCTTTTGCCTTCTGAACCGTTCTATTCTTATTACAATGAAGGTTTTCAGCCAGATAAACATTCCACTTACTGACTTTATTATGCCACTTACCGACTTTATTACACCCCTGATCAGAGATATTAGAGACAGGTTGATAGTGATCATAATGGATACGATAAGGATAAGGCATAGAAGTATATATGTGCCTACGTGGTTCAGATACGAACTCAGAAATGATGAAGAAAACGTTCCCAGAAGACCCCCCGAAGAAATTTTTGTCCCGAATATATGAATTGTGGGGTATCTCATTGCTGAAAGTACAGATGTGGAAAATATGAGCCCGATAAAACCGACAATGACCAGAAAACCGACCTTGAAGATCCTGTTCAGGAAAAAACTGAAGGAAGTTATGATAAGGATAATCGGAAGCCAGAAGGCTCCTATTCCCATGAACCTTATAAAAAAATCTGCGGCATAGGATCCGACAGAACCGCAAAGATTGTAAATCTTTACCTTGCCTGTCACATAGTGTGTGAAGGAAGGATCGGCTGGACTATAGGAAATAATGCATAACGAGGCAAAAATGGCAAGAGCAAGGAATATTACCCCGAAAACTTCTTTCCCCTTTTTCGATTCCTTCTGCTTTTCTTTCATAAAAAACCTGACTTTTTACGAGTGCATCACTTTTGAAATCTGAAAAAATTTTTAAAGACATCCATATCTTTTAAAGTTCTCAAATCGGTATCCTTTACTTCCTGCTCAACGTTAAACTATCATACATTAAAAAGCAACGTGGCAATACCCACAAACCAGCAGTAGTAAGCGAAGATACCAAGTCCTCTCTTTTTGATTATTAAAAAGAGAATCTTCAGTGACAGAAAACCGGTTAGTAAAGCGGCAATAGTACCGGCCATATAGATAATGAAGTCGCTCGACGGAACGGATACAATGTGTCGTGATTCGAGCACCACTGCCCCGGTTACTGCCGGGATTGAAAGCAGAAAGGAAAACCTGGCCGCTGTTTCCCTGTCTAACTTTCTGAATATTCCAAAGGCTATCGTTGAACCGGATCTCGATATGCCCGGCACGAGAGCGATCCCCTGGACAATACCGATAATTATACTATCAGTGATGTTCATATCCTTTTCGAATCTCTCTGTGTCTTTGATCTTGTCAGAAAGAAACAGTAAAAATCCCGTTACCATAAGCATGAAAGCAATAACATTAACTGATTCGAAGAGTATATGAACCTTGTCTTTTATTGCAAACCCAATAATACATGTAAACATGGTTCCCACCACAATAAGGACTGCGGTCTTCCTTCTAATAGATATAGAGGCATAATCTGCACTATCGGGTTGTTTCGGTAGTATGGCTTTTATAATTTCGTATAAATCTCTCCTTAAGAAAAAAATGACCGCTAAAAGAGTACCGAAATGGAGCATCACGTCAAAAAAAACACCAGGCTGCCTGAACCCCTTCATAAAACTCTGAGCTATAACCAGATGGCCGGAACTGCTCACCGGCAGAAATTCTGTTAGTCCCTGAATAACTCCAAGTATTATTCCTTCCCAGAGACTCAAAGTCTGTCCTTCCCCTCTGTCACTGTCATGCCGTTGTAATAATTTCTGACTATGGCATCTCGAACTTCTGTCATGAGTTCATCACGGCTTTCAATGGAATAGTTCTTTACCTCAATCGGCTTGCCTATAATCATGGTTATTTTCCCGGGATGAACCAAGAGTGACTTTTTAGGCATGATATGCCTGCTCCCTATTATTGATATCGGAATTATCGGAGCTCCCGATTTTATGGCTAAATAGAAAATACCTTTTTTAAAAGGCTTAATCGTGTCATCTCTACTTCTGGAGCCTTCGGGGAATGTTGTTACAGATCTACCATCTTTGATTTTCTGTACTGCCTCGCCAAGGCTCTTTATAGCATTATTTAGATTCTCCCTGTCTATTTCAATGGCCCCTGCTCTTTTCATAGCCGATCCAAAGACAGGTATCTCAAAAAGTTCCTTTTTTGCGAGCCAGTGGAAATGGCAGGGGATATATGCCTGCACTATAAAAATATCGAAATTACTCTGGTGGTTGGCCATAAATATCTGAGACCTGTCATCAAAGACATTTTCTTTGCCTATTACCTCTACCCTGACATTTGAAATGAAGAGCAATAACCTTGCCCAAAGATTTACCACCCTGCAAACTGTGATTTCTCTCATTAAGAAAAGGGGTGACGCAATAAGCACAAAGCCCGCCGTAAATGCGGTAATAAAAACACCCATTATCACCATGAGTGCAGAACGAATCATTGGATTTCCCTTGTTGTAATTCGTTATCTGATGGAATGTTGTAATATAATTACTTAATAACACAGGTGATGTCAACAAGGAATATAATTAGATTGTCAAGTTTAGTTAAGTGATGTATAGGGTTAAGGTACATTATTATTAAGGGGGGTTAAAATGATTAACAAAGCTATCCTTGTAGGAAGACTCGGAGCCGATCCCGAGGTACGATATACTCAAGATGGTACAATGGTTACAAATCTCAGATTAGCCACCAGCGAGCGGTGGAAAGACAAAAGCGGTGAAAGGGCGGAGAAAACCGAATGGCACAGAATTGTTACTTTTGGAAGATTGGCGGAGATATGTGGAAATTATCTTTCGAAGGGAAGCTTGGTTTATATTGAAGGCAGGATTCAAACAAGATCTTGGGAAGATAAAGATGGCGGCAAACGATACTCCACAGAGATAGTTGCCTTAAATATGAAAATGCTTGACTCAAAAGGCCAGGTATCGGAATCGCAATCTTCGGATCGGAATGAATCAGGGCAAACATATCCAGGTTCAGAGGCGGCACCCGAAGACGACGTTCCCTTTTAGCAGCTTACAAGAGCCACCTGTAATTATCAAAGCTTACCGGTTCAGTTTGAATCTTAGCTTGTAACCCCTGCGGACCGCTCTAAGTAAACCTATTTCTTTTCGTTTTCGTTAATCTTTTTAGAATTAGGAGTTACGTCTATTTCTTCCGGTTCGTCTGTAGCTTTTTTAAAGTTCTTTATGCCCCTGCCGATTGCACTACCTATCTCGGGAAGTTTTCCCGCACCGAATATGATAAGTATTATCACCAGTATTATAAGCAACTCGGGCATTCCTATTCCGAACATATCCTTCACACCTCTCAGCTAATATCAGTATTTTACATGTTTTACTTTAAAGCATCACGGTATCCTTGTCAAACTTTTACTTAAATTGAAAGTATGTTTATCTTCAGTGCTCAATATCCTTCGGCAGTACTAAACGGATGACCTGCCCATGTTCTCCCAAACTCCCGAGAGATTCTCCTTGAAAAATAAGATTGACGCCTCCGGCATTACCGATATCAATTGTAAACCCCTTTGAAGCCTTTTTATAGATCTTTTCACCGGGTCTCAATAAAACTTCTTGAGGAGGGTTATTGTCTACTGTTATGTTTAACCATACCAGTTCAGTTGCTTCTACAGTCATTTTATAGGTTGCCTCAACAACTTCGTTTTGTTTATTAGCAATATCCTCACTGACGCTGGATTCTTCTTCGTTTTGCCTATCGGCAATATCCTCACTGACGCTGGATTCTTCTTCGTTTTGCCTATCGGCAATATCCTCACTGACGCTGGATTCTTCTTCAACTACCACTACCGTTTTAGGCTCTTCCGCTTGTTTTTCCACCACTGCGGGTTGAGGCTCGGCCTCTCTTACTACTACTTGGGTTTTACTTTTATCAGCAATTTCCTTTTTAACATTTTCTGCCTTGTGCTTAGGATATAACAAGAAAATGACAAGAACGACAACAAAAAGGACTGTTAATATGAATCCCGGGAGACTGCGGTGAGAATCATAAAACTTAGACAGACAATTCTTACTTGTAACTGTTTCCTGACGAGATGACCCATGCTGTTTGAGATATTTCTCATAACGGGAAAGTATCTTTTCGCTATCAACACCTACCGCTTGAGCATAGGTTTTCATAAAAGTCTTTGTGTAAACGGATTCAGGAAGTAAGTGGAATTCTTCATTTTCAATGGCCTCAAGAATTGAAATTCTAATCCTGGTTGATTCAAATAAATCCTTTAAGGTTAGTCCACTTGCTTCCCTGATTTTTTTTAAATCAGGGCCGGTTTCTTCAACATCTTTTTTCAATTCTTCAGTAATGGAGTTGTTTTTATTTTTCATAGAATTTACCGTACGTTAAAACAAACCTGAAACATTTTTAAGCTTGTTATAAATTTACCAGAAAAGACATCTATCATTAAATATATAGTCACGCAACAAAAAGTTGCATCCCAAAATCCGACATAGGTTTAAGTGGATCAGTTTTTTGGAGGTTTTTGCTCA
>CAZYTP010000025.1:0-29211 GCA_964650385.1 uncultured Syntrophales bacterium | reverse complement strand
AGGTTTTTTCAATCATTTTCCCGCTAATTCAAACCTTAATATCGGATTTAGGGTTGTATCGAATTTTGGAAGTCGAAATTGATGTTTAATAGATAAAATCTTCAATGGCGGGGATTCCAGCAACTATCCAGTCACTTTTTCAAAGATCTGTTCTATCCCTTCTGCACTGCCTAACGGTATTCCTATATGTTGAGGAGAAACCGAGTAATCTCGAGGGTTTATCCGGACTAGAGTGCCTCCGTACATCTGGACTACAGATTCGGATTTCATCCGGACGGTTGGGACAGATTCCCCTGCGCCCATCTCAACCACCACTAATTTCATTTTTTCATCGTATACTCTTTTTAACCATTTTTTCATTCGCTGGCTCTGTTCATCAGTTCTGTGGGGGAGCCAATTCCAGTCGCCAAACATCAGGATATTTGGTCTGGCAACCATGCCGCAGTCTGCACATTTGGGCAATGGTTCTTCTGCCTTGAACGTATCTTCGTTTACTTCAACCTCTGTTCGGTTCGCCTCCCATATTTTATGACTGCAAACGTTGCTGCATTGAAGATGATGGATTGAACCATGGCACTCCTCTATGCGGTCTTTTTTATAACCGGCTTTCTGGAATTGTCCATCGACATTAGATGTGAAGACAAAATAACCTCCGATTTTCTGTTCAGCTATTTCCAGAAGCTGGGTAAAACCTTTATGCGGTTTTGTTTTTCTGTAAAGATTTAACCGGTGTCCATAGAATGCCCAGGCTAATTGGGGGTCGTTGTGAAACCACCGTGGATTTGCCATTTCACTAAAAGACAGTTCCAGTTTGGCAATAGGCGGGTAAGCTTTCCAAAACCCTTTATTCCCCCTGAAATCGGGCAGCCCTGAATCAACGCCTATACCTGCTCCTGCAGTTATCAGAACCGCATCTGCATTTTTAAGCGCCAATGCGGCTTTTTTAATATCTTCTTTTATTATCATTGGAGTGAACATACCCGTCCATACAATCAGGGCAGTTATATACTTACTTCATTTTGTGTTTGTTAATGGCCTCTTTAAGACGAGCCACATATTTTTCAGCCCCTCCTCTTCGATAACCGGTTGTGTCTAATATCTCTCCATCGGGACTCAATATGATGATGGTAGGAAAACCGCGAACTTTAAATTTTTCCATCAACCTTCTATTTTCTTCTTTGCGTTTTTCGCTCTGCTGTTTTTTGCGGGGGAAGTCAATCAACACATAAACCAGGTTTTCTTTTGCAAATGTTTTGAAGGCCTCATGGCTCAACACTTTTCTCTCCAGTTTCATGCACCACGGACACCAATCTGATCCGCTGAAGTGGAGCAGAAGATATTTGCCTGAAGTTTTCGCTTCCGATGAAGCTTTTTCAAAATCCTCATTCCCGTTGTTGGCTTGCGCTGCTATGCCAAGGAATAAAATGATTGTAATGAGAAAACCTGTGATAAAAGTTTTTTTCATTGCGCACACTCCTTTAGTAATTTTACCGATTGATGTTATAATACTATTTTTTTATTGTTCAGTTAAACCTTCAATTTCTTCCGAGCTGTAACCAAGGGATTTAAAATCCAGTCGCCCACCTGCTTTTATATGGCAATCCTTGCAGGTTAAGGCGTCTTTAGCGGGGGCGATACTATGGAACTGCTGGAAGTACATGGGTGACCTTCTTATTATGGTAGAATCATAACGTCCATTTTCCCATTGATGCAACTGTTTTAGCGTGGTGTCCTTTTTCCCTTTACCGCCGGCGCGTGCCACAAATGCTTTTGGGACAGGGTGGCCGTTCGAATGTCCGTCAGGATCATCCAGGACTTCAGGGGTTGTCCCGTCATCAAAAAGTATCGTTTCAACTACCGAAAATGGCGTAATACGGCTGTTGTCATCTTCACGGCTTCCTGTTGGGTGTGGAATCTCAGTGCACAGGACATCAGGATTATACCAGGCATATACGGGCTTAAAACCGGTTTTTTTCATGGACTTGTAGCAGTCCACCATATCTGTTATTTGCTGGTTCATCTTTTCAGGTGTCGCCATTCCGAAAAGCTTGGCAATCGGCATCATCCACTGATATTGTTTCATCATATTTTCCATATCCATTCCCGGGAGCCAGTTGATTTGTTTTGCGCCCGGGTATGTTTTCGGGATATGGCAGACCTCGCACGTAATTCTATGCGAGTGTTCATTCAAAGCATTTTCGTTTATACCTGTATGTGGTTTATCGCAATGACAGTCTATACAGGTTTTCATCGTTCCGCGCAATTCGGGTGTGCCTATTGCATCGAGTATTTTACCTTTTCCAATCTGATGATTTTTTGTAATGTGACACTCCTGACACCTCATTCCGGTGGCATAATGAACGTCAGTAGGACTACCCTTGAAAAGGCCGTATCGAGTACCCCGTTTGCCATTTGTCCGCCAATGGCAGAAATTGCAATTGTCCGGAGTTGGCTTTCCGACACGTAGTTCCACCCCTTCCATAGCTTTTACTGCGATGTCGGACAGATCCAGCTTTTTCATGTTTCCACCCACTTTGGCCCCGGCCATCATTAAAGAGGAAAGACGCGCACCGTTGCTAAATACCATTTTGCCATGCTTATCTATACCCGCAGGTGACATACCTAAGCCCTGTCCGCCCTTGTACCCGCTCTTTTGGTGGCATATAAGGCAGTCAACGTCCATTCCGTAGGGCTTTAATACTCCGCCTCCGGGATGGCACTGAGCGCAGAAGATAGCTTCCATCTGCTGCCAGTGTTTCTCGGGCTCAGCCGCCCGGTCCAGATTGGAGAGTGGATACCATCGAGTATACATACCTGTATCTACAGCTTCTGAAGGGTCGTAAGCAATTTTACCGTCTTTTGTGATTCGTCCCTGATGTACATGGTAACTGTTGCTTATTTCCCTGTATTCTTTCTTATGACAGGCGTAACAAGCCTCAGATCCCTTGTAACCACCGAGCTGTTTGAAAACGCGGCTGTGCATCTCTTCAATGCGAAGCTCTTCTTTATTTGATTGAAAAGTGACAGGAGCGAGTCCTGGTGTAGCAATCTGTTGTTTGGAAACACAAGTGACAATCAGGAACAAGGAGGAAAGACAGAAAAACAGAAAAAAACTTATTTTAATTTGTTTCTTCATAATCGTCCTCATTTAAAAATGTTTGAAAGTTTCACTCCGGGGATTCCATGATACATCCACTTTGAAATTTAAACCCCTGGCAATCGATTCCCAGGGTGTCACCAAAACGGGGCAACGGTTGCTGCCTTCCTGATCAGTGTGACAAACAAATAAACCTTTGGGAAACCTGATACCGAGACAAACATTAGTCATATCGATTCCATCGGTATGTATTGCACCATCAATATGGAAAGTTCCAAGGAACTTATCTTCTTTTCCGAGTTGATAAACTTTAACGGAATTTCGTGACTGATTTGAAACCATTAAATAACCTTCTCTGGTATGTGATTTATAAATAGTAAGACCTTCTACATCAAACATCAAACCGTTCTTCCAGGTTTTTATTATAAGTTCTCCCGGCGTTGGCTCACCCGGTTCAGCACCGACTTTCCAGACACCTTTATCTTCCTGAGAGATGTAAAGGGCACACGATTCATCGTCAGCAACGGCACCTTCACAGCCGGCCAGATCCCACTGGCGAACTTTCCTTCCGGTTATCTTACTTTTACCATCGTCAAACAATTCAAACTGTTCAATCCCGCCTTTGCCTTTCTTCTCTGCGGTCTTGATAAAATAAAATTTGTCTGTTTTCTGACTGTGATACAACGTACCGCCAACTCCTTTGCCCACAAGAATTGAGTTATCATCGACCCTTTTTAGTTGGTGAGTTTTGGGTTCTACAGCAAAAACAATGATCCTGTGCCCTTTTTTTCGCTGCAGATATGCCACTATATCTATTTTTTTACCTCCAAGCGGAAAACCATACCTCACATCAATGTTTCCGGGTTTCGGCATTGATAACACCTGAAGAACGCTACCCTCAAGATCATACACAAAAACCTTTTCCGCTTTCTTGTCCGCAGTAATGATGACACTCTTCGAAGATTCTGTGGGATGAATCCAGATACACATATCATCCTGGTCGATGGAACCTTCTGCAAGCAGCTTCATCGTTGGTGTTATTGTATTGGTACTTTCAGAGTGAAAAAGATACCATGTAAATGAGACATGGACTATTCCAATAAACAATAAAACAATCAACAGACGTTTAACGTTTCTGGAATTAAAGAATCTTTTATAAATAGTGTAATTACTTCCCATAACCTGTTCTCTCATTCCGGGATAACGAAGACATTACCCGCAGCGGTTCAGCAAAGCTGTACCGCTGTCCACTGTGGCAAAAGTTATATGAGAGGCAAATTGTGTCAATGCCTCAATCTGTTTTTATAACCCTAAGTCTTGATTGATTAAAACGACTTTTATTCGACCCTTTGGAAAAGATTTTTCAATAATGCCCCAGATGTTGCAAATCCGATCAGGAGCCTTACAGTCCGTGCAATAAGATGTTTCCCTGCAGGGCGTCTTGAAATTTTTATGCCGAATGGCGTTCATAGGCGCAGCGTAATTCTTTATACGTTCCATAGCATCTTCAACATTTGAAACGACCTTGTTGCGACCCACAAGAATAATTACGTTTCGGGGACCGAATGTAATGGCAGCTACGCGATTTCCTATCATATCAAGGTTTACTAACTTGCCTGTTGCCGTTACTGCGTTGGTACCCGTAAGAAAGAGATCAACCAATAAAGCTTGCCTGCGCCGTTCTATGACTTCTTCACGGGGAACAGTTTTATCGAAGGTTTCTATAAAATGGATATCGGGGTTCTTCTTTATTGCCTTTAGGAGTCCGGTTGATCTTAAAGTCAGGGAATCACCCCAGGATGCGGTTTTGGGCTTGATATTGGGCAAAAGCTCCTTTAGGACAATCTCTTTGGCATGTACCGGGTTATCTGCAAGAAATACCTCGAAGTTATTATTTTCCAAAGCTTTTTTACAATTCTCCAGCCGTAATTCCCAGTATTGATCAGTTGAAGTTGTCATGTCTTCTCTTGGAGTGTTTTAATTGCAATAGG
Source organism: uncultured Syntrophales bacterium (assembly GCA_964650385.1). Taxonomy (GTDB): domain Bacteria; phylum Desulfobacterota; class Syntrophia; order Syntrophales; family JADFWA01; genus JAUSPI01. Next base: position 24,123 of record CAZYTP010000025.1, on the reverse strand, counting down.
CATCAATAGAGTGAATTACCCCGCCTTGTAGTCGGGGTAATTCACTTGGAAAGAGTGGAAGAGGCAATCAAAGCTCCGATTACTGCGCCTACAATAATCCCTATCCAGGGATTTGCAGTAATGCCTCAGGTACTTCCATAACATTTGCCTACATATCCTATGATACCGCCAATCACGGCACCTGCAATAGCTCCGATGATATATCTGGTTATCATCATGACCCCTCTTGTGCCTCATGCTCACCGGAAGCGCACCCGTAAGCCCCGCCCTGTGGGCGGGGAGCTTCACAATCTCTTAGAAAATCTCTCATGCAAAACGTAATAAGTGTTGCGAGCCGTTTATCGTCACAAACAGCCTCCTCGGAAAAGTCACGAGTTTTTTCGGAGGAGTCGTTGACCGATTATTTGGCACATATGTTTTTTATATCGCATTTACAGGTAAAAGTTTCAAACTATTCTTTAAAAACAAGAGTTATGTCCCCTGATTTTCCAGCAGAAAAATATTCCCGGGTTTTTACCGTTTCTGTTGATTTCCAAGTGACCACGTAATTCAATTTTGATTGATTACCTTTCAAGATCTTTTGCCTTTTCTTCGAATTCTGTTTTGTCTATTTCTCCTTTAGCGTAGCGGCGTCTGAGAATATCCATAGGGTCGTCCCTTTTTTCAACCCGTTCACTTGATTGAGATATAAGCCATTTCACTAAAACAACGACTAATACGACAAGAATTATCCAGAAGAAGATCATTCCGATGCCTTCTCCCCATCCCATCATCTCAGGATACCAGTGCATCATCTCTATCCTCCTTTATCTATTTTGAGATACAGGGGCCAGTCTTCATGCCGTTGCCGGAGCGTTTTTCGCTCACGCTGATAGCTTCTTTGCTATTCTGGCAACGTGTTCGCCCTGGAAACGCGCCCCGGCAAGTTCGTTATCGCTGGGCGACCGGCTACCATCTGCACCGGCAATGGTCGAGGCACCATATGGAGAACAACCGCTGATCTCTTCCGCAATCATCTGCCCCTGAAATGTGTACGGCAGTCCGACCACAACCATTCCGTGATGCAGAAGAGTTAAGTGAAAGCTCAGGATTGTGGATTCCTGCCCGCCGTGTTGCGTGTTCGAGCTTGTGATGACACTTCCCACTTTCCCTGTCAAAGCCCCTCTCATCCAAAGCTGTCCCGTGGCGTCCAGGAACTGACGCATTTGGCCGCACATGTTACCAAACCTGGTTGGGGTTCCATAGACGATTGCATCGGCTTCGCCCAATTCCTCCACGGTACACAAAGAAACATGACTCTGTTGTTTTTGGTCTTCAAGGGCTCCCATTTTTTCTAATACCTCTTTGGGTAGTGTCTCGGGAACGCGTCGCAGTTCAGCATCAACGCCTTCTACAGAACGAGCACCTTCAGCCACTGCCCCGGCCATTTTATAAATGTGTCCATAAAGTGAGTAGTAAACTATCAATACTTTCATGACAATTCTCCTCTTTTGTTCCGATGTTCTGACGCATCCATCACATTGTTTAGGCTATCAGTCAGCTTTTTGGAAAGCACCCGGTTTAACCCTCCCGTTTTTTTCCATCTCTGCAGGTGCTTTTTCTGTAATTTTACACCAGAAACTGAACCTTCGTTTTCTGGCAGTTCCGTTATTATGGCATCCTCCTCTACAGTCTGAACAGGTGCCTGAACAGAGGGAAGCCTGGACTGTTTGGATCGGAGCCTAAAATGGCCTCCATTTGGAGGAACCACGCCGTTGCGCACGCGATTATGATGTACGAATACGTGGAGATGTAGAAAACCGGCTTGTTCGTTATCTGCGTTGTACCCTCAAACGTGGCCTTAGCCATTACATCAAGTGAGTATTTATTGAGCGCAAGCCAGAGGAAGAAAAGTACGTATGGTACATAGTGAAGCCATGCCATGAAGACTCCTGCCAGGAGACCGACGATGATCATAATTGGCAGTTTCAGCCAGCTGTTACGGGTTGCGGTATTGATAATCGGGGGAAGTAAGAAGTGGAAGATCGCAAGTATTGAAAGACTTTTCAGCAACCACAGACCCAGATTGAGCAACATAGGTTCTCCATTCTTATTAAAACGAAACGTTGCCGGTCATCTGTGCCAAAAATTGTGAAGCTCACCGCTTTTACCCATTTATAATTCCGGAGCGCCCGATGGAATAAGACAGACAAGGATTAGCAATTCCTTCCCTGAATTTCTTATTTGGTGTTCTTCGCCTTCCGGCATAAAGATAACAGTGCCACGTTGTATCGGTTTCCATTGGTCATTGATGAGTATTTCGCCTTCCCCGGAGTGAACAAACATTTCATGCTCCCATTCGTGGGAATGCGCTGGCGTATGTCCTCCAGGAGAGATCTCAAAAATACGCATACAGAAATTTTTCGCGCCATCATTCTTTCCGATGGCAACGCGTCCAGTGACACCTTTCATTTTATCGTTGTCAAAATAGGTTGATTCAACTTCGGTATATGGCATTACTTTCATGGTATCCTCCAAAAACAATCTATCATCTGCCGTGAAGCCCGGCGCCTCTGACAAGCATCTGTTGCAGTGCCCTATTATCTTCCTTTGTTGTTTTTTAGGGCATGCTGATGTCAGGCTCCTCGCTCCCGATCAGGTTGAGAATTTTTTCTGCTTTTAATTCCGTAATAATCACCTTGATCAGTTTTCCATAAGCCCTCGCAGGGAGGGTCTATCTTTAATTCGTTAAAGGCCGGCTGTAAGACTTCTTATGGAAGAATAAATTTTTCATTGAGAGCGCAGCTGTGAGGCGATTCGAGGAGGCCTATTCTTCGCTGATTGTTACTTTCTCCATCTTATCGCCCTCCTGGATTGTATCCACAACCTCTAAGCCCTGTATTACTTTCCCAAAGACTGTATGACCCCCATTCAAATGTGGCTGAGGCGAATGTGTTATGAAGAATTGACTGCCATTCGTGTTCGGCCCGGAATTTGCCATAGAGATAACACCTCGCTCATGAATAAGGGGATTGTCTTTTAGCTCATCTTCAAAGCTATACCCTGGGCCGCCACTGCCGGTCCCCGTCGGGTCACCTCCCTGGATAACAAAATTACTGATCACCCGATGGAAGGACACTCCATTATAAAACCCCTCCCTGGACAAGAACACAAAATTATTTACTGTTTTGGGTGCATGCTCCGGATAGAGCTCAAGTTCGATAATCCCTCTGCTGGTCTCGATTTGTGCTTTATATTTCTTATCTTGATCTATTTGCATCTCCGGCGGATTGCTCCATTTCATATCAGGCATATTCGATTCCTCCATTCCATTTGTCAGTAGCTTTCATAGTTTTGATTAGAATAGCAAATCTTATTAGCAGTTGCAACCTAATGCATATTGTCGGCAACTTTATTGTCAATAACTTTATTGAGGGCAATACTTTCCCTGATAATCGATCTCAGTGATAACAGAAAGTCCGAAGTGCTCGGATGCAGGGAAATGTTATAAGGCACACTTCCGTTTATAAAGAAACCAGCCTATAGTTAATCCAACCGGAACAAACCACCATAATGGAAACCATATGGAAAATAACGTTATTAAGAGGATAGATTCATGATGGTTTATGTCTCCAAAAATCTTAACCAACAAATATGATAACAGTGCCGAAAAAGGTATGAGCAAAAAGTAAGAAACGAAGATGCTGAGAATATAATATTTGACAATCGATATGCCAGACTCAGGATAGGCTTTTAGGAAATTGGGGCTGTGTTTGAAAAGAAAATATGAAACTATGATGGTACTCAAAAAACTAAGAATGAAAAGGTTAAAAATCGAAGGGTCTTTTTGGCCGATTGGTTCAATGATAAAACCGAGCAACCAAAACATTCCGACGGCAAAGCTCAGTGAGAATATCCAACGGGTCAGGTTCATGATAATTATTTGTCCTTATTTTTTACCAGTTGAAAACATAAATGCACGGCAACAATTCAGCTTGTCGCTTTCCTCGGAAGAATGGGTCGCTGGTTTGTGTCATGTCACGCATGTGTGTCAACACCTGTAATTTCGCCCAGATCTTTATTCAGGTAGTCTTTGATTAAGACCAGCAATTCGCTTGCCCTGAATGGTTTGGCCAAAGTGTGATAGCCATATCGGGTGACCTCCTCATCAAATCTTCCTTTAAGTGGTGTTATGCCGAAAAAGCCACTCATATAGATCACCTTGATCCTGGGATTCGTTTTTCTAATTTTTTCCACAAGTTCCAAACCGCTCATCCTTGGCATCACTACATCGCAGAGCATCAAGTCTGGCTTGAACCTATAGTATTCTTCATAACCCCTGATGCCATCTTCAGCAATTCTCGAATCATACCCTTCCATTGTCAGGATTTGTTGGAAAAACTTTTGCAATCCAGGTTCATCTTCAACAATCAATATCCTTTTTCTTGCTGAGTACTCTTCGGGTACACCTCGTTTGATAATGTCAAGGAGTTCTTTGTCTGCCATAAGGGAGATTGCGCTGTTGACCCTATTCAACCTTTGCTGGGTTATTTTTGCTTTTCGGTTGCTGGCTGGATTTAGATCCGGGTGGTACACTTTGCTCAAAAGCCGATAACTCGATTTTATGTAGGAAAGGACTGCTCTTCCGCCAAGTTCGGCGTAGATTTCATGCGCCTTGTCAAGTAGACCGAGATAAATAAGGTCCTTTTCCAATTCTGAGACTGCATCATGCTCCACTGTTGCTCCCTCCACTTTTATATTATTTCATGACGCATAACAGGCGGCATAAGGCGTGGCGGCTTTTTGCCGTCGGCCTTAATGCCGCTGTTAGACATTAAATATCTTCACTAAAAAGCATTTTCCAAGCAGCCTTGTATGCAACCACCTCTTGAGTTTCTTTCGGCAAGTTATCTATAAATGCTCGTAGTGTTCGAGTATTCTTACTCACGTAATCCACCCGATCGCCGCCGATGTCCAATGCAGCAAGAAACCGATGCGGTTAAGGCAAGATCGTTATTATCCATGCTTTTTGCGTAATCTTTCGCATTGACCTTGCCTGCGTCAAAGCTTGATTCAATATCGATGATTGGCAGTTGACCGTTTTTCTTGATTGCCAATATCCGCTTTTTCCATAAAGATTTCAGGTAGACCAGGTCAAACGGCACATCTGCTTTAGAATGCTTCCCTATTTGTACAGAATCCGGTGTTGGGCTGTATTCTGCTGCACAAATTGGCGATAAAATCAGAATAATGAATATAGTTACGAATGCTTTCATACGCATTTTTGTGTTGCCCAACGGTTGAATTTCCCTGCGGCGGATATGCCGTCCGGTGGAATGAGGGGTTAGAAATTTTCCCTGTTGCTTATCCATTGTTAATTTTCAAACTACTGAGGAGAAAAGAGTGTTTTCAGTTTTTCCGGTGTCATATCGGGTTGAGCCAGTGCGATCATTAACAATAATCTGGCCTTGTATGGGCTCAAGTCACCAGCCAAATATGCCCCTATGTTTATTAATGAACCACCACCTTCGTCTCCATAAAGCGGGTATACACCGCCGTAACGAACCCTGCTGGCGACAACAACCGGAACTTTCTTGCTTAATGCATACTTAATGGCATGAAAGACATCTTTATTCACATTACCGGCACCAACACCTTCAATCACTAATCCCTTGGCACCATGATCAACAGAGTAACGGATAAATTTCCCGTCGTCTCCTGCATATGTTGTAAAGAAAGAAACTTTCGGCAAAAAATCCGGTAACGGTAACTTATTTTTGATAAGGACGTTGTTAAAACGAATCACCTGGTCGTTAACAATGTATCCAAGATATCCATGTTCGCCGGAAGTAAATGTTTGCACGTTAGTTGTTTCATCTTTGCGCACATGTCTTGCACTATTTATAAACTGATTCATTGTAACTGTGACTCCCCATCCTTTGGCTTGAGGGGAACAGACCTGCAATACTGCATTGTAAATATTGGCAGGCCCATCGGGGCTTAAGTCAGAAGCACTTCGCATAGCGCCTACAAAAACAACTGGTTTTTCACTTTGTAAAGTTGTTTCAAGAAAGAAAGCACCTTCAGCCATGGTATCCGTGCCGTGGGTTACTACTACCCCTTGCACATCGGATCGCTCAAGGATTTCTTGTACTTTAGCACTCAAGCTCCTCCATATATCCGGTGTCATCTGTGAACTATCGATATTGCAAAACTCAACCGTTTCGATATTGGCGATTTTGTCCAATCCCGGTACCGCTACGATTAAATCTTTGCCGGATAAAGCAGGAACTACACCTCCTGAAGCTGGATCGTATTTCATGGCAACCGTTCCGCCCGTTGTTACTACGACAACTTTTGGCAATGAAGGATTGTATTCCGTTGTTCCACCCGCATTGGCAGACGAGCAGATTAACAAAAAGAAAAAAGAAAGAATTAACACCACTTTGAAACCACTTTTCATATTATCATACTCTCACGGAAGTTACGGTCGTGTCTTTATTCTCTAATGTGCTGCTAACGGGCGCGAGTTTACGAGCGTCCTTGTTGATTTGCCTTGTCAGGTCGATTACTTCGGAGTGACTCAAGTGCTTTTAGTATATCTCGCCAACTTATTATCCCTACTGGTTTACACCCGTCATCGACAACAGGTATACAAGAAAGATTGTGATTTATGAAAATGTCTATTGCGTCAAAGATCCCTGCGTTTTGTCCTAACATAACAAGTTTCCTTGTCATTATTTGATGCACTCTTTTATTAAGGCTTGCTGCGTCTCTGGCTGTTTCGGAAGCAGTTCCAATGTTAGGGCTTAAGGCTTTCAGGAGATCTCTATCCGAGATTACCCCAAACAGTTTACCTGATTCGACCACGAGCAGATGATGGAAACGAGTGTTGTCGAATATTTCTTTAACCACCTTCAGCGAATCATCCATTTCGACAGTGACAACGGTTGTGCTCATTATTTTTTCTACGCTCATGATTTCTCCATTACTCCCGATAGGAGCGCGCGCAACCCGGCCCTATCGCCTAAATCAGCCGCGCTAATTTTCGAGCGTCGGCTCATATGTGTTAGGCAATTTCGCCTCATTCAATGCTTAGTATTTATGATATGAACCCTGTCTTATTTCCCTGGACTTTTCAGCGGTAGTATCCACTACCGACAACCCAGCCGAATGGTTTAAATAAGAGCACATATGATCTCTTGGGTTGAATTGTGGTGAGTCCCTTCTTCGGAAACCAGTACTCGGCATACCCACCACCGGCTTTGGCTTTTGCCATGAATTCCTTTATGTAGAACGTGCCCTGATGGTCCTTGTCCTCAAGCCGATTCCTTCCTTCCACATCCTTTCGGCCGTACAAAACCACATTGACGCCTTCCGTCGTATCGGCCCAGAAATATCCTTCGGTACCGTACCTCAGTTCCCGCATAAGGTCGGCACCAAGCTTCTTTGCCTGCTCAAGGGTCAGTTCCCCCTTTTGATGTATTGTAAATATTCCCTGAAGCATACTGACCGCTGTTTCGACCTCACTCTTGATCAGCAGGTCCTGAGCCGACGAATTGTCCAGTTTTCCAGCCTGCGTATCAGCTGGCAAACTCAAAAACACCACATTCAGAAGAACCACAAACACTATTATCAATGCCCTTTTCATACTTCCTCCTCTTATATTGTTGAGTTGTTCAATGCCTAATATATATTATACTGCCCATTTGCAGCATTATATTACAGCATTTATGTTTTTGTTTTGAAAACATATAATAAATAAGACAAGATCACTAAACATATTACATATTGCAATATAAAAATACTGCAAAGAGCTTGCTATCGTGAAACTGATGGATCAAGTCCGCACAGATGTTAGAAAGAGGCGCATGTGAATTGGATAGAGCGCTATATATTTTTTATAAAAAACGACTTCCGCAGTATATGGGAGAAAAAGAAAGTTGGCAATATCTTTCTTACCCTGTTGGATTATCTATCCTTTCCGCAAATTATTCATTGATTACATTTTAACCTTCATGCTATATCTTTAACTGTAATGGCGCAGACTACGATGATAAAGAGAAAGAAGACACGACCCGTTTACGTTGGCGATGTCCAGGTGGGTGGTGATGCACCCATTGCTGTTCAGTCAATGACGTGTACCGATACCAGGGATGTCAAGGCGACCGTTGACCAGATCAAAAGACTTGAAGATGCGGGCTGTGAAATAATACGGGTGGCCGTCCCCGACAGGGAGGCGGCGGATGCCCTGGCAGATATCAGAAAAGCTATGAGTGTTCCTCTGATAGCAGACATTCATTTCAATCACCTGCTTGCTCTGGAAGCGATTAAAAACGGGGTTGACGGAATCAGGGTAAATCCCGGTAATATCAGCAAAGATAAAATTAAAGAAGTTATTTCAGAAGCCGGCAAGAGAGATATAGTGATCCGCATAGGTATCAATGCGGGGTCTCTTGAGAAAGAGGTGCTGTCAAAATACGGCGGTCCGACCTCTGAAGCCCTGGTGGAAAGCGCCCTCAATAATATCGCTATCTTTGAGGATATGGGTTTTACTTCCATCAAGGTATCATTGAAGTCATCGGATGTTCCCACGATGGTGGAGTCCTATCGTTTGATATCGGAAAAGACAGATTATCCTCTCCATCTCGGTGTAACCGAGGCTGGGAGCATCGTCAATTCCAGTGTCAAATCATCCATAGGTATCGGGCTCCTTTTATATGAAGGAATTGGAGATACCATCAGGGTTTCCATAACCGGTGATCCTGTCGCTGAGGTGGACGTTGCCTACAGGATTTTAAGAGCCTTGAATATCAGAAGGGTAGGGCCGGATATTATATCCTGTCCAACCTGCGGACGTTGCGAGATTGATCTTTTCAAGCTGGTTGAAGAGGTGGAAGAGAAACTGGCCGGCATGAAGGAGTATCTGAAGATCGCCATCATGGGGTGTGTGGTTAATGGTCCCGGGGAGGCGGCTGAAGCCGACATAGGTATTGCCGGAGGTTGTGGTTTCGGCATGCTTTTTAAAAAGGGCGAGGCTGTAAGGAAGATAAAAGAAGAAGAATTTGTTGATGTGTTACTTGATGAGATAAAAAAGGAAGTTTTGAGTCAGGACTGAAGTCCTGTGCTACATCTATTTTGACAGGTTCGTAAAAAGTTTTGTCACCCTGAATTCATTTCAGGGTCTCAATCATTGGAATAATTAGATCCTGAGACAAGTGAGATCCTGAAACAAGTTCAGGATGACAAAGAATCGGTTTCATGACTTTTTACGAGACCATCTATTTTTGAGTTCAAGGAGAAGCGATGCGTTATTCTGAGATGTTTTTGCCAACGGAAAGAGAGATACCTTCCGACGCAGAGGTTGTCAGCCACAGGCTTATGTTAAGGTCAGGAATGATAAGAAAGTTGACCAGCGGGATTTATTCTTATCTTCCTCTTGGGTACAGGGTAATTAGAAAGGTGGAGCAGATTGTACGGGAAGAGATGAACAGATTTGGTGCACAGGAGGTGTTTCTTCCTGCCGTCCAGCCTGCTGAACTCTGGCAGGAATCCGGCCGCTGGAAGCAGTATGGCAAAGAGCTTTTACGGTTCAGGGATCGCCATGACAGAGAATACTGTATCGGTCCGACCCATGAGGAGGTAATAACCGATCTTGTGCGCAATGAGCTAAAGACCTACCGCCAGCTTCCCAAAAATCTTTATCAGATACAGACAAAATTTCGTGATGAGATAAGGCCGAGGTTCGGTATCATGCGCTGCCGGGAATTTAGTATGAAGGATGCCTACAGCTTCGATGCGGATGAAAAGGGCGCCGAGATAAGTTATAATAAAATGTTTGAAGCCTACAGCAGAATTTTCAGCCGGTGCGGTCTTGAGTTCAGGGCGGTGGAGGCGGATACCGGAAATATAGGGGGCAGTTTTTCTCATGAATTTATGGTGCTTGCCGATTCGGGAGAGGATGGCCTGGTTTTTTGCAGTTCCTGTGAGTATGCGGCAAATATGGAGAAAGCTGAAGTCGCCATGCCGGAGAAAACAGCAGTGGAAAAATCAGGGTTCTTACCCCTTGAAGAGGTGCATACCCCTGAGGTGAGAACGATTGAGGAAGTTTCTGTTTTTCTCGATGTTGTTCCGCGGGAAATTGTAAAGACATTGATATTTCTGGTTGATGGTTCACCGGTTGCCGTTCTTATAAGGGGAGATGAGGATGTAAACGAGGCAAAACTTAGAAATTATCTCAAGTGTGATTCTCTTGAACTGGCGACTGATGATATTATCAAAGAAGTTACCGGTTCTCCCAGGGGATTTGCCGGACCTATCAACATAAAATCGAAGGTTATCGCCGACTATTCCTTTATAAATATGACTAATTGTGTCGTTGGAGCAAACAGAGAAAATTATCATATAAAAAATGCCAATATCGGCAGGGATTTTGAGGTGGAGGAATTTGCCGATTTGAGGCTTGTCAAGGAGACTGACAGATGTCCCCGCTGCGAAGGCCCTCTCAAGTTTGTGAGGGGTATTGAAGTGGGTCATGTCTTCAAATTGGGGACAAAATACAGCAAAGCAATGAGAGCTACCTACCTCGATAAAGACGGTAAAGAGAAATATATGATTATGGGGTGTTATGGAATAGGTATCGGGAGGACGGCTGCGGCGAGCATCGAGCAGAATTACGATGATAACGGAATTATATGGCCTATCTCGATAGCTCCATTTCAGGTTATTATAACGCCCGTAAATGTGAAAAAAGAGGAGCTTTTAAAGACAGCCGAGAAACTATATAAAAATCTCATGGGGAGGGGAATTGATACTATCCTCGACGATAGAGACGAAAGGCCGGGAGTGAAATTCAACGACGCCGATCTGATAGGGATTCCTCTCAGAATTACCATCGGTCCAAAGAAACTTGCAGAGGGCAGGGTAGAGGTTAAGATCAGAAAGACCGGTGAGGTTAAAATACTTTTACTGGATGAAGTAGAAGAGTTTGTCGTAAATTGGGTGCAGGAAGAAATTGAAAAACAGGAGCCAGGAGTCAGAAGGTAAATGATGGTCCGTATAACCGACATAACAGATAAGGCTCAGAGATATCTCTTTCCGGTTGATCTGGAGATGATAGAGAAGGCGTATATTTTTTGCGCTACTGTCCACAAGGGACAGGTTCGCCTCTCCGGAGAACCTTATCTGAGACATCCTCTGGAAGTGGCGGGAATCCTGGTCGATCTGAACCTCGATTCTTCAGCCATAGTAACCGGTCTGCTGCATGACACGGTGGAGGATACCCTGGTGACCATCGAGCAGGTGGAAGAAGTATTTGGCAAGGAAGTTGCCTTCCTCGTAGACGGTTTGACCAAAATAAGTAAAATAACTTTTGAAAGTAAGGAGGAACAGCAGGCAGAAAATTTCAGAAAAATGATTCTGGCGATGTCTTCAGATATCAGGGTACTTCTCATTAAATTAGCGGATAGGATTCACAATATGAGGACACTCGAGTTTCAGACTCCGGAAAAGCAACAATTCATCGCCAGGGAGACACTCGAGTTGTATGCGCCGCTGGCCAACCGCCTTGGCATTAACTGGATGAAAACGGAGATGGAGGATCTTTCGTTCAGATACCTCTATACTGAAGATTACCATGATCTGGCAAAGCTGGTCGTAAAAGGAAAAGACAAAAGGAAAAAGTATGCTGAAGAGGTAAAAACCATAATACAAAAGGAGATGGCGAGTTTCGGGCTGAAATGTAAGGTCGAGGGCAGAGCAAAGCATTTTTACGGTATATTCAAAAAGATGGAGGAGCAGCATATAAGTTTTGATGAGGTCTATGATCTTACAGCCTTCAGAATAATACTTGATTCCAATAGAGAAAAGGAATGTTATGAGGTGCTGAGCGTCGTTCATTCCCTCTGGAAACCGGTTCCCGGCCGCTTTAAGGATTATATCGCTATGCCCAAGGCGAACCATTATCAGTCTCTGCACACGACAGTCATAGGTCCGTACGGCGAAAGGGTGGAGATCCAGATCAGGACGATGGCGATGCACGAGTGGGCTGAAAAGGGCATAGCGGCTCACTGGAGATATAAGGAGGGGATAGTCCCTAAAGAGGATGAGGGAGATCAGATCGGGAAAATACGAGAACTGCTTGAGGTTCAGCAGGAGCTAAAAGATCCCCGGGAGTTTATGTCGAATCTGAGACTTGCCCTTTTCCCGGATGAGGTTTATGTCTTCACACCCCGTGGTGATGTAAAGGCTTTTCCCAAAGGAGCCACCCCGATAGATTTTGCTTACAGCATTCATACGGATGTTGGTAATCAGTGTACAGGAGCCAAGGTCAACAGAAGCATTGTTCCCCTGAGATATAAACTTCAAAATGGCGATACCGTAGAGATTATAACCCAGCAGGGACATCATCCAAGTAAGGATTGGCTGAAATATGCTGCTACATCAAGAGCAATATCGAAGATAAAGGACTGGATAAAAACTGAAGAGCGCAAAAGAAGCGTCGAGATTGGTAAAGATATCCTTGGAAAAGAGCTTAAGAAACATAAGCTTACGTTAAGCCAGGTTCTCAAATCTGATGAAATTAAGAAAATTTATAAGGAACATTCGATAAGTACAGTTGATGATTTGATGGCGAACGTAGGTTACGGAAAAATATCTGCCAAGTATATATCTCACCGTTTCTTGCCCGAGGAAGAAATAAAAACTGTTGATGTCGACCTGGAAAAGGTAAAGAAAAAACCGAAACAGCCCTCTGCTGCAGGAGTTTCAATTACCGGGATCGAGGATGTAATGGTGAGGTTTGCCAGGTGCTGTGATCCCTTGCCCGGTGATAATATTCTAGGTTACATTTCCAGGGGAAGGGGAATTTCCGTTCACACAGTAAATTGTCCCATGGTGCAGGAGATAGATCCTGAGAGATTGATTGATGTTCAATGGAGCATCAAGGAGAAACATGCATACCCGGTTCATATGAAAGTCAACTGCGGTGACAAGAAGGGACTCCTGGCCGAAATCAGTTCCGTTATATCATCTAAAGATGTTAATATAAATAGCGCTCAGATTGATACGACTCCGGAAAAGATTGCAACCTGCGATTTTGAAATAGAGGTGAATGATCTGAAACACTTCAAGGAACTGGTTTCAGAGCTCAAAAAACTGAAGAGTGTGTTGTCTGTCGAGAGGGTGAGGGGGACGTTTATGAAGCCGGAAAAGAAAAGAATTCATTAAACCCGAATCTCTCACTACGATACCTGCCTAAAAATCTGGCTAAAATCAGTTTAATGATTGACAGTTGCCGTTGACTTACTATATGAAGCACAGACGCAGAAGACTAAAGGGTATAATATAAGATGAGTAAGCTGTTTTGCAGAATGACATTTTTTGTTTTATCGGTACTTTTGATCTTTCCGGTAACAGGCGCTTTAGCGAAGAGCAGTCATCTCGTTGTTGTAGATCCGGCGCACGGAGGTATAGATAAAGGTGTGCGGTTATCTGAAAAGGTATCTGAAAAAGATGTGACCCTTGCAATTGCCAGGTTGCTGAAAAAAGATCTCGACAGATCAAAAAACATAAAAGTTTCGCTTACAAGAACAAGCAATAAGGATGTTTCTGTTTCAGACAGGGTTAAAATTGCAAAAAAAGCGAGCACGGATTTGTTTGTCAGTTTGCATATAAATGCGGGTTTTGGAAAGAAAGCGAGTGGATTTGAGGTGTATTTCCCCGGTTTTGATTCCGTTACAGATAAAAACAGCTCTAATGCAATCCTGAAAGATATGGTTACAACGAAATATCTCAATGAAAGCGTTAAATTAGCTCAGATTATCCAGAAAAATATGGGTAAAATATTTCCACGGAAGGATAGGGGGCTTCGAAGTGCACCCATTCTTGTTCTTGAGGGTTTGACTGTTCCAGCAGTTGTTCTGGAGATTGGTTTTGCCACCAATACTAAGGATAAAAAGAAATTATTGGATAAATCTGCACAAAAAGCTATTGCAAGGGCGCTTGCTAAGAGTATAGAGGAATTCTTTAAATATACAGACGCAAAGTAGACACAGAGAAAGAAGAGATATGACTTTGTGCCTTTGTTCCTCAGGCTATCGGCTTTTGCCGATAGCGATTTAATTTGGGAGAGATAATGCCAAGAGCCAACGGACGCAAGTGGGATGAGATTCGGGAAATAAGTATCACGAGAAATTTCCTGAAATATCCGGAAGGATCAGTCCTGATTGAGATTGGGGATACCATTGTTCTATGTACTGCAACGATGGAAGACAGGGTCCCCCCATTTTTGAAGAATTCAGGAAAAGGCTGGCTGACTGCCGAGTATTCCATGTTTCCCACATCCACACAGACAAGAAATACCAGAGAATCTACCAGAGGCAGGGTAGGCGGAAGGACCCATGAGATTCAGAGATTGATTGGACGATCCCTTCGAGCGGTTACCGATTTGAATTCTTTTGGTGAGAAAACGATATACATCGACTGTGATGTCATCCAGGCAGACGGCGGAACAAGAACAATATCAATTACCGGTGCCTTTATTGCCCTGATAGACGCATTTCGCAGATGGAAAGAGGAAGGAATAGTTGATAGAATTCCTGTCAGTGATTTTGTTTCTGCTGTGAGTGTCGGGATCGTGGATGGCAAGCTGCTGCTGGATTTAGAATATGGAGAAGATTCAGTCGCCCAGGTAGATATGAATTTTGTTATGACAAAGGGCGGCCTTATTATAGAGGTTCAGGGTACCGCCGAGAAGTTTCCCTTTGCCCGGAATTTATTGGATGAGATGACAGACCTTGCCACCAAGGGCATTGCTGATCTTACCAAAAAACAGGTGGAGATGCTCGGGGATTTAGAGTAATCGTTTAAACTCCGGACCCTGGAACTTAAATTAGAGGAATTAAACTGACAAAGATTGTTTTTGCCACAAAAAACAAGGGAAAAATAAGAGAACTTAAAGCAATGCTTGAAGGTTTCAATATCAACTTTTTTTCCCTTGATGAGTATCCTGACCTGCCTGAAGTCGTAGAGGATGGGGAGACGTTTTTTGAGAATGCGCTGAAGAAGGCGAGGGCAGTTTCAGAATATACCGGTGAGATTGTTCTTGCGGATGATTCCGGTCTTGAGGTTGATTTTCTGGGAGGGAAACCGGGTATTTGTTCTTCAAGATATGCCGGGCCTGATGCAACGGATGGGAGCAATATTGAAAAACTGCTCAGAGAATTGAAAGGTGTCCCGATAAATAAGAGGGATGCTTCTTTTGTGTGTGCACTTGTTCTCTATCGACCGGATGGAACTTTTGAGTCATTTGAGGGGAGATGGAGTGGGAAGATCGGCCATGAACCGGCAGGAACCGGTGGATTCGGTTATGATCCGGTATTCGTAGTATCTGAATGTGGTATGACTGTCGCTCAGATTTCCCCGAATATGAAAAATACAATAAGCCATAGGGCGAAGGCCCTGAATGAGCTTAAAAAGAATTTGGAAAAATGGGTTAAGGCCTGAAGTCCTGGTCAGACCCTCAACTTCGTCGGGGCGTGGCGCAGCCTGGAAGCGCGCATGCTTTGGGAGCATGATGTCGCAGGTTCAAATCCTGCCGCCCCGACCAGTAATTATTAAGGTGCTGTACTTTGCAGCACCTATTTTTTTGTCTGCTATTTCGTCTACTGTTTTAAAGATCCGGGATCTTTAGCGCTCGGCTAAAGTTGGTTTCCTTGTTTGTTGTTGTATTCCGATGATTAATCAAAAACTAGTATAGTGTCCCCGTATTATGACATATCTTGTAGTTACTTTTTCCTTGACGCACAAGGGGAAATCACACTACAATCCAGTTCCCCAAAGGGACTTCTTATCAATTCAATCAATATTACACCAAAAAGGAGGGCAATGGATGAATCCTGTAGACCTTTATAACCAAGTGGTTCAGCAGGTGCCGGCATATCGAGCATTTCTTGAAGAAGAGACAGGATCAATTCCCCACGTCAAAACAATTGCGGATTTTGAAAAAATACCGTTCATGGATAAATCAAATTATATTATGAAATATCCGGTTCCTGACCTTTGCCTGGATGGAGATACTTCCTGTGCCCACCTGTGGTTGCGAAGTTCCGGTACCTCGAAGAAACCATTTTTCTGGCCAAGACGGTATGAGGATGAAATCAATTTTCCCAAGGGCATGCGGGCTTTGTTCAAGGACTATGTCTCCCCTGACGCCCAGCCGACTCTTATAGTTGTCGGTCTTGCTCTGGGACCGTGGGGAACGGGAATGCAGAGCTCTTTTGCCTTTCGGGTGCTCGCTCAAGATACCCCGGGGCTGGCGGTTGTGTCTCCCGGATTACAGACAGACAGTGTAATAGAAGTGTTAGAACGGTTAAGTCCTCATTTTAAACAGACATTGCTATTGAGTTATCCGCCGTTTGCGAACAATATGCTTCAGGAAGCCGCGGCCCGTGGCGTGGACATTAAATCCTTGAATATCCACACCATGGTGGGAGGAGAGGGCATTACAGAGTCCTTTCGTGAGCGGATGTGGGACTTGCTTGGCCATGGAGAAAAAGACCTGAACAAAGTATGGTGCCTCTATGGATCAACAGATTTTGCCAATGTGGGTTTTGAAAACCCGCTGACCATTGCCGCCCGGCGTCTCCTTATAAAGCATAAACTCTGGAAGGATATTTTCGGCGAGACCGATGTGCCAATGCTTTTTCAGCAGGTTCCCGTAAAAACCCTATTTGAGGAGGTGGAAGGCGAACTTGTTGTGTCACGGATGCAGGGGATACCGCTTGTGCGCTACCGAAGCGGAGACCATGTGAAATTTATGCCAAAAGCTGAGCTGCTGAAACGGCTCAAGGATGCCGGCCATGATGCAGAACAACTTGTCACGGATTGCGGCCTGGATGTCCCTCAATGGGAAACCCCTTTTGTGGCGCTTTATGGCCGGATCGATCATACTGTTTTTTTCTATGGAGCAAAGATCAATGTGGAACAGGTAAAGACTGCGTTGAGTACAGAGGTGATGTCCCCCTATTTTAATGGCCGTTTCCTCATAAAAGGGATAGAAGATAGCAATGGTAACCCCATGCTTGAAGTCGCATTGGAGCAGAGTGACGCCCTTGAAAACACAGATCTGGATGCTTTGGCTGAAACCTTTGCACTGGAGCTTGAAAAGGTTCAGTCGGAGTTCAGGGAGGTCAGAAAACTTGTCCCTGATCTGCGTCATGTTCGTATTGTTGCTGCGCCCTCTTCCGTGTTTGAACTGGGCTGGAAAACCCGTCATATGTGATACAAACCTGACGATATGGGACTATCTGAAAAATCAACGGCACAGGCCTTACAGATTGCTCTGCTTTTTACGGCCATGTTTTCTTCCATGGGCGGACCTGCCTTGGCCCCAGCACTGCCGGCTATAAAGACAGCTTATCAGACGATCCCGGACATTGAATTCTGGACAAAAGTCCTGGTGGCTATTACCGGACTTTTCAGTGCGGTGGGCGCCCCTTTGTTCGGCTGGTTCAGTGATCGTTACGGCCGCAAATCTGCCTTGATAAGCGCATTATTTCTCTGGGCGTTAGCCGGGGTTTCGGGTATGATCCCCCAAAGCTTCTGGACGCTGTTGGCCGGTCGTGCCTTATTGGGCCTTGGCTTAGGCGGCCTACTGGTTGCCAATACCGCTATGATTGCGGATTCATACAGCAAAGACAAGCAGCGTTATATGATGGGCATGCAGTCTTCCTTTGCATCAAGCGGGATTGTGCTTTCACTGATTATAAGCGGCCTGCTTACGGATATACATTGGCGGTGGGCCTTCAGTATCTTTTTGTCAGGCTTCATGATACTGCCCTTTGCCTTTTTATCACCCGAGCCGGCACCGCGTCAACAAACCGTTGTCCAGCATGCACTCCCACCTTTTGTTTACTTGATTATCTTATGTTTTTTTGCATTCAGCACCATGATGGTCTTTAATGTGATTCCCACTCAACTGCCCTTTTTTATGATCCGAACAGGAATCATAAAGACCGCCTCAGCCATCGGGCTTGCCCTGGCGGTCATGCCGGTGGCTTCTGCTGTTGCCGGCCGTCTTTATGCCCGGGTGTCCAGGCACATGAATCTCTGGAACCTTTTCATGGTCGGCGGAGCCTTGATGTTGTCCGGTTTCTATATGATAAGTTTGTCCAATGGCCTGACAGGCTTGCTTTTCAGTCTGGTTTTCATTGGGATTGGGTTTGGCACCACTATGCCCCATTTGAATATCGTGCTGACGCATATTGTGCCGCCCCAGGCTCGGGGTCGTGTCATGGGCATGATGACAAGTGCTAAATTTATCGGGCTTTTTGTATCTCCATTTGTTTTTCAGCCTTTACTTTCCGCGTTCGGCTATCATACCATTTTGCGTATCGCTGGTGGATTCATCTTTTTTGCGGCATTTGTTATCTGGACATTGAGATTCAGATATGTAAAAGACAAAAAAAGGGGGTTGTTATAATGAAGATGGATTATAACGTCTGTTACCAGCGGAATATCGGTATTTTCACTGAGGGCCAGCAAGACTTATTCAAAAATGCCAAGGTCGTGGTTGCAGGAGTGGGCGGTGTGGGCGGTATTGAGGCGGCCACCCTCGCCAAAATGGGGATCGGCGAATTGGTGATTTTTGATCCAGGTGTTTTTGATGAACCGGATATGAACAGGCAGTTTGGTGCAACCAAATCCAATATCGGTAAAAACAAGGCCATTGCAACGATGGAACTTTTACGTGACGTCAATCCCTTTATGACAGTGACGGCCCTGGATTATGCTCCCCGGACCGATGCTGAACTGGATGATCTGCTTGAGGGGGCCCATGCGGCAATTGATGCCATCGATTATATCGGGTTTGACTATAAGGCGCAGTTTGCCCAGGCTGTGAGGCGCGCCAATCTTTATAATTTTACAGCACCCATCTCAGGCCTGGGCACAGCCATGATCATATTGGACCCTTCCGGGATGACACTTGAAAGCCTTTATGATGCACCTGAAGACCCGGCATTGTGGGCCTCCCATAAGCTGCCACTGGAAAAACTGCTGGGAGAAAATCGCTACGGAGGACTTGTAAAGGATATGATTGAGGGGCGCCGTTCCTATCTTTCCAATTGCGCCGGAATTGCCACCGTGAACGGGGGGCTGGTCGCAACGGAGATTGCCCTTTATATCATGGGTATCCGGCCGGCAAAGGATCTTGTTACGGCACCAAAGGCCCTGTATGTTGACCTCCTCAATCGTTTGTATGAAGTCTATGACATGAAAGAGGAATCATTATGATAAAACCCGGTAAACTGGTGTTGCAATCACGCTGGAAGCTTGTCCACATGGAGGGTCTGCCTTTTTTGTTATACTACGGGATCAGGAACCCACCCCATCACCACGATCTTATGCGGAAAATTTCCCAGGAACTGGCCGGCTATTTACAAAATGGTGATCCCCTTTCAGCAGACTGCGCAGAACAGGAGATGAATCGGTTAATTCAAGATGGCATCCTTGTTGCGCCTGAAGCCGTTAAAAAATCAAAAACGCCTGAAAACATGCAGGTCTGCAGCCGTTGTGTGACCAATGATTATGTGGTGCCTGGCCTGGAGTTCAATGACGCAGGGGTCTGTGCCTTGTGTCAATGCTATGAAACAAATAAAGCGCCGTCAGGCTCTGTTTTTACAACGGTCTCGGAAGAGAAACTCAGGGAAGCGGCCCGAAAAAACAATGACTCACGATTTGATGTGATGCTGTTTTATACCGGGGGCAAGGATTCCTCATACCTATTATGGCTGCTGGCGCGGAAGCTCAAACTTCGGGTGATTGCGGCATTCTGGGATATGCCCTATTGCAGCGATGCTGCCTACGAAAACATCCGTAGAGCAAAAAAACGAATGCCTGAAGTGGAATTTATAGAATGGTCTTTACCCATAAACACGGTCCGTGAAGCAATGCTCAAAAAATGGCATAGCCATGGCTGGCCCTGCCTCTGCCCCACCGTGGCATTTGCCCTGTTTTATCCATTGGCGGCTCAATTAAGAATTCCCTATCTTTTTTTGGGGATTGAAGATGTCCAGGCCTCGGTACTGGATTATGTGGTTGTCAAACCGGGAGCAGGACCTGGCACGCCTTTATCCGACAGGGATAAAACCCTTGGATTCCTTTCGGTCCGGTCTTTGCCGCGTCCCCAGAAAACACCTCTGCACTGGCCGGAGGAGATGTCAAATTACCACGCGGCAATACAAAATGCCATGCCCGGTATTTTTTCGGACCTGAGCGCTCTGGTCCAAAAAGCCCGGAATGACGATTCGGTTTATATGCCCCTTATTGGACGGTTGAGAAAGACTGAGGCCTATGGGTCCTGGGTAGATGCGAGTCAAATTATAGAAAGGGAAATGGGCTGGCAAGCACCGGCAGATCAGGAAAGTCTTCTTCACACAAGCTGCATCCTGGAACCCTTAAAGGATTATTTACAGTTCCAGCGGTTCAAATCCATGCATACGGTTTTCATGCCACAGTCCATTGTCGAACTGGGGGCCGCTGTTTTTTTTGGCCTTGTGACACGGGAAGAGGCATTGCGGTCGGTGAATGAGCTTGGTTACTGGGCGCCTCCCGGGATATTGGGCAAGCTTACCAAGAATCTGGGTATAGGACCTGAAGATGTCAAAGCCTCTGATGATCAATTGCCCACAGGGCTTTGGGAATGGGTAGAACGGGAATGAATTCTTTTTCATCCTCTCATGAGCATGCTGACCCAAAAGATTCATTTATCAGCTACCGCCTCAACTCTGGTTTATCCAGTCAACCCTGGATTTTGCAGAATCCCTTGCAGAGGGAGTAGGATTTGATGCCCATGAACAAAAGCAGATCCGCCTGGCCATTGAAGAGACATTCAGTTTTTTTACCGATACTGCATTAACCCAGGATGAAGCCCATCCCGTAACTCTTTTGTTTAAAACCCGGGCAGACGGTTTATTAATAAAAATGAAGTTTAAAGGCATTCCCATGGACATTAACCGTCTGCCTTCATTTTCACCGGATAACCTGCTTGATGATACGGAACTTGATGCCTTAAGCCTTTTTCTGGCCAAAAAGCTGATGGATAAAATCGAATTTATCAACCGGGGCCGGGAGGGAATCACAGTAGAACTGTTAAAGTTGCGAGCATCCTCCCATGTACGGAGCCTTATAAAAGAATCCGGCAGGGAAGATGCCGATCCCGGACAGGCCCGGGTAATTTGTGTTGACAACTATAACATACGGCCTGCAGTTGCCGGTGAAGCCCTGGAAATATCACGTTGTGCGCATTCAACCTATGGTTATACCTATGAAGACTATATCTATTACCCTGAACGTATTACTGAAATGAACCGAAACAAAGAATTGATTTCTCTTGTTGCAGTATCCAATGAGGGCATCGTCATGGGGCATTGCGCTTTGAAATTTGCCCCGGGGCGGAAAGACAGAGCAGAGTTGGGAGTCCTTTTTGTAAATCCAAAATTCCGTGAAAACAGATTGGGCGGAAAATTATGGAAGGCTGTTGTGGATCTTGCCCGGGAAAAAGAACTGGACAGCATATTTTCACGATCGGTAACCGGCCACGCCGCTTCCCAATTGATAGCTGAGCAGAACGGTTTTTCAGATTGTGCCCTCTTTCTTGACCTGTTCCCGGAAGAGGTCAATTTGAAACATATGGGCGGTCTGCAAAAAGGGAAGATGAGCGGGATGTTTCAATGGCGGTATCTGAAAACGCCCCGGAAAAGACGCATTGAACTGCCAGACCCCTATGTCGGAATTGTCAGCCAGATTTATGAAAGGGCAGGGGTTAATATTAAATGTCATACCGTAACAAAAAAAGTTTCTAATACACCGATATTGAGGATACAGCGGGTTCCTGTTTTAAATGTGGGTATACTCGAAATCGAGTCCAGCGGTTCAGATGCGGAGGCTGTGGCGTCCTGGGTACTTTTGAATTGTCGCCGCCTCTGCAGCGAGCGGCTGGATGTCATATACCTGTATATCAATATAGAGGAAATGGGAGCGGCATTGATTGCTGAAAAAGCCGCAAATAACGGTTTTATATTTTCAGGTATCTCACCGGATGCGTTTGCCGGTGGTGATGCCATTGTGCTGCAGTATCTCAATTTTACCCAAGACCCTTTTGAGACCATGACCGTATGGACGGATACAGCAGCTATTCTGCTTGATTTTATTCAAAAAGAATGGCGGCAAAATGAAATTTGAATTCAGGAGAAAACCATGAGTGTTGCTTCGGACAGTATTGCGTGGCACAGGATCAATGAGTTGTTTGATAAGGGGTCTTTTCACACAATGGATAGTCTTGACCCCACCATACATATATTGGGTGGCGGAACCATTAATAAAAAATTTGTATATTGCTGTGCCGGGGTACCGGAAATCGGCCCTGTGGACTTGCTTGAATGTTTTCATCGCAAGATTGGATGGTTGAACAGGGTCATTGAAAAACCAGCACCTGTGGTGTGGCTTCATGATGCTCCGCCTCAGACCAAGGGTGGACGGACCCCCATACCTAAACATTCAGATGAGTTGTTGGCATCTGACAATGGGGTTGGCAGGGTTTTTTGCCTGCAGGCCAGATTGAATGGAAAAGTTCCTCAGTTTTCAGTCTTGTTCGGGGATGCCGGGGCAGCCCAGACCTTTCCCTTCAGGCTTGCGGATTTTACCCTTATAAAGGAGGGAACCCATGTCTGGATCGGACGCCCGGATGCTGTAAAACTAATGTTGGGTACAGCACCTGATGCCGAAGAATTGGGAGGGGCTCGGATGCATTGCAGTCTGTCCGGAGCAGGGGATGTGCTGTTTAAGGAAGACAGCCAGGCTTTTGACTGGATTAAAGGATGTATGGATTGTCTTCCATCCATTGCCGGAGAACGCCTGCCCCTGGCATTACCAAAGGAGCCGGAATCTTCCTGTGCCGACCTTGAAAAATTGATCCCGGATGATCTCAATAAACCATTTGATATGGGGCTTGTTTTAAAAACCCTCGTAGATAAAGGGTCATGGCTTGAGTATCAGGCGCTTTACGCCCCTGAGGCCCTAACGGGATTTGCCCGTATCGGGGGAGTGCCTTTAGGGATTCTTGCAAATAATTCCATTCACAAAGGCGGGGTTCTTTTTCCCGAGGCCTGTCGTAAAATGGCCCGTTTTGTCCGATTCTGTGATACCTATCAAATTCCCATGGTTTTTCTTGTGGATAATCCCGGTCTCATGGTTGGGGTTTCAACGGAACAGGCCGGTATGCTGGTAGAAGCAACCGAACTCCTCAAAATCCTTGCACTGTCAACTGCACCGAGGGCATGTCTGGTTATTAGGAAGGCCTATACAGTAGGACTCTATGCCATGTCCGGGCCCGGGTTTGATCCAGCCTGCTTCTGGGCTGCTCCCAATGCCTCCATTTCGGTCTTTGGTCCCAAAGCACTGGATCGGTTAGCAAAGGACAGGGATCCCCCCAAACCGGCCCTGGACGCGATTAATGAGATGCGCCATCATGCCCTTCATCCCCAGGACTATGCGGAAAAAGGCTATCTTGACGGTGTTCTTGAGTGGGGAGAATTGCGGTCTGCTTTGGTTGATTTCGCAGGAAAAAGTATGGAAAATCATTGTTAGGAGAAACTCCCGCAGAAATGGATAGTCTTTAAACAATTTAAGCTCATAACCCTCAATTCCAAGGTTGATCCAAAGAAACTTTTTCGCATGTCCACAGATTTCTCCCATAGAAAAGAAACGTGGACGTTCTTGAAATACTGGTGTGCCTTTTTAGCCTTCGAGGTATCTTTTTTCCGGCATCAGACTGCATTGCAGGAGAATATCCCTCGTTGCCCCGATAATGTCGGCGGGGAGCCGGACCTTTCCGTGCATTATCGGCCCGTCGGCCGCGATTGCGTCAGGTCCGAAAGCAAAGAAATGATCAATGGCTTTGTTGGCATTGGTGAATGGATTACCGTAGGTCAGAGGCACGACAAGGGCAATCGTAAAGGCACACCACAAGGGGGAGGAATCTCACCGTTGTTGTCCAACATCTACCTGCACTTTCTGGACAGGATATGGGAGCGGCAAATACTGGAGAGGTTGGGACTCACCCTGAACGAGGCAAAGACACGGATT
>CAZYTP010000024.1:0-29947 GCA_964650385.1 uncultured Syntrophales bacterium | reverse complement strand
TTATTTTTTGCCACCATATGTGAACGCGTGCAATACCTGCAATAGGTGGAACATACATCTGTTAAAAGCAGGAGAACACGGTCCGGGTAACGGTGGACAATATTAGGTATAGGACTCGCATGCTCCTCTCCAAGGGGGTCTCCCGCCTCCCCCTCTGAGATTAAAAGTTCATCTTCTCTTGGCACCACAGCCTTGCGAATTGCCTGCTCAGAGTTATCCGGATCAAGCAAACTTGCATAATAAGGAGTAATACGTAAGGGAAGGGAATTGCTAATATCGGTAATTGGATTTCTCTCTCTTGAGGTAAGTAAAATAATTTTTTCTAATTCCTTTAAATTTGTAATACTGTTTTTGATCTGCCATCGCCAATCATTCCAGCTGGTTTCCGTGACTCCCGGGAAAAACTTCCGGCAGAATATCCCGGCTTGTTTACTAATGACAAATGGTCTTTCTTTGATACGGTGAATTTGGGTGGTTACATGAGAAAAAACCGGCTGTACCGGTTCTCTCATTATACTACCTGGAGGTTGATCGTCCTCCTCAATCTTTAACTCCTCTTTCTTGAAAGCGAGCGAATCCATTTCTTTTACTTTTCCTCCTATTGTTTGTTTTTCTTCTTAATTACTGGGAGTATGTAAACCAAATTTTTAAAAATACAAGTTATTTTTTTAAATTTTTTTTGAAATTATGTGCGGAATATCCTGTGCTGTACCCAGGATGAATGGCATGCGATTTCAGGGGGGGGGGTAACTCTCTTAAGCCTGTAATTTGAAATTGAAGTTCCCCGCCTACAAGGCGGGGTATCTTAAGCTCTTTCCTCCCCCTCTCCCTCACCCTCTCCCGCCAAAGGAGAGGGAATTATAGTTATGCGAGGAAGAGAAAAATGGAATTTGTTTCGAGCTGACCCCTAAATGTTTTCACCCGGCAAGGCACGGTTTTCGTGCCGCGGTTGTCTCATCCAGCCTTCTTACTTTGCAGCGGCTTGGGGCATTGTGCAGCAACGCCGGATTTTTCTTTGCCTCATCCGCTATCGCTTTTAGTGCTTCAATGAAAAGATCGATGTCCTCTTTGGATTCTGTTTCGGTGGGTTCGATCATGATCGAACCGTGCACTACAAGCGGGAAATAGATGGTGGGCGGATGATAACCGTAATCCATAAGGCGCTTCACCATGTCCAGGGTTGTAACCTTGTCGGCATTTTGAAACTCGTCGGAAAAGACGCACTCATGCATACAGGGCCTGTCATAGGGAAGATGAAATACCCCTTTCAACTTTTCCTTGATGTAATTGGCGTTCAGTACAGCCAGCTGGCTGGCCTTCTTAAGGCCTCCGGGGCCCATGCTCAGGATATAACTGTAAGCCTTTATCATGACACCAAAATTCCCATAAAAGGCCTGTAGTTTGCCGACAGATTGAGGAAAATCTTCAGAAAGTAAATATTTGCCATTTTCCTCAACCACGCGGGGAACAGGAAGAAATGGTTCAAGGTGTTTCTTGACACAGACCGGTCCGGAACCGGGCCCGCCACCTCCGTGGGGAGTGGAGAAAGTTTTATGGAGGTTCAGGTGAAGCACGTCAATCCCGATCTCTCCCATGTGTACGATGCCCATAACAGCGTTCATGTTTGCGCCGTCACAATAGACGAGCCCTCCTTTTGCGTGGACGATTTCGGCTATTTTTTTGATGTTTTCCTCAAAGAGACCGAGTGTGTTAGGATTAGTCACCATAATTCCCGCCGTGTCCTCATCCATAACGTCGGCCACTGCTTCGGGAGAAAGGATCCCCTGTTCATTTGATTTTACCGGCACGGACTGGTAACCGCAAAGCATTGCGCTGGCAGGGTTTGTGCCGTGCGCGGTATCGGGAACGATGATCTTCGAACGTCGCTGCCCCTTGCTCTTGTGGTAGGCGTAAATTACGAGCATCCCGGTAAATTCCCCATGAGCTCCGGCCGCCGGCTGGAGGGTGACAGCATCCATTCCGGTAATTTCCGAAAGATACTGTTCAAGCTCAAACATCAGTTTAAGCGTCCCCTGTGACAGACCGGCCGGAAGCAGTGGATGAGCCCCGGCAAATCCTTGAAGGCCTGCCTGTCTTTCATTGGTTTTCGGATTGTACTTCATAGTGCATGATCCGAGAGGGTACATACCGGTGTCCACCCCGAAATTCCACGTGGAGAGCCGGGTATAATGGCGTACCACGTCCACCTCGGAGAGGTCAGGAAAGTCCGGGCCTTCACCTGCAAGTTCTTCATTCAGGGGAGAAAACTCAACGTCGCGCCGGGGTAAAGAAAAACCCCGCCGTCCCTTCTTCCCTTTTTCCCAGAGCAGAGGTTCATTAAGTATCAGGCCGGAAGTGCCTAAAGATTCTTTCATGATTTCACCTCCCTGACCAGCGCGTCTATGTCTTCTCTGGTTCTTGTTTCCGTTACACATAAAAGATAGTGACTGGAAAGTTCCGGATAGTAGGGAGCAAGCGGAAGGCCGGCCACTATCTTCTTCTCCAGGAGACGCTCGTAAGTTTTCTCAAAACCTGCGGAGAATTCCACAACGAACTCATTGAAGGTAGGACTTTCAAAGCTTATTTTGAATCCTGCTTTTTTCAATTCCGATTTAAGATACTCGGATTTGTCATAGTTGAGCTTGGCAAGTTCCCGCATCCCAGTACCGCCTATAGAAGCCATATACATCGCAGCCGCAAGGGCACAGAGACTGTTATTGGTGCAGATGTTGGAAGTCGCTTTCTCCCGGCGGATGTGCTGCTCCCTTGTGGCAAGCGTCAGAACAAATCCCCTTTTGCCGTCCAGGTCGGTGGTTTTGCCTACCAGGCGGCCGGGCATACTGCGCACATATTTCATGTTGCTGGCAAACATCCCGAGCACCGGGCCTCCAAATGACTGAGGGATACCGAGGCTTTGACCTTCCCCGCACACAATATCGGCACCCTGGCTCCCGGGATTTTTAAAAAGTCCGTAAGCAAGGGGTTCCGTAAACGAAGCAACGAGAAGAGCGCTCTTTTCATGCGCCATCTCACCTATTTCCTTCAGATTTTCAATACATCCGAAAAAGTTGGGCGACTGAACCGCAACCGCTGCAAGATCGTCCATTCCGGCAAGCCTCGAAAGATCGGTCCTGCCATCGTCAAGATATGGAAGCTCCACAATTTCATAACCGGATGGTTCAAGATAGGTTTGAACCACACGACGATAGAAAGGATGAATAAGAGATGAAATGGCAACCTTTCTTTTTCTCGTTATTCGGAGCGCCATCAGCAGTGCTTCAGCCAGGGCAGAAGCGCCGTCATAAATCGACGCATTTGCCACTTCCATGCCGAGAAGCCGGGCGGTAAGCGTCTGATACTCATAAATCGCCTGTAATGTCCCCTGGCTTATTTCCGGCTGGTAGGGGGTATAAGATGTCACAAACTCTGAACGGCCAAGGAGATTTGAGACCGACGCCGGAATATAATGTTCATAACTGCCCGCACCAATAAACATTTTGTATTCCGGAGAGACGGCCATACTGTCTGAAAGAGCACCCATACGGTCGTTCAATTCCCACTCGGTCAAGGGCTCCGGTAAATTGAGTTCATCCCTGTAACGACAGTCCTCAGGAATCGTCGGGAAAAGGCCGTCGAGATCATCCACCCCCACTTCCGCCAGCATCGAAGTGATATCTTCACTGGTATGAGGTAAGTAACGCATTTATTTCCCCCCTTTAAGCGCTTCAATGTAAGCATCTCTGGTCATGAGGGCATCCCAATCATCCGGATTGTTGGGTATGATCTCAATCATCCATCCACCGTCATACGGATCGCTGTTTACCAGTTCAGGGGATTCTTCAAGGGCAGTGTTTACAGCGAGGATTTCTCCGCCGATCGGCATATACAATTCGGAAACGGCCTTGACTGATTCCACTGTCCCGAACTCTTCGTCTTTCGCAAAGGTATCGCCCACCTGAGGCAGTTCGACAAACACAACGTCTCCGAGCTGATCCTGGGCATAGTCGTCGATTCCGACTCTTACCGTTTCACCTTCGGGCCTGGCCCATTCATGATCTTCTGCATAGCGAACATCATCGGGTAAAATTAATTGACTGATCTCTTTCACTGGTCCCTCCTTTTGTTTAGTTCTGAGTTCAAAGTTTCGGGTTCAAAGTTCTGGGTTCAGAACTCTAAACTTTTAACATCTCTTTTATCGGCCGGCGTGCGGTACGATCCGGACGGATGTCATCCGTTATCATGACCTTTATCTTCCGCCTGTTATCCTTGAGCTCCACGATTTGACCTGGAAGAAGCTTCGGTTTCACCTTGACAAATCCACAGCAGAGTCCTTTCGGATTGAACCCTTCCGGTTTGTCGGGGCTGGAAATGCTGTAAATCCGATC
The DNA here is from genome assembly GCA_964650385.1 of uncultured Syntrophales bacterium. Lineage (GTDB taxonomy): Bacteria > Desulfobacterota > Syntrophia > Syntrophales > JADFWA01 > JAUSPI01. Next base: position 25,562 of record CAZYTP010000024.1, on the reverse strand, counting down.
ACCGTGACGCCCGATTGCCATATCACTCACACATGTTAAAACCGTTCCGATTTCCTTGCCGGCAGAGTCCAACACATACGCCACGGGGTCATGGGTGGAAACCTTACGGAGATCATAGCCCGCAAAAGCACATGTGTGTTCTGATTCTTCTATATTATGAAGGGCTTCGTCACCTATAAACTTCTTGGTAAAACCTGTTCCGTCGTCATTATACGGCAGGGTAAAAAGCCAGCGGTGATTAACAAACGGCCATGGTCCGATATCCTGGTGAGAGAGGGGAAGCAAAGCTCCAGCCCTTAACGAGTCCCTAGCAGCAAGACCGCACGGAATAAGATCAAACTTCTTGCCTGCTGCCAGGATCATTTCCCATGTCCCGATAAGATGATCAGGGTTCACAAAGATTTCAAAGCCAAACTCCCCGGTATAGCCAGTCCGGGAAAGCAAAAGAGGCGTGCCGTCGGTAAAGCTCACCGTACCGGCAAAAGTGGATGTACTATCGAAATGACCCTTAAACGTAAAGTAGAACATCTCGTCAAAAACTTTTTCCGGTTCTTTCAGAACGTTCATGAGAATACCGGCAGCCATAGGGCCCTGAATGTCTATCTTGCCAATTTTGTCTGTAAGATCTATTATCTCAACGTCTCGTAAGTCGGCATAGTCGGTCATATGACTTGCAACGTCGCCCCCCATACCGGCATTTACGACGATCATGTAAATATTATCCTCTATCTGGGACACGATGGCATCATCTATGAGTTCACCATGTTCATTCAAGTACGCGCCATAGACACATCTACCGGGTTTTAAGGGGGCTTTCTTTTTGCCCACGCAGGTATTCAGGTCCTTGGTAAAACACAACTGGAGCAATTCAAAAGCGTCTGCACCTGTAACCATAATAACGGCCATATGGCTTGTGTCGAAAAGGCCGGCATTTGTAAGAACCGTTAAATGTTCCTTTTTTGCACCCGAGGGATACCAGAGCGGCATATCATAACCGCCGAAAACGGCCATATTGGCACCATGCGAGAGATGCCAATCATGCAACGGGGTGTTCCCTATTTCTTCATGCATCGTCTTCTCCTCTCATCACAATATGTTTAGATCAATAATTCTGTCAATATGTTTCGTTAATTATTTTGTCAAATTTGACATGGCCTCCCAGACCATCTGGGAAATATCCTTCACCTTAAACCGCTCTTTCTCCGTCACTTTAGCCATATTTATAGACCGTATACATGAGGGACACGCCGTTACCAGGGTCTTGGCACCTGTATCAAGAAATTCGTGGACCTTGCGCCTCGCGATATCAAGGGAAAGTTCCTGATTTGATACCAGGAGATCCCCTCCTGATCCGCAGCAGTTACAATACTCTCGATTATCTCTCAGTTCTACGGAATTGAGACCGGGGATTTTGTCGAGTATGTAACGAGGCTCATCAAATATTTTGCTGTTTCTGCCAAGATCACAGGGATCGTGGTAGGCAATATCGTCGATCAGTTCTCCAAATTTTATCGTGCCCTCTTCAATTAGCCTCACTATGTACTGTGTTGAGTGAAAAATGTCAATCGGCACCCTTTTACCGGTAATATTATAATACTCTTCAGACCACATCCGATAACATCCGGGGCAGGTCATCACCATACTCTCTGCCCCTAATTCTTTTATCTTGCTTATATTATGATTCATGAACTTCACTGCATCCTGTTCATGACCGGCCACCAGCAATGGATAACCGCAACACCACTCCTCATCACCGAGAATAGTAAAGTCCACACCCGCTGAATCTAATATCCGGGCAAATGACCGGGCTATGTCATGAACCGCCGGGTAAAAGGATGTTATGCACCCAACATAATAGATAACCTTTGCCCCTCTCTTTTTTCCAAGTTCGTACGGAAAATTCAATCTTTTTGTCCAATTCGCTCTCTGATCATTCGGTTTTGAAGCGATATTTTTCACTTCGGAAATATTTTTTGTCAAGTCTTTCAAACATTCAAGCTCAAAGCCGTTCTGGACAAGATTGCTCCTCAGTCCTCTCCACATCTCCTGTGGTTTGATGTCAGCACTGCAGCCGACCCCACATCTGCCGCATAGGGTACATTCAAAGATTGATTTTACGTACTCGGGAATTATTTTCTGATGATTCAAGGTGTGTCCTCCAACCAAATCCTTCGTCATAAGAATCCTGCCGCGGGGTGTGGAGGAAACCCATTCCTGTCTGGTTGGACAGTAATTCATACAGTAACCACATTGATTGCAGGCAATAATTTCTTCCAGGAAACCCCCTTGTTCGTATTTCCTCGCTCTTCCAGGGATTATCCTGTCTGCTGCAGAAACAACCGCCATGGCAATCTGATAGATATCCGGGTTGAAAAGTAACGGTGAATCAACCCACATTCCAGGGTTCAGGATGCCCTGTGGATCAAACTCCATTTTTCTCTTCCTGATCTCTCCGATCTTTTCTTTTGTTAACATCTGTTTCCTATACGGGCCATTCCATATACCCACCCCGCCGCCTGGTTTACCGCCACAAGATATCGCCAGGTTGGAAAGCTCCCGTGGAGTGTGAAGAGCAAGGATATACTCCGCAATTTTCATTTCATTGCTCACTATCATCGGCATCATCATGCATTCATCGCTGGAAATAATATATCCCAAAAGGCCAATAGGTCTCTTATCCAGTTTCTCAAGACCGGAATAAAATTGCTTCACGTTATTCAAAGGAACATGGAGACTGGTAGGAATTACAGTGGGGGCATTCCTTTTGATCCTCAGCATATTGAACCTCTGCTGCCACTCATCCTCTGCGCCTTCTATTTCCTTGCCGGAGTGACGCTGCAGCAGTTTGTTTACCGTACTTTTGCCTTCTTCAATTTCTTTTTTTTCACCATCATAGGTAACCAGCACAGTGCCGCTCCGGGGACCGAAGTCCGTCACCCAATAGCCGGACGATTTAAGAAGCGCGAGGTATTTGTGATCAAAAATCTCAACGGCGTAGGGACAGGGTGCCGTCCTTACCAACGAATTAAGGAAGTCAAAGAGGGCTTCCATATCACCAAAATAGATTAAATGATGTGAAATCACGTCTGGAATTTTGCGAATTTTGAGGGAAATTTTTGTAACTATCCCCAGCATCCCTTCGGACTCGAAAAACCATTTCAACCCATGTCCCCTCGCATATTCTCTGACTGTCCCATCAGAAAGGACTACCTGGGCAGATAGAAGCTGATCAAAGAGGGACCCGTATTTCAAGCTGCCTATTCCAAGACCATTACCCATCATCCATCCACCGACAGTTGCCGATTTAGCGCTGGACGGATAACTTCTGACCGTAAAACCCTCACTTTTCAGCTTTCTATCTAATTCCCACCATGTGATACCAGCCTCTGTGGTCACCGATTCTCTAACTTGATCGACCTCAATAACATTTGATAAATCCGTCAAATCCAATACAACGCCGCCTTTTTTGGGTACCGAACCAAAAAGGCCGGAAGAACCCCCGCCTCGTGCCACAACAGCTATTTTTTTATAAGAACAATAACTCAGAACGTCACCAACTTCTTGCACCGTCCCTGGTTTAACCACGGCTGCAGGCATTGTCCTGAATAGAGACTTTATCATTCCGGGGATAGGCATAAGATCGCTCGTATAGAACCATCGCTCAAAATCGCTGGTAGTTACTCGATCTCCTACTATCTCCCTTAAATCCTTTTCTAAATTTTTCTCTTCCATGTGTTTTCCCAGATTTTGATGAAACGTTAATTAGATTGAGTTTCTTAGTGTAACATAAAGCCAAACAATTTCAAAAGAACTTCCCTGAAAAGGAGAGGGGCGAGCGCTATCACATTATCATCTATCCCCCCTCACAAAATATGACACTTTCACATGCTTTAATAAGCTCTTGATTTTTTTTCTTTTGTAGAAACTTGACAAAAGAAATCATTTCCTATATAAAAATAATTAACTTTTTTGAAAGACATGGGAATAGGGCTCTTGGAACTAACAAAGATTTTTTCAATAACAATTCCTGTCAAACCTGCCCGCTATATCTACCATCCGTCTGGATGTGGATACGAACAAACAGGGGGAGTAGGTAAGACAAAAAACCCGCAAACTTACTATGTAAGCTCAGAGAGCAGCTTCTGATTGTAAGTTTTGTGAGTTTTAGAATTGTTCGAGAAAATCCAAGTACCAGAGGGCTCTTTTTTTTTGAGCATTAAACAAAAAGTACAATATCAGCAAAATAACGTAAATAATATTAATAAAATGAAACACATACATTTTTCAAAGGTTAATAAATATTTTAACAGGCATGACCTAATCCGGCTTTTGGGCGGTAGGACACATCGTAACTTATCTCATTCGGTCAAAATAAAAATAGATAAACTGGAAGTTAAGTTAAAAGATATCATAAAGCCTCGTCTCTCCTACCGGATCGGAAAGGTCGAATCGACCAGCAATGGATCTTTTCATATTGAGGGGGGTTTATCGTTTACAAGTTCAAAATTCGCAAAAACCATCAAAGACTGTAGTGAAGTCATTTTTTTTATAGCTACCATCGGTAATGGTATTGAAGAGGAGATTGCTCGATTTACCGAGGAAAATTATCTCTCAAGTGCATATATTCTCGATTCCATGGGGTCGGTGACAATAGAAAATATGGTCGAGGAGTTTTATCAAGCTATGAGGGAACGATATAAATTGAAAGGCAGGGAAGTCACCTTCCGTTTCAGCCCAGGCTACTGCGATTGGTCTATTAAAGACCAGAAAAAGCTCTTCAGTTTTTTCGAGCCCCATCCGACAGGTGTTGAACTGATGGACTCCTGCCTTATGCAGCCCCGCAAGTCGATTTCAGGAATATTCGGTGTTCTGCCTCCTGATATGGATTCTTCATTTTCCCCTTATAATCCGTGTTCGGAGTGCAGTAAAAAAAATTGCATCAGTAGAAGACGATAAGAAGCAGACAGAAGATTGAAGTTCCCCGCAGCAAGCTGCGAGGAATCTCCGACTGTTTAGTAAGTTAGAATTTGCTTTCTGGTAGAAAGCAAATTCGTTAACGCACTTATCCCGTTTATCGGGGTAAGGAAAATTGTTGATTTTATTTGTTCGCTGTTCAGTTCAACAATTTCGCTACGAGTAATACGCTCACTTTTACATTCTCAAAAACACTAAACGGATAAACATGCAAATACAGGAGTAAAAATGGAAGTACGAAGAGGCTTGTCAGGAGGGCAATATCGTCCTATTACCGATCAAGACATTGAAAAGATACATAAAACGAGCCTCAGGGTCTTTGCCGAGATAGGAATACAGGTCAACTTCACTGAGGCGAGAGAACTATTCCGTAATGCCGGAGCAGAAGTGAATGAGAACAGCCGGATTGTGAAAATTACGCAAGACCTTGCGGAGGAGCTAATCAATAAAGCACCCTCTGTAATCTTATTGTGCGGCCGGGCGGAAAACGGCGAACTGGACTGTGAAATTGGCGGTAAAAAGGTCTACTTGGGCACGGGAGGTACAGCCCTGAATGTACAGGATCCGGGCAGTCGGGATTCCCGGAGGGCGAAACTTGATGACGTCATGAACATGGCTCGCCTTGTGGAAGCACTGGATAACATCCATTTTTACATGCTAAACGTTTACCCCAATGAGCTGCCTGTAGAAGAGGTGGATGTGAACCGCTTTGGAGCTGCATTGAACCGTACCCGGAAACATGTAATGGGTGGAGTCTACACCATTGACGGGGTAAGAAATGTCATCAAAATGGCGGAAATAATTGCGGGTTCCCCTGAAAAGCTCAGGGAACGCCCCTTTATCTCGATGGTAACCTGTCCCATTAGCCCTTTCAAGCTGGATGGAAGCTATACCCCTCTCACCATGGAGGCAGCCCGCAACAACATCCCTGTCGTGGTTCCCTCAGAACCCCTTTGCGGCGCCACGGCCCCCATCACATTGGCCGGCAATCTCGTGGTGCAAAATGTTGATACCTTAGCCGGCGTCATGCTTACACAGCTTACAAACCCGGGGTGTCCTGTAATGTACGGGTGTATATCCTCTATCACGGATCTGAGAGACATGAAATACCTTTCAGGAGCTGTGGAGATGGGTTTAATGAATGCAGCCGCAGCCCAGATGGCTCAGTTTTACCATCTTCCCTATTATGCGACATCAGGAATGTCAGATTCCAAGGTAAACGATGCTCAGGCAGGATATGAATCGGCCATCACCAACGTGATGGTTGCACTGGCCGGAGGAAACTTCATTCACGATGCGGCCGGATTTCTCGAATTCTGTATGACTGCTTCCTATGACAAGATGGTAATCGACAATGAAATTATCGGTATGGTCATGCGGGCGGTGGAAGGCATCCAGGTAAATGACGAAACTCTGGCATTTGATCTGCTCAAGAAGACGGGACCAGGAGGACACTTCGTCTCCGCGCGGCACACACGGCGCTATATGCGATCCGAACAGTACATTCCACAGTTGAGCGATCGGGAAAATCGGGTCAAGTGGCAAGAGGCTGGTGCAAAAGATACCGAAACGCGGGCGACTGAAAAGGCGAAGGAGATTTTGAATAATCCCCCGCAGTCTGTTCTGAAAAAAGAAACAAGGGACTTAATAAAGAGAGAGATACCAGGGTTATACCCGTCGGTTATGGCTTAAGCTTGGAAGGAGAGACTATTTGTGATTATCATCGGAGAGAAAATCAATGCCAGCATACCTAAGAGCAAAGTTATTATTCAGGAACGTGATGAGAAGAAGCTGCTCGAATTGGCAAGGGGGCAGGCAGCCGCAGGGGCAGATTTTATCGATGTGAATGTGGGAACCGGTATCGGCTCAAGAGAAGATGAAATCATGGCCATGGAATGGGCTATCACCACGATTCAGCAGGAGGTGGATACACCGCTTTGCATCGATAGCGCAGACCACGTAATCCTGGAGGCGGGTATCAAAGCGCGCGATGGAAGACCGAGCATAATCAATTCGGTCAAAGCCGAGGAGGAAAATCTGGAACAGGTGATACCGCTGGCCGGGGCCTACAACATTCCCATAGTTGCCCTTGCCATGGACGAAACCGGTATTCCCATGAGTGTTGAGGGTCGAATGCGTGCCTGTGAAAAAATAGCAATGACCTGTCAAAAATACGGTGTGCCCCTTGATTCCGTATTTTTTGATCCATTAGTGCTGCCAGTAAGCACGGATATTAAACAGGGGACAGTAACCCTCCACACCATTATGGAGATCAAAAAGATTTTTCCCACAGCCAAAACTGTAATGGGTCTTTCCAATGTATCATATGGCCTGCCGGTGCGGGCGAGGCTCAATATAGCCTTTCTGCACATGGCTATTTTCGCCGGGCTTGATGCAGCTATAACAGATCCACTCAATAAGGATTTGATGGACGCTGTTAAGACTGCCGAGGTCCTTGCGGGTAAAGATAGACATTGCCGACGATATACACGGACATTTAGAAATTAACCGCTTTCGGCTAAAACCGATAGATTTAGATATAAAGGTGCAAAGGAAAAACGATGTCAGAAAATTTCAGAGAAGGTGTTCTGGTAAAACCCTATGAGCGTTTGAGCCTGGAACAGGTAAAGTGGCTCGACGAAGCATCCATGCAGATTTTGGCCGATCCGGGTATCTGGTGCTACAACGAGCGGGCTGCCAAACTTTTCAAGGAACACGGAGCAGATGTTCGAGAAGAACGTGAAGGATATTCCCCCTGCTGGCGTGTTAGTTTTCCCTCCGGCCTCATAAAGGAAGCGGTGGCTCAGGCACCTTCCCGCTTTGTCCTTGGGGCAAGAAAACCGGAAAACCGGCTGTTACTCGACGCCCAGGTACCACGCGTCTACTTCGGCACCGGTTCCGAAGCCAATGTCTGGATCGATGTAGAAATGGAACCATTTGCAAGTATCAACGATCCTGATGTACAGGTTAAGGTACCCATATTCCATAAACGCCGGGGTGACTCTTCGTTGCTCTGCCGCGCCGCCAGGCTCTGTGAGCAATTGGAGCACCTGGACTTCTTCATCAGGCCTTTGAACATCCAGGACCCTGAAGTGACTTCCAAAAATCATGATGTAAATAAATTCTTTGCAAGTCTGAATAATACAACCAAGCATGTCCAGGCAGGTCTTACCGAAACCGAAAGTCTCAAGGATGTGGTTCGTATGGCAGAGATCATCGCCGGTGGCCCTCAGGCACTGAAGGAAAATCCCATTATTTCGTTTATTACATGCGTGTTCAAAAGCCCGCTGCAACTCGTAGACGACACTACCGAAAAGGTCTTTGGCGTTGTGGAGGCCGGTCTTCCTATTGTGATTTCATCTTCCCCTCAGGGAGGATCTTCAGCACCCATTCAGGAAGCAGGTATGGTGGCTCAGATTAACGCGGAGATCCTTGCAGGCATCACACTCACACAATTGATAAAAGAAGGTTCTCCAGTGCTCTATGGAAGTGTTCCTGTACGGGCCCGGCTGGATGATCTGCACGATATGTATGGATGTCCGGAATTTAACCAGTACAATATAGACTGCGTCCAGATGGCCCGATTTTATGAAGTCCCCTGTTATTCTACGGCGGGGGTTGGAGATGCCAAAGTCCCCGGCATGCAGGCAACCTTTGAGAAGCTCTTCACACATCTCCACATGGCAATGAGTGGTGCTCAGTATATTCACTATGCCTTCGGCCTGTTAGACAGGACAAATAGCTTCTGTCCTGTTCAGGCGGTACTTGACAACGAGCAGATTGGCAAAATAAAGCACTGTCTGAGAGCAGCCAGAGTGGAGCCTTCTGTGGTAGATGATATGCTCAAGACCATCAAAAAGGTCATGGCCTCCCCTCATCGACTGTATGCACGCCATTCCCGAAAGGCAATGCATCTTGGGGAGGTTTCGAGCCCTTACAGATTTGAGACAAAGGAATGGGAAGACAAAGTTTTAGAAAATGCTCTTGAATATATGAAAAAGTTAGAAAAGGAAACCGCACCATATCTGGATCAAGCTACTGTTGAACAGGTCTTTAATGAGATTCCCGGGTTGTTACCAGGACTCAAACAGACTTCTTCATGATTCAGCTTATATTATCGACAAAGGAGACAGCAAAGATGGGAAATAACAAACTCTTAGAAAAGATCGCATTCAATGTAATACAGGGCCGGCTTGAGGCTGAAGATGAGGGCTTCGATGAGGGCTTAGAGGGTAAGCCCGCAGTTACCGAACTTGTCAAAGAAGCTATTCAGCAAGGATTAGATCCAAAGATCATTGTACTAAAGGGCCTTACAGAGGCTATGGAGGTAGTAGGGGAAAAATTTGAGGGAGAAGATTATCTCATACCCGATATGCTTGCATCGGCCGAGTGCGTTGGTGCTGCTATGGATATTCTCAATGAACATCTCATCGGTACCGGCATGGAAAGCAAGGGTAAGTTCATTATAGCGACTGTTGCCGGGGACCTGCACGACATTGGGAAAAACATCGTTGCTATCATGCTCAAAGGCGCAGGGTATGAGGTCATCGACCTGGGTACGAATGTGCCCACCGAGCAGATCGTGGAAGAGGTAAAAAAACATCAGGCACCTTACCTGGGACTCTCGGCACTTCTTACCACCACCATGCGTGTGATGGGAGAGGTCATAGAAAAGCTCAAGGAGGAAGGGATTAGAAGTAAGGTGAAGGTGCTCATCGGCGGTGCACCCACATCCCAGGAATTCTCAGATCAGATAGGTGCAGATGCCTATTGCAAGGATGCCTTCCAGAGTATCGATGTTTTGAAGGCTCTCGCTTCTTAAAACTACCCCCGGATTTATTGAGAGGAAGGATAAAACATGGCGGAAAAAAAGGCATATTCACATGCAGCAGGGACGGGAGAATATGATAAGTCCTCGGGCCTTTCGGGCAAATATGACAACGTCAGAAGGTTCTGGGAAGAACAGGTTACCGACATTTTTCTGCGTCCGGCATTGAATGATCTGGTAGAACGTAAAAAACAACACCTTGAGCGTATCCGTATTCTGGATATTGGTTGCGGGAACGGCGATGGCTATGATCTCCTGATGGATGTCACCACCAAGGATCCGGGGCTGTACGAATATATCACCGCTGTTATCACTCCTGACATACTCAAAGAGTACGTAGGGTTGGATATCAACGAAGATCTTCTTAAACAGGCAAGGGACTATTATGCCAACACCCCCAAGACGCGCTTCATGCGTGGAGATATCTCTAACGGCCTGCCCGCCTCTGTTAAAGAAGAGGAAGAGCCGTTTGATGTATATTTCACCTCATACGGTACATTGTCTCATTTCAACGAAGATCAAAGCGTAAAGCTCCTTGCCGACATCTGCAGACATGCACCCAAAAACTCACTTTTTGTTGGAGACTGGCTGGGAAGATACTGTTACGAATGGCAAGATCTCTGGCATCATCCCGCAGATCAGGAATTCTTTATGGACTACCGCATATCTTATATATACCCTGAAAACGAGCGAGAGCAGATTGAGATACCGCACTTTCCATTGAGACTTATGAATAGAGATGAGGTACTGCGGATCATAAACCAGGCGGCTAACGTATCGGGGGTTGAGATCACTCCTCTGGTCTTCTTTGACCGTTCCATTGCTATCGGCAGACACATGGAGACGGGAGACTACAATAAACACCCCCTCAAACTTCGAGAATCGGTAAACTCGCTTTTTGAGGGGTACATGCGCACCAATATGATGAGCCTTCTGGTGGATTATGTGCCTCGGCCGGAATATGATCATCTGAACAACTTTTTCGAAACGTTTTTCATGTCATGGAATACACTGGTCAAATATACCATAGCGCTGCTCAGCGAGTACGATTCTGAAGAGGAGAAATTACGTACAATTCCCGAGATTCTTCCCTTCTACCCTGCCCCCTTAAAAGAAGTCATGAATGCCATGAGAAGAGTAATCGAGGGCGTTGGATGGGTTAAATGGGGGGACGCCCGGGCTAATGTTATTGAACCACATTTAGGCTATTCGCTTCGAAAGCTTGAAATGGAACTTCAAGCAGGAAACGGGATGGGGCATGGACTCGTGGGAATATTTCAAATCAAAAAATAGGTTTTATGGGGACAGATTTAAAATCTGTCCCCATAAACTTCTGGAAAGGGCTTTGCGGCAATACTGGCATGGCTTCAAACTCGCAGAATGTCTATCTCTTGTCTTGAGGTTTTTTCTTAAAATACCGATTTACTTTTAAGATTCAGAATGTTACAGTGTTTACAAAGTGGTCTGGATATTGGGAGGTTTTAATGAGTGGATTTGTAGTCGAATATGGCGGAAATGATCAAAACAACGTGGAAGCCATGTTCGAAAAAATCAGCCATCGTGGAACGTATGCATCTGAGGTCTATGAAAACGACGGGGTTATCATGGCCCAAAATTACAACAAAGCCGACTGTCCCGGCGCGGAAAAAGGGGCCGAGATTCCCGTTCCAAGCTATAGAGACGCGGACCTCAGAATCTGCTATGATGGTCAGATAGGTAATACAGAGGAACTGGGACTATCACACGGGATATCCGATGACCCTTTCAAAGAGGAACGGCTTGTCCTACACTTATTTGAGAAACACAGAAGGAGTATGCTCGATAATTTAGACGACGCAATATTTGCCTTTGTAATCTCCAATGGGGACAAATTTCTTGCAGCCAGAGACCTTTTAGGCATAAAGACTCTTTATTACGGCTGGGAGGATAAGACACTATACTTGACTTCCGAGCTTAAAAGCATCGTCGAGGTTACTGAGAATGTTTACGAATTTCCTCCCGGACATTATATGGACCAAACTGGAGAATTAACCCGATTTTCGACCTTGCCAAAAACCCCTCCAAAATACTTCCATTCCAATCTGGATCGGATCATGAATGATATCAGGACTATTATCCGGCAAAGCATTCTCTCCAGGGTGGATTTCTCCGTGCCGGTAGGCTGCCTCCTCAGTGGAGGAATCGACAGCAGTTTGATTGCCTATATGACCAGCAAGATTTATAGAGAAATGTTTGGAGATGGAGCGAGATTAAGGACATTTGCCCTGGGGGTAGGCGAGGACAGCAAGGATGTGCAGAACGCCCGATTAATGGCTCATTTCCTCAACACAGACCATCATGAATTAATCGTCGATATAGAACAGCTGGTGGCAGCCTTACCCGAGGTTATTTATTATCTGGAGTCCTTCGATCCATCCCTCGTAAGAAGTGCAGTGGTAAATTTCCTTATCTCTCAATATGCCAGCAGGCATGGCATTCAGACTCTTTTATCAGGAGAGGGTGGTGATGAGATCTTTTGCGGTTATGAATACATGAAAGATTTTCCGGCCTCAGAGCTGTTTAAGCGGCAGATGGAGTGCATTGGATATTTGCATAATAACGCTGCCCTGCGCCTTGATCGTATGAACCAGTGCAGCGGAATCAGGGTTGTGGCACCCCTCATATCGGGAGAACTTCTGGAATACTCATTGGCAATACCTCCTGAATACAAGCAAAAGCCAGACGGAAACAGGAAAATTGAAAAATGGATTTTGAGGAAAGCTTTTGAATCCTTACTGCCCAAGAGTATAGTATGGCGGCTCAAACAAGAATTTTCCCAAGGAGCTGGTTCCTCAAGTACATTGCCAGGCTGCTTTGAAAGCCTGATCACCGACAGCGAGTTGACTGAAGCACAAGCAGAGCATTCAATAATACGAAGCAAAGAGGAACTCTACTACTTCCGCATATTCACCGAATATTTTGGCGCAAACAACGCAGTAAAAACCGTTGGCCAATGGGTCTTACCGTAATGCTTTCTTTATAAGAAAACTCGCACTAAAATATAACCTATCCTGGACCAGAAAATTTCCCTATATTACAGATAAAATAGAACAATAAAAATATTGACTGGGAGTTAAAAACATGGCTTTATAATGCCTCTTTTTCAGATAAACCTTAAGTGAAGCTCCCCGCCTACAAGGCGGGGCTTGCTGGTGCGCTCCCGGTCAAAATGCTTAGTGTTTATTATTTCACACAGGTGAGGATTAAATGGAATCCATCCTTGTTGCTTCCAAGAACCGAGTGGCTTACGAGCCAATTAAAGACTGCTTTCAGTTAGAATATAAAGTTGATGTAGCGACTACCAGGGAATCTTGTTTGGATCTGTTCGGAAAAAAGCGTTACGAAATTCTCTTTATTGACGTCGAACTCCTTCAATCTGAATCAGCCTCTGTTAACGGACGCACAAATTATAAAGACGCCTTTCAACCCTTCTGGCATATATTTCCCAGTATTGAAATTATTGTCATGTCATCTCAAGAAAGGATCCGAGAGGCCGTTATGGCCGTCAAAGCCGGAGCAAGCAATTATTTTACATATCCCGTTGATATAGATGAACTTAATTTTGTAACCGAAAGTACCTATGAATCCAGAATAATGCAATCGGAGCTGGATTATCTTCGTGACAAATTCTGGCAGATGGATTCACTTGAAGTTGTCAAAACCAATAGTCCGGCTATGAGAAAAGTCTTTGAAAGGGTTCGTTCTGTAGCACTAACAAAAACAACTGTTTTGTTAACAGGGGAAACAGGAACAGGTAAAGGCTTACTGGCAAAACTCATACATCGCCACAGTAACAGAGCAAAAGCTCAATTTATTACCGTACATTGTGGTGCAATTCCCGACACCCTTCTGGAAAGTGAGCTGTTTGGTCATGAAAAAGGGGCTTTTACCGGTGCTGACCGAAGGAAACTGGGCAAGTTTGAGATCGCTCAAGGTGGCACAATCTTTCTGGATGAGATAGGAACTATGACGCCCTCTGCACAGATCAAGTTTTTAGAGGTATTGCAGGACAAAACTTTTCAGAGGGTTGGAGGGGAAATAAGCATGGAAGCAGATGTGCGAATCATCGCCGCAACCAATGTCGATTTAAAACAACTGGTTGAAGACGGTGTATTCAGAAAGGATCTATATTATCGTTTAAATGTGTTTCCAGTTGAGATTCCACCCTTTAGAGAAAGACCTGAAGATGTGCCACATCTTGCAGGATTTTTCTTAAGAAAGTTGAACGAAACATACCCGAAGGAGATTCACGAAATACATCCGTATGTTCTGGAAGCTTTTGAACGATACTCATGGCCGGGCAATATCCGCGAACTGGAAAACCTTATGGAACGTGCGTATATTCTTGAAAACTCTTCAGTGATTGGACCTGATAACTTCCCGGACGAGCTTTTCATATCAGATACTTCGAATTCCGAACTTTCCCCAGATTCATTGCCTCATCTATCCGAAATGAGACGGCAGACTGTCGAGACTGCAGAAAGAAACTATTTAAAAAAAGTCCTTTCTTTTCATAAAGGTAATATCCAAAAATCGGCAGATGCAGCCGGAGTGAGCACTCGCCAATTGCACAAACTTATGACCAGATACGGTATCAGAAAAGAAGACTTCAAGACCCTGCACGTATGACAATTAATCGGAACAATAGGTTCCGATTAATTGTAAAAACCGGAACTCAAAGTTTCCTTCATGTTTCCCCTTTTATTTAAAGCCTTCAAGCCCTTTTAACTGTTTCTCAAGAAGAATCCAGCCACATAGCTGACAGTTCTTATAAGAACTGTCAGTTCCGATAATTATCTGCAATTAATAGCACAACTCCTGAAATATCAACAAGTTATAACTACGGCACGCCTGTTGCTTATTATCCTGACACACTGCAGGATATAGAACTTGATCCTTGTTAAAAAAGTCCCGCAGGAGGGATGATCAAGATGAAAGAGAAAAAGAACGCTGAAAGCTCAATTACCGGTATTATTGTCCCTTCAGATTGGGACGATAACGACAACCTCATTGAGATTGCTATCCAAACCATCGATGAAGAGGAATATATCATTAAGCAAAATAAAAGGGGAAGAGAGTTGTTGGATATGATCGAGCAAGAAGTTGAAGTTGTTGGTACTACGACAGAGAACGGAGACGGTAATATTATCATCGAGATCAGCGAATATAATTTAAAAGAATATATTGATGAAGAGAAATATAAAGAAAAGTATTTGTAGCGGAATGACCAAATTTCGAAAATAAACTTTATATTTAAATCAAAATCTAACAAGTAAGATACAGGAGATCGGAAATGAAAAAGAAATTATTGTCGGCATGGGTTTTTGCTCTGTTAATCATGTTTGTTATAAGCGTGACTGCTTTCACGGCTTATGCTGAGAAAATCACGATTGTAGGGACAGTCACAGCTATAGAATTTGATGACAACGATAAGGTTGTCGCCGTTACCATAGATACGTCTGACGGATATTATGATGTTTCTGACAATTCCATCGGAAAAGAGTTGCTGAAACTCTCAGATAAGAACATTACGGCAACGGGCATTGTTGGTGAGGACAAGGACGGTAACAGAATTATCACTATTGAAACATATGAAATACTGGGAGAATAGCATTAAAATATAGAAGGGAGCGTCTTTCTTCTTCTAATGCTAATTTATTGAGGTTACATCAGGTAATTTGGTCTCGGGTTTACGCAAGGTGAAAGACAAAGTTATTATCTGTATTCAATGTGGAAAGTCATTCGTTTTTACTGCTTCCGAACAGGAGCACTTCATGGGCAGGGGTTTTGACAAACCAAAGCGCTGCCCGACATGTAGAAAAAATAAATACAAAGCGATCGACTCACAGGAAACGGGAAAGCATAACGACAAAAAGAAATACTTGAGACACAGGCAAGTATAAAATCTATTTAAACAGGCCGGTGGATGCTTTTCAAAAGAATCCTGAGATAGGGCAAAAACATTAATAAAACACCGGTTTGAAAAAAAATCAGTTCAGTTAGCGTTCAGCCATAGGTCCAAAGCTGAACGCTAACTCATTTTTAGGGAGATTTAATTGTTAATTATGGATACTGAAATATTTGGAAGGACTGAGCTTCTTCACTATATCATTATACCTGCACTCATTTGTCTGGCTCGCGTCTGCGATGTTACTCTGGGGACGATTCGAACAATAGCCGTGTCAAAAGGCATGAAATATTTTGCAGCCGGACTCGGTTTTTTTGAAGTCACAATCTGGCTTTTTGCCATCGGGCAAATTTTGCAGAATTTAACAAATTTTACCAATTACATCGCATATGCCGCAGGTTTTGCTGCTGGTAATTATGTCGGGATTTATATTGAAGAAAAATTATCACTGGGAATTGTAATGCTGCGGATAATCACAAAAAAGAAAGGTGATGATTTAATCGTATTTTTAAAATCCGCGGATTATGGAGTCACCAATATGAAAGCCGACGGCGCTTATGGACCTGTAGATGTCATTTTTACGATTATCAAACGCAGGGAATTAAAAACTGTTGTTGAGATAATAAAGAAATTTAATCCCAAGGCTGTCTATACCGTCGAGGAAGTCAAACTTGCAAATGCACCTCATTATCCCATAGTGCATAACGACAAGAAATATTATCTTCGTTCACTGTTTCATCCGTTTGTTCAATCTATGGGCTTCAGCCGTAGGATCTTAAATAAACTCAACTATTTTCAGCAGAGTAATCATTTAAAGACTAAGACAGTAAAGGAGACTCTTTAAAAATGACCAATCGTGCAGAACAAAATCAATCCGAGATTGAGCAGCCATGGGGCATGCTCTCCTGTATAGATTTATACAACTGCGATCCCGAAACTATTCGGAACGACAAAAAAATTAAACAGTTTGTGAAAGAACTTTGTGACTTAATTGAAATGAGACGCTTTGGCGAAACTCAGGTGGTTCATTTTGGCGAGGATGAACGGGTTGCAGGATATTCCATGACACAGCTTATAGAAACTTCGCTTATCTCAGCACATTTTGCCAATCATACTAACACAACTTATCTCGATGTTTTTAGCTGCAAACCTTACAAACCTGAGATGGTAGTTGAATTCGCAAAAAATTTTTTTAAGGCTGAGAAAACCAACCTTAAGGTGGTTACCCGTCAGTAACCTCTAAATGTTTAAATAAAAACAACAGGGGCGTACAAGCAGAAAGCACAAAATGATGCGAAAGAAATTTATAACAGACCTTGACGAATGCAAGAGGCTGTGGAGTGTTCTCTTACAACCCAGGAACATATCAGACTTGTGGGAATTTCGTCTTTGTTTTCAACGACATTTCAATTACGAGCCCTGCTTTCTGGTTCTGGAAGACGCAAAGGGTATAGCCGGTATGCTGCCACTCTCCTATCTTAAAGAACACGAAACGTTCGTTTTCTTTCCGGGGGAAATATGGAAAGATAAGACTTGGATCGAACGGACCCCCATTTACTTAAGAAACAGGAAATTTCTTCCGGAGCTTCTCTTATCCTGTCCCGAAAAAACGTATCTAAGATATATGGAGGTACCTGAAGAGTTTCTGATCCCGGATCTGGATGTAGATGAGACAGGTTATGTCCTCTATCCGCCGAATCTGGATTTTGACATAACACTTTACCGTAAAAGGTTTTCCAACAAAAAATTTAAGGGCATCAATAAAACAATTGAATCACTGACGGGCACTGACAGCTCTTTTCACTTTAACCGATTAGAAGATTTTGACCTGCTCATAGATATGAATATTCGAAGTTTTGGATCGGATTCATACCTGTACGATTATCGATTCAAAAACAGCTTCAGAGATATCAGCCACTTTCTATACCGCAAGGGTTTGCTCAGGATGGTAAGCCTTGAAATAGACGGAAAAACGGTAGCCGTCGATTTGGGTGCATTATATCAAGGAACATACACGGTATTCCTTGGAGGGGCCAGTCCTGAGTTCCCAGGTATAGCCAAGGCCATGAATATGTATCACATTAAGTTTGCCTGCAATGAACGTGTCTCAAAGGTTGATTTCCTATGTGGTGATTTCCACTGGAAAAAACTCTGGCACCTTGATCCTGAACCGCTCTATAAGTTTATAACTCCTGCGTTAACTCAAGAAGATGAATTCGAATACGCATTGGTAGCGAACGATTCCATCAACCTTATTAGCAGAGAACAAACTTATGCTTGACCGGGAGCGCACCCGTAAGGGGCGCAATATAAAACAAACATATTGTTCGCAACAGCTCACTATCTGCGATGATTCGCCTTCGGCTCATGAATCTTCGATTGCCTTGCCGGCGGGGAGCTTCACATAACAACCAGGGAAAGAGATTTTCATGAGGCGTGATCCAGTGCTTGTGGTTGGGACCACACCGGACTATGTGTTAAAGATTCACAGAAAATATCCTGAAGATACAGTCTTTATTATTGACAGCAGTTTTCAGAGCGATCCTCTTCTTGGAACAATCGAGAAATCTGTTGTTCTCCTCGCCCCCCTTCAAAATTTTCAAGAAACACTGCAATCAGTTTGCCAATATCTATCCGTCAATAAGCTTACCCCCAGGGGTATCGCCTGCTTCGACTGTGAATCTCTGATTGTTACAAGCAGGTTGGCTCTTCATTTGAAGCTGCCATTTCCTTCACCGGAAGCTATCGCCAAAACAAGGAACAAGTTTGAATCAAGAAGAATATGGAAAGATGGTGGGATTCCTTCCCCGCAAGCTGTTCTCGCGTCGGATTTGCAGGAAACCCTGGATTTCTTTCGCTGTGTCAAGAAGGATATCGTGTTGAAACCTGTTTCCGGAAGTGGGAGCGAACTCCTGTTCCACTGCAAGAATGAAGAAGAAATTATAAAATCAGTCCGGGTTATGAGGGAGGAACTTCCCAAACGGAGATTAAAACCTCTTTTCAGGACGATTTCTGCTAATTACGGATCAGATCTTGTAGAGCCGTGCAGTTCATGGATCGTTGAAGAGTTCGTTTCCGGGCCTGAATTCAGCTGTGATTTTATACTTCGGGACGGACAAACAATAATCTTAAGAGAAACGGGAAAGGTAAAAGCTCCCGATCTGACATTCGGCTCGATCCTCGCGTACACGTTTCCCCCTTTATATCCGGAAGGTTTCGTTCTGAGAGACCTGCATAATGTACTAAAAGATGCCTCAATTTCACTGGGTTTTACCTGGGGCTACTTCATGGCGGATTTTATCATTACTGACGACAATCATCCGGTTATCATAGAATTGACGCCAAGGCCGGGCGGTGACTCGATCCCCGATCTTGTAGAAATCGCCACAGGAAACGATCTTCTTGGAACATATCTCGACGTCATTTCCGGCAAAACCCGCCCGTTAAAAACATTAGACATGCCGCCTGAATCATTTGCAAGCATAAATCTTTACGCTCCCGGGGAAGGCGTAATTACCTGTCTTGATCCATCCCGGATTCTCTCTCTTCCCTGGGTCAAGGCGGTGTTCCTCAAGAAAAAAGTGGGGGATAAAACAGTCTTTCCACCCGGTGATTACGACAACAGACTTCTGGGATACTGCGTTATTTCTCCCGAATCAGACAGTAATCTGATCTCTGTATACCATCAACTTAACAAGTCTCTTGGGGTCTCCATCAATAACGATAAGCAGTCATAAACCTGACAAAAGAAGTGATAAAAAATCATGCACGAAGCTAACCAGAAAAATACCGGAAAGCCTGATCAACTATCTATTCCCAAAAATTACAAAGAGAACATTTTGAGATTAGTTCCTCTTTTCATCAGGGCGCTGAAGAGCGGTGCAAAGGTTCTCCCGAAAGCGGTACTTCATCAGTACCTGAATTCCATACTGGATAAAAGAGAAATTCTTCTGGATAGCGCTTCCCAATTTGGAACCCCCCAGTATTTTTTCGATGAACCATCCCTGTCACTGCAAATAATGAGGTTTCACGAAGCCTTCTCAAAGCACCTTGAACGATATCGAGCATTTTACGCCATGAAGAGCAACTCCTTCGCGGGAATATGCAAGCATGTCATCGCTTCGGATATGGGCATTGACGTGTCAAGTGGATTCGAACTTTCCAGAGCACTCTCCATGGATTGCAGGAATATTGTCTTTAGTGGACCCGGGAAGACCGACGAAGAGCTTATGTTTGCCATTCAAAATCGAAAAAGGGTAACACTCCTTATGGACAGCATGGGCGAGCTGCAAAGGCTGTCGAAACTTCTGAAACGAGAAAAGGACCTGGGAGACAACCTGAAAGCGGGGATACGTATCCGCCCTGATCACGGGAAGGGGTGGGAAAAGTTTGGAATTCCCATCAAAAATCTGGCCGATATGTTTAGAAAATCTATGGCTGTAAAAGGAATGGGTCTCTGTGGCATTCAGTTCCATACCAGCTGGAATCTCGATCCGACTGCTCAGATCAATATGATAAATGAAATCGGTTCCTGTATCCACCGGCATGTACCAGCGAAGTTATGGCAATCTTTGAAATTTCTTGATATAGGCGGTGGCTTCTGGCCCGAACAGGGTGAATGGCTCAATCCACAAAATACCCTAAAGGGACAGCTTATACGGTTACTTGATCCAGGAGTTCGGTTCAGATCAAGACATTACTACCGCAAGTCCAGACCACTTGACCATTTTGCAAGGGAAATCGCCGCAGCACTTTCACTACAAGGACCTCCCTTATCCGACCTTGAGATATGGATAGAACCCGGCAGGTGGATATCAACGCCTGCCATGCATATCCTGCTCACGGTAATCGATAAAAAAGACTCTCGAACGGTAATAACTGACGGCGGTATAAACCTCTTGGGATGGGAACGCCCTTTGACCGAGTTCGTTCCTGTCATAAACCTTACCAAACCTTCTTTAAAAGAGTTTTCTTTGAAAACTTTCGGTTCTCTCTGTGCGCCCTATGACATCTGGGGAACATCAGTTTTCGGTAATGGAATTGATACAGGTGACATTCTCGTTATTCCTGATCAGGGCGCCTATACTTATTCATTGAGGCAATCGTTCATTAAACCGCTGCCCAAGGTAATACGATATGATGGGAACTCCCTTGAGGAAGTGGAAAAGGAACAGCAAGCAACACGCGCAATTTTGAACGTTGGCATATACAATTCTATACCGAACAGGAATCAGTTCCGTGACAAAGGGCACGACAAAATAGTTTTTCTTTGAGTCCTGAATAGAATTTGTCGGAAGTAAAATAAATCCTATTTCTCCAGAATTTCCCTTATTTTTTGAGAAAATTGGTTTATATTGAACGGCTTCTGAATGAAATCATTACACCCACGTTCCAGTATTTCCGTTGCCTGACCATTGATACTGTATCCGCTTGACAGGAGAACCTTTATCTCAGGATTGATCTTTTTCAAAATATCGTAAGTCTTTCCACCATCCATCTCCGGCATGATCATGTCCAGAATTACCATGTCGATCTTGTCTTTGTTTCCACTGTAGATCTCAATGGCCTCTTTCCCGCTTCTTGCTGTTAATATTGTGTAGCCTAAAGTCTTCAGTATCTCCTCACTAACATCGATGATCATCTCCTCATCATCTACAAAGAGTATTGTTTCTGTTCCCTTCAGGAATCCATTGGGCAATTTCTTTTCTTCTGTTACTTCCTTTACGTCCTTCTCCGATACGGGCAGATAGATATTGAAGGTGGTTCCAATACCCTCTTCACTGTAAACGTTGATAAAACCATGGTGATTCTTTATGATGCCATAGGCAGAGGCCAAGCCTAATCCTGTACCCTTATCACTGCCCCTTTCCTTTGTCGTAAAGAACGGATCAAAGATCTTATCTTTTGTTGCCTTATCCATCCCAACGCCTGTGTCCGTAACTGATATCTTCACGTATCTGCCGAGTTCAAAGTGATAAGGTTTTACATAGTTTTCATCAAGGGTGACATTCTCCGTCTGAAGATAGAGCTTGCCGCCTCCGGGCATGGCCTGCCATGCATTGACATAGATATTTAAAAGTGTTTGTTCTATCTGACCTTGATCCACTTCCACCGTCCAGATATCTTCCTGGTATGTCCTGTGAATTTCCATCTCTTTTCTGGTACGGTTGAACATATTGGAACTCTTATTGATGAGTTCATTCAGATTAGTCGGTTTGACCTCGTATTTTCCTCTCCTGGCAAAACCCAGTAATTGACTGGTGAGTCCCGCCCCGCTCCTGACATATTGCTGAATGTTTTTCAGCTTTTCATAATGAGTATGTGTGGAATCAATGTCTAAAAGGACAAGAGAAGCATTCCCCTCGATACCCATGAGAAGGTTGTTGAAGTCATGGGCAATGCCGCCTGCTAATGTGCCTATAGCTTCCATCTTCCGGGCCCGTTGAAGTTGGACTTCGAGTTTCTTTTCTTGTGTGATATTAATAAAACTCTCTAACAAAAACTTATGATCGCTTAATGTCATGTGAGTAACGGTTTTGAGGATTGGAACTTCTTCACCGTCGGCATTAAGCAAAATACACTCCGAATTATCCACTTCTTCCCCGAGGTCTGTAATCGGGCACTTCCCTTTTTCCGCGGGGCAGATGTAGCCATGACACACAGAGCCAATAACCTGTTCTTTAGGAGCACCAATCATTTTAACGGCAGTATAATTAGCATCGGCGACCTTGTGTGTTTCAGGATCGATGAGCACAATTCCTACATGTAAGGAATCGTATATATTCTTTAGCCGTTCCTGACTTTTACGCAGCGCCTTTTCAGCCTGCTTGCGCTCGGTAATTTCCCACTTCAGTTGCTTATTTGCTTTTATAAGTTCAGCAGTACGTTCCTCTACCCGTTGTTCCATCTCATTGAGAACTTTTTGCAGAGCTTCCTCCGACAGCTTACGGTCTGTAATGTCAATCTGGGTACCCATAAATCGGGTTGCAGTATCTTTTCCGTCACATATTATCTTCCCTTGAGAATGAAGCCATCGTATCTCGCCGCTGGGACGCACAATACGGTAATCAACTTTGTATTCCTTATCGTTTCCTTGCAATGCAGCTTTTATACTTTCATCCACAAAATGACGGTCTTCCAGATGCACCATGTTTATGAACATTTCATATGTCGGCACAGCTTCCTGTGGGTTTAACCCGAAAATGGGACAATTTTCGTCAGACCAGTATAGATCGCCGGTTATAATATCGCGATCCCAGAAACCCAGGTGAGCAATACTCTGCGCATGGCTAAGGCGTTCCTCGCTTTCCTTTAATGCTTTTTCCACTTCCTTTCGCACTATAGATTCGCTCTTTAATTCTCTAACTCTTCGTTCCAGTTCCTCATAAGTTGCCTTTTCTGCCATTAAAAAACCCCTCCGGATATTTCTTGAAAACAAAAAACTTGCATATTTTTACATCATTGAAATAGTAAAGAAATGTAAAGAAGATGAGTGCAGGTTATATTCAGCCCAACTGTAAAATTTCTTATGAATTGAACGTATTTTAATAGACAGAAACAATATAAAAGTCAAGACAATTGAAGAAACGATACGGCAGGACTTAACTTCTGTGTATGAACTTTCTCAACAGCTTGCCTCCTATCGGTTCCCGGGTACGAAGGGCGCCGTGGGGACAGACTTCGATACAGCAAAAACACCTGATGCATTCATCATAATTAAAATGGAGATTATCGCCTCTCCGGGTCAGTGCCCCCGCGGGACAGAATTCGGAACATTTGCCGCATAATCTGCACATAGATTCATCGGCCTCGGGTCTCTGAAGGAAATACTGCCTGATAAAACGCTGAGCCCAGCCGGGACCCATTGTAAGCGGCGTTATCCCCGGCAGGGAAAAATCTCTGATTTTTGGAAGATCGCCGTCAATTTCGATCGGCCCATCGAAAAAGCCGAGCTCTTTGGAGACTTTATTTGTCAGAAGAATATCCGGCTTTATCCCGAACATGGTGCATATCGCCATGTCGACCGCCACACCGTTATCACTTCCGAGAATTACGCCAAGGTGCTTCGGCACACCTCCCCTCCCCGGCCCTTCACCCTCCATCGCCAGAATACCGTCAACGATGGTAACGGCGGGATTCAGTCTCCTGTAAATCTGAAAGAGAAGTCTCGCGAACATGTGCCTGTCGACACCGGCGCGCATATGCCATTCGGCTTTCCTGTAACCGGCGATACACCCGAAAAGGTTTTTTACTCCCAGAGTGAGGAGCATCTGGCTGTGGGTTTTGAGCTTCGGGAGATTTATCAGGACGTCCGCCTTTATCGCGTCTTCGGCCATATCAATCCGCCCGAACGGTTCGCCGATATCGACCTTTACGGATTGTTTGAACTCCTTAAATTCCACATCGAGCCCGGAAAGCGCGTCCTTAACACCGCTTTCCCTGAGTACCCTTTCAAAAAAACCTGTACCGGGGCTGTCCGAGATCTGCGGTCTTACGCCCTTTGAGAGGACATATTCAGCCGCGCATCTCACAATCAGCGGATGGGTGACAATGGCACGCTCCGGCGGGAACGCCGAGAGGAAATTCGGCTTTATGACGACAAAGCTGTCCTTCCTGATGAGATCCCCGCAGAATTGATCTAAGATATCAAAACAATGCCGCCTCAATATCTCATAGTCGTAAGAAGCTTTTTTGACAATTACTTTGGCCATTTCTAAAACCTGATGCACTCGTAAAAAGTCATAACCTGCACCATTTGTCATGCTGAACTTGTTTCAGCATCTAATTATTTCAGTAAGTTAGAGACCCTGAAATAAATTCAGGGTGACAAAAAAAGACTTTTTACGAACTTGTCAAAACCTGAAGCTTTGCATAATTGCGTTCTTAGTCATTGCGAGGCGCGTAGCGACGTGGCAATCTATTCGTAATTACAGGCAATTTGAGATTGCTTCACATTCGTTCGCAATGACATTAAGGTATTATCCAAACGTCTCAAATCATATCCAGCGGACTGCGTACAGCTTTACCGTCCATTTCGAGGAAGATATCCGGGGACATAACCCGATTTATCTTTATCAAATCGGGATCGTGTCCCAGAAGAATGCTTCGGTTGAAATGACAAATAACGGTAGTTGTGCAAAGCTCTCATTAAAAACATACGTGTAAATCATTGTGGTAGACACATCCTTATTTATAATTCAATATGGTATAGTTTCTTGACAACATATCTTAGTTACTGTACATTTTCAATGTCAAGTTAATTATGCCGTGATATAATACGGTAAATAGGCAGTATAATATATGTTAGGCACCGTCGCAGATGCTGATTTATTGCTATCAACAGGAAATTAAATGAATTATACATTTTCGTTGAGCCATGATGGTAAGGTAATTGAAACAAAATGGATTGGAAAGTTGACTGGCGAAATCATTGCCATGGGTTTCGATGAAAGAAATACTTGGATTGAGAAAAGCGCAAAAGAAACACTGCTTGTTCTGCTTTCGGATTACTCTGAAGCAGATGTTGAAAAAGTAACAGCCGAAGGGTTGCGT
This sequence comes from uncultured Syntrophales bacterium, assembly GCA_964650385.1. Lineage (GTDB taxonomy): Bacteria > Desulfobacterota > Syntrophia > Syntrophales > JADFWA01 > JAUSPI01. Next base: position 261 of record CAZYTP010000024.1, on the reverse strand, counting down.
TTGGTTGCATCTCGATTCCAGGGTTTTGAGGATAATTATCCTGGAGTTCGTTGGATATCAATAATGCCAACTGATTTGAAATTTGGCCTTGCCAGAATGTGGCAAGCTTATGCAGAGAAACTATTCAGCAATACACATGTTGTTAGATCTCGTGATGATGCGGAAAAAATCATTTCTTCTATCATTAGCAGATCAAAAATGGAAGGTGCCTAACCCTCAAACCCCGCAGTTAGCGCAGTTTGCATTGTAAAATTAAATAGT
>CAZYTP010000023.1:0-32163 GCA_964650385.1 uncultured Syntrophales bacterium | reverse complement strand
AAAAGCAGACCCGTATGCAAGGTCACTTTTGGATTGGAGGGGGAAGTGGCTGAATCTGCCGTTACAGCCCACATTGTTGGTGAATTTAACGATTGGGATGTCAAAGCTACTCCTATGAAAAAACTGAAAAACGGTGCATTTACTGTAACCATCGATCTTGAACAGGGAAGAGAATATCAGTTTCGTTATCTGATCGATGAGACACAGTGGGAAAATGCTTTGAATGCCGACAGATATGCGCCAATTCCTTATGGGGATGGTGAGAATTCGGTAATTGTTCTTTAAACACATACAAGACTTAAAAGTAGGCACAAGGCACATCTCTATGAGGTTGTCCGAAAACGCGCCAAAGTTGTCATTTTCGTTAAAAAGCACACCTTTTAAGGAGGCGCTCAAAGGCATAGAGGAAATAGAAAAGGGGATTCAACAATTTGCGAATACTTTTCCCGAGGAACAAAAACAGGCTAAAAAAATCTTCCAGACATTTTGTGGTTCCTACATAAAAATAATTACTTATTCAACCGTATCACTTATGAATGATAGCAGGAATTTTTCAGACATGCTCGTTACAGATAATGGATATTTGAATGCTTTTAAGAAAAGGTTAAATACTTATTGGAGAAACATCCAAAGAAGCAATAGGTGAACTTCTTGAACCGCTCTCCGCTTTGATCCCGTATAATAAGTATGTGGTAGCTGCCTTAACGGACTGGGCAAGTAAGCACTTCGATCTATTGGCCTCCTGGTTTGAATTATCACTCAGTCTTGCTCAAGGGATAGGAAAGTCGTTGAGGGAAATTTATTGGTTTTCCTACGGTACATTAAAGAAGGGCAAGATAAGCTCACCAGAGGAGTTTGGCAATTCCTGGTCTGAATTTTATGAAAAGGCAACTGTTAACTTTGCAGGAAACAGCCGGTTTTTCGCCACGCTACCAAAGTTCATCAACACCCTTACAGAATTTATAGATTCGACAAATCATTTATATCAAGGCTTATCGATCCCCTTTTTACCCAAAGAGAATAAATTGCTAAAGCTATCTAAAAAGGTAAAAGAAACAGCTGATTGTGTGATCGGAATATTAGAGGAAAGTGAGAAATCACATGAAAAAACTAATGTTCAGTTAGCTGCTGAAGCGATGGCCAGGTTGGCCAGAGGATAGGCCAAAGCTCTTGACATAATTACACTGCAACGTTACTTCCTGAAAAAACCTTTCTAAATTTGGTCACCTGGAACTGGAATGGACAGAAGACCCCCTTGTCAACCTTTTGATTTTTTTGGCACGCCCAGAAGGATTTGAACCTTCGACCTTTGGATTCATAGTCCGACGCTCTATCCAACTGAGCTGTGGGCGCACTTTAATCAACCGATGATCCACTCCCCCACCCTGCCCGCAGAACGTGGCATCTTAAGAAGGGTTTCCTTAATATGTTTTCATAAAATGGCGGAGAGAGAAATGTGTGCCCGTCCCCAATTACCAGAACTATTCTTCAAATGGATCAAACAGCCCTTGAGAATCAAAGCATTTTACGATACTTTAGAAAACGCAGTAAAAACACAAATTCGGATTGCCATTTTCGTCTTGGAGGCAAAAAAGTGAAAGATGAAGAAAAAACCAAAGATCAACTCATAAATGAGCTGGTTGAATTGCGCCGGCGGTTTGCTGAAATGGAAGCTTTAGAAGTCAGGCGCAAGGAAGCGGAAGACTTTGTTGTTGTTTCGAAGGAGACAATTCTAAACAGTTTGATGGAACACGTAATATACCAAAGCACAGAAATGAAGATTCTATGGGCAAACCGGTCTGCATGTGAATCAGTAGATTTGACACTTGAGGAACTTGTGGGACGCCATTGTTATGAGATATGGGCACAGCGCACTGACCCCTGTCCGGACTGCCCGGTTTTGAAAGCCATAATGACGGGTCAGCAGCAGGAAGTGGAGAAGATAACACCGGACGGAAGGGTTTGGTTCATAAATGGCTGCCCGGTTCGAGACTCCAATGGCGATGTTGTAGGTGGGATCGAACTCACACTGGATATCACCGAGCGAAAACTGGCCGAAGATACGCTGAAGAAGAGCGAGGCGCGTTATCGTCACATCGTCGAAGATCAGACCGAAATGATCTGTCGTTTTCTGCCAGGAGGGATACTCACCTTCGTAAATGATGCTTACTGCCGCTATTTTGGGAAAAAAAGAGAGGAGTTGATCGGTCGCAGTTTTATGTCCCTAATTCCGGAAGAAGATCATGTAGTGGTAAAAAAGGGTCTGTCAGTGCTTACTCAAGATAACCCTGTTGCCACTTCTGAACATCAGGTCATTCTTCCAAACGGTGAGATCGGCTGGCAGCAATGGATTAATAGAGCGATATTTAATAATGAAGGAAAATTCATCGAGTATCAGTCGGGGGGACGGGACATTACCAAGCTCAAGCGAACGGAAGAGGCATTGCAGAAGTCTCATCTCATACTGGAACAGCGCGTAAAAGAGCGCACTGCCGAGCTCTTAATGAAAAACGAGCAACTGATGAAAGAGATAGGAGAGCGCGGGAAGGCGGAGGAAGCACTCAGAAACTCGGAACGTCAATTGGCCGATTTCATCAACTTTCTGCCTGACGCTACTTTTGCTATTGACCTCGAAGGCAGGGTCATTGTCTGGAACAGGGCAATTGAAGAAATGACAGGGATTAAGGCCAAAGAGATGCTGGGCAAAGGAGACTTAGAATATGCCATCCCGTTTTACGGAGAAAGAAGACCTATCCTGATAGATCTTGTGTTTAAAGCTGACGAAGAAATAGAAGAAAAATACTTTTTTATTCACAAGGAAAAAGATCTCCTCATCGCCGAAACGGGTGTTCCCTTCGTTAAAGGACAAAATTTATTCCTGTGGGGCAAGGCAAGCCCGATATATGACTCCATGAGAAATGTCATCGGCGCTATCGAATCCGTCCGGGATGTCACCGAGCGCAAGAAAGTGGAAGACGCATTACGGGAGTCGGAAAATCAACTCCGGTTTCTCTCATCCCAGCTATTGACGGTACAGGAAGATGAAAGGAAACGCATCGCGCAAGAGCTCCATGACAGCATCGGACAAATCCTGACTACCGTCAAATTTGGTGTGGAGAGAGCCGTGAATGAAGTGAGGGAGGTTTCCGCCGAATCAATCTTCGCAGAATCGTTAGAACATCTCGTCCCCGTTGTTCAAAACGGCATTGAAGAAGTCCGCACGATTTGTGCAGATCTGTGGCCATCCATCCTGGATGATTTTGGAATCCTGGCCACGATTTCCTGGTTTAGTCGTGAATTTCAGACAATTTATCCGGGCATTCGTATCGAAAAACAGATCGATGTTCAGGAAAATGAAGTACCTGACTTTTTAAAGATCGTAATCTACAGAATCTTGCAGGAAGCCCTGAATAATGTTGCCAAACACAGCAAGGCAGATATCGTTTGCGTCTCTCTGAAGAAGATAGAGGACATTATAGAGGTATTCATCAAAGATAACGGCAAGGGATTCGATGTAGAGATAAAGGATGTTCTCTCCAGAAACGGCTCCAAAAGAAGATTGGGTCTTGTTAGCATGAAAGAGCGAACGGGACATTCAGGCGGGTCTTTTGATATCGAGTCCTCGGGGGAAGTTGGGACCACCGTTCGGGCGTCATGGCGTGTCGAGGAATGATTGCTACTTAGTGACCAATCCTTTCTCTATAGCAAAGGCCATCAAGGCCGAGGCGGTGTGGAGGTCTAACTTCTTCATAAGATTGGATCGATGTTTCTCCACAGTTTTTACACTGATACAGAGATAATCGGCAACCTCTTTTTTTGTAAAAAGAACTCTAAATCTCATACCCGATCCCGCACTTCAAAATACTGTATTTCTTGTCAGAAAATAAGGTGTTCACCCCATTTGTTTGTTTGTCTTAATAATTTAAAATTCAACCAACTTATTGTTTTTCTTTGATCAGTCGAATTCATTTTATCGAAGGATAGAAAAACGCACCATTTCGTTATCTGATTGATGGGGCAAAATGGGAAAATACTTTGAATGCTGACAGATATGTGCCAATTCCTTCAACGACTTGAATTCTTTAAGAAGCTCATTACAGATGAGTTGGCGGAATACATCAACGACCCAAAATTTAAGGAAGAATTATCTGAGCCTGTAGATCAGCCTGTTGATATTATTGACCAGGCAACCGTTGAAATTGAAAGGAGACGGTGTTTCACTTTCAAGGTAAGATATGATATCATGATCAAAGAATTGAAAAATGCCCTAACCCGCATCGATAATGGAACCTATGGGGTCTGCTCAGATTGCGAGGAGGAGATCCCGGAAAAACGCCTCATGGCAAGGCCTACTACAAGATTCTGTATTGCTTGTCAGGAAACAAGAGAAAAACGCCAAAGACTAAAAGAATTAAGGGGTCGAATAGGAGGGGAGGACCTTTATCATGCCCCTTCCCGGTAAAGTGAAATCCTGGTTGGTTGCCACAGTGTTTTTTAAAATTTTCTGGTCAAGCCATACTGACTACAATCAAATAACTAAGTACAATTTTGATGGAGGATCACTAAAATGAAAATGCAAAAAGTGCGAGAAATTGCAAAAGAATGGGGAGTTGATACACGCATAGGTCGTTCCAAACGCGATATCATTAGAGATATTCAATCAATGGAAGGATATATCCCGTGTTACGAGACAAAAGACGTATGTGAAGAACACAATTGTTTGTGGAGAAACGATTGCATTAAAGAATAAGTGATGGACGTGATGTCCTGAAGGCAGAACGGTTTTCAAGAAATTTTCAATAAACGTATTGGTAATTATCTCGACGCATAAAACGATCTTCGACTGTATAATCCCTCACAGCATCTCTCTTGATTGCACAAATTTCCTTGAAAAATCATAATGCTGAGACATTGGCAAATGGTCTCACTTTTACGTTCCTTTGGTGAAATATTCCTTCGAGCGGGCATGAAAACACTTTTTGTGAAGCTTCTCGCCCACAGGGCGGGGCTTGCGGGATGCTCTCCCGGTCAATAAATCCTGGGGAACAGAAATAACAAGTCCTTGTAAATTCAACAATTAATTGCTAAATTAATAGCATATAATAAATGGAAAGAAATACAATGCCCGTACTAACTATATATTTTCAGCTACATCAGCCTTTCAGACTGCATCCGGAAAGAGACAAATTTTTCTGGGAGGAAATGAACGGAAAAACCTTTCTGGAGGTTGCAGAAAAGTGCTATTTGCCTGCCATCGGTATGATGGATGAACTCATATCCGAAAATCCCGGTTTTAAGATTACGCTTGGTCTGTCCGGGACATTTTTGGAGCAGGCCGAGCTTTACAAGCCGGAAGTCGTAGAGGCGTTACAGAAACTACTGAATGCCGGTAATGAAGGAAACCAGATCGAGTTTCTGGATGAAACATATTATCATTCTCTTGTCAGTCTTTTTGCAAATCCGAAACTGCAGGAATTCCGGGATCAGGTTTCTCTTCACGGGGATAAGATGAGGGCTCTGTTTGAAGTCGTACCCACATCTTTCAGGAATACGGATCTCATATACAATAACACTATTGCCGAAGCCATTGCAGACATGGGTTATCAGTCCGTTCTCTGCGAGATGAGAGAGGACATGTTTGCCAACGAAAAACATCCCATCCCATCCGACACCGTCTTCCGTGCCAAGGGTAATAACCTTATAGTCATTCCGAGGAACAGCGATCTCAGTGATGATATTGCCTGTCGTTTTTCCCGTAACCCCGTTTCACCCGAACAGTATGCGGCAAATATAGCTAAAATTGAGGGTGACAGCGTTATGCTCGGTTTCTATTTAGAGCACATGGGGGATCGCATCGGGAGGAATAAGGGAATCTTTGAATTCTGGAGGGGTCTGCCCGAAGCGCTGGCGAGACATCCCGGTATCATCCTGGCCAATCCATCTGAGATGGCAGAGCGTTTCAGGGATGTTGATTGCCCAATTCTGGATATTCACGGCAAGGAAATTTCCGACCGAGCCAATGTCCGCAGGGATACATTCGGATGGCTTGGTACGCTCACCCAGTACGAATTATTTAAAGATATTGAGAATCTTGAAGGTGACGTTAAAAGAGCGGGGGGAGAACTATTAAAGAAGTGGCGACACATGACAACCTCCGATCATGTATATTTCCTCCATGAACGGATGGGTGAAGACCGTAAGGTTCATTTCTATTTAAATCCCTATGGGGGTTCCGTAACACAGGCTGCCCGTATCATAACGCGTAAAGTAGATTATCTTGAAACCGACGTTAAGAGATTTGAAATTCTGAAGAAGGGTGAAAGAACGGCAGTGCTTATCATAGCTCCGGAAACCGGACGATTACCGGAAGACATGGGGCTTTTAGCAAAATTCATATCGGGCAAGAGCGGAGGGCTGGGAGAAGTAATAACCGCATTATCTGAAGGGCTTACGGAGCGTGGTATCGATTGTCACCTGGCAACGATGAACTTGAAGAAAAGATTTCAAAGGGAAAGCCATCTTGACGAAAAACAGTGGCGGGAAATCAGGTATGCAGTTGATCCCGATAAGGTACATCTCGTCACCTCATCAGTCTTCACTGATTTACCCGGTGCATACTCCGGAAACCCTGGATTGAATGCTGCTGAATTCCAGAAAGAAGTTGTGAATCATATTATAAAAACGGTCAGGGCGAAAAGCCATGGAAAACTTATTTTACACAGCCACGACTGGATGGCAGGTGGAGTTATTGCCGCTTATGCAAGATCGAGGGGCTTTCCGCTACTGCACACGGTTCATAATATTTTTACCGGCCACGTACCTCTTGATATGCTTCTTGGCATAAATTTGAATGAGCTGTTGGAACACCTTTACTTTTCCGATGAAAATGGAACGAGATCCATCGACTGTCAGGCCACTGCGATCAAGAATGCTACGTTAATTAATTTTGTCGGGCAGAGATTTCTTGAAGAAGTTGTCAACGATTATTTTTCAGACAGGCATATTGTTCCAAATAGTGTGAGACAGGAGGTGAAGGCAAAGTATTACCATGGTTCTGCGCTGTCTATCATCAATGCCCCATCTCCCGGCATGTATCCTGAGAGGTGTAATCATCTCGTCGAGAAATACGGACCCAATGATGATATCATTGCCGCGAAAAAGAAAAACCTTGTGGAATTCCAGAAGAGAACGGGTCTCGACGTCAATCCCGATGCAATCCTTTTATACTGGCCCTCAAGGCTTGATCCGGCACAGAAAGGTGTTGAACTGCTCGAAGACATTGCCCTGAAATTCGTCATAGCGCACGGTGATGTGCAGATGGCTATCGTAGCCGACGGTGTAGGATACGAACGGACCCATGAGGATATCTTAGGAAAAATCGCCTGGGCTTCCAAGGGAAAAATAGTATGTCATCACTTCAGTGAAGAACTTTCCATACTTGGTTACGCGGCGGCATCCGACGTTTTCGGGGCGTCTCTTTATGAACCGTGCGGTCAGATTGACCAGATTGGAAACCTTTTCGGGGCGACGGCTACCAATCGTGACACTGGGGGCTATCATGACAAGATAAGGGAACTGAAACTTAAAATTGATGGTTCTCCTCAGGATGTGGGGAATGGTTTCCTGTTCCGGGATTATAATCCAAACGGGCTATGGTATGGACTTAAGAAAAGCGTCCGATTCCACAGAAAACCTGAAAAAATAAGGGAGATACAAATGAAGAGGATCATGGAGGAGACGAGGGAAAAACACGATCTTCAGAATATGGTTGCCAAATATATAAGAATATACGAAAGGCTCAACAAGGGCAAACCGCTTGCTTAATTTTGTTACGGTCTCAAAGAAAAATTCCTTTTCAAACCTAACCCCAGTGGACCAACCCAAGTTCATGGTAATGAAGCAGATCAAGGCGACTTGGCATGGCTCGGATACCGTATACTAACTTTCCTGACTTTGTGGCCTATTTATCTTGACGCATAACTTTCATTCTCCTATACTCTTTCGCTGATAAAGCAAGCGCTTATCAATTTATCGATTTGAGGAACCATGAACAACTCAAACTGGGTCATGCAGGATCCTGCACCTGGAACACGTATTCTTATGTTTCGGGGTGATACCCGGACCTTCACCCTTTCCCTTTCTCATCCAGAAAAGGGGGGGGCGTGGCTCCGTACCAACATCGGGCATGCGCAAATCGCAAGGAACGAAATCATCCGGGAAGTCAACCATGATGAGCCCCCACTGGGACGGGACTGGTTTGATATCCCGATGAAACGAGTTGATGACCGGCACTTTCAGGTTACCCTCCCTCTTTGTGAAGTTGGGCATTTTCAGGCCAAAAGCTTCTTTTTAAAAGAAGGGGAGTCAAGCTCGCTCTGGCCACGTGGTCCCAACACCATTATCAACGTGGAGACAGCAGATACCTGTTGCTCGAACATAATCTATAATGCATTCGTACGGCAGTTCGGCCCGAATAAGGGAGGTGGCGGTACCCCTGATCCGTCGGAAGATGGAAGTATCCAGGTTCTTGACAAAGCCGGTTATGCAGTGATCCCGCCGTCCGGAACCTTTCGTGATCTGATCCGGGAGCTCGATTTCATTGTAGGAGAACTCGGATGCCGGATACTTCAACTGCTTCCCATCCATCCTACACCAACCACTTACCCCTGTATGGGACGATTTGGAAGTCCTTATGCGGCGCTTAGTTTCACTGCCGTTGATCCGGCCCTGGCGGAATTCGATACACGGGTCACCCCCCTGGAACAGTTCATCGAGCTTGTCGACGCAGTTCATGAACGAAACGCAAAAGTCCTTATGGATATCGCCATCAACCACACAGGATGGGCCGCCAGTCTCCACACGACCCATCCACAATGGCTTATCCGGGATAGTGACGGCCGAATAAAGGTTCCCGGAGCATGGGGTGTGCTATGGGAAGACCTGACAGCACTCGATTACACCCATAAAGACCTGTGGCGATACATGGCAGATATCTTTCTCACGTGGTGCCGGAGGGGCGTGGACGGATTCCGGTGCGATGCAGGATACATGATTCCGGTCCCTGCCTGGAAGTATATCGTTGCCATTGTCCGTGATCAATATCCCGACACTGTTTTTCTTCTTGAAGGACTTGGCGGAAAAATCTCCGTGACTCGTGACATACTGAATACAGCCAACTTTGACTGGGCTTATTCGGAACTGTTTCAAAACTATGACCGAAACCAGATCGAAAACTACCTTCCCGAAGCCACTGAAATTTCTAAAGGTGACGGTATCATGATACATTTTGCTGAAACTCATGACAACATTCGCCTGGCCTCACGCTCAAAGGTCTATGCCCGGATGCGCACCGCCCTGTGCGCCCTTTGCTCTCAGCAGGGAGGTTTTGGTTTTGCCAATGGGGTGGAGTGGTACGCAACAGAAAAGATCGACGTTCACGAATCTCCTTCCCTTAACTGGGGGGCGACATCCAACCAGGTGCAACATATCCGCCGCCTCAATACCCTACTGAAAGCTCATCCTGCCTTTTACGACAAAACCGACTTGAAACTGATTCAACAGGAAGGGGGAAACCACATCGTCCTGATGCGCCACCATCTTCCCTCCGGGAAAAGGCTTCTTATTGTGGCGAACCTCGATGACAAAAACGAAACCCTTGGGTCCTGGAATCCGCAGCAGGCAGGCATGGATAGCACCGTGTTTGTGGATCTCCTATCCGAAGAGGATGTGACCGTTGCTGAGTCCGGAGGACAGCACACTTATCTTCTTGAGCCCGGTCAGGTTCTCTGCCTTACCGCGGATAAAGGCGATATCGGCCTTATCCGCAATGCAGACCGTCCGGACTTTACAATTCCGGAGCGAATTGAAAGACAGCGTCTGCGTACCAAGGCTCTTGATGTGTTCCGGTTTTATGGAGGCGTCCGGGATTTGGAGGATTTTGATACAGATCAGGCCGCTAAACATCTGGCTGAAGATCCTGTGGAGTACTGTCGCAGCCTCAATCCCTTTAGTCAGGAACCCCGTGTGATAACGTGGCAATGGCCAAATGACGTAAGGCGGGAAGTAATGGTGCCTCCGGAGCATTTTCTCCTGGTCCGTTCCGGTACGTCCTTTCGAGCCCAAATTGTGGACAAAGGACGGGTTAATGCCCCGGAAGAGAGTCTTTCTTGCTCCGACGGATCGTTTTTTGCTCTTTTTTCTCCATTACCCGCCCCAAAGTCCCACCGTCCTTATACTCTGAAGCTGTCGGTTTACACTCCGGGACATTGCGAACATATCGAAGCGCCTCTTCTTTCCCTGTCTCGGGCAGAAGATGCCGGGGTGAAAAGAATCTTTAGAAGATCGGAATTGCTGAACAGGCCACTCCTCCTGTTAGGGAGCAATGGCCGCGGAAGCATGCTTCGGGCCAACGTTTCATGGGGAGAGCTGCGCAGTAAATATGATGCCCTCCTTGCTGCAAATCTAAACCCTGTTTATCCTGAAGATCGCCGGATCATGTTCACCCGGTGCCGCGCCTGGATTGTGTTTCAAGACTACTCCCAGGAAATCTGCAATGATTGTCTTGACTCGTTCTGTTTTGACTACAATTCGCGTGGCTTCTGGCGATACCGCGTTCCCACCGGTCAGGGAGAATATATATTGTTCAATATAGGGATCGAGATGGTACCTGGAAAGAATACCGTACGCATGGTCTTTTCCCGTCACACTGCCGGAGGGGAGGAAGGGAAACTGGCAGACCATGAGGAGGTTCGGCTCATTCTTCGTCCCGACATTGAGGATCGCAATTTTCACGAAATCACCAAGGCGTATACGGGGCCGGAATATGACTGGCCTAATTCTGTAGAGAAACACTCCCAGGGTTTTATCTTTGCGCCTGAAGCGGAACGTAAACTCCATGTTTGGATCTCCAAGGGCGGCTTTGTGTGGGAACCGGAGTGGCATTACATGGTACACCGCCCCCTGGAGGCGGAGCGAGGCCTTGACCCTGATTCGGATTTGTTCAGCCCCGGTTATTTTTCTGCAATCCTGAAGGGGGGGGAGGCTGTTGAACTAACAGCGCAAATCGGTAACACAGAGGATACAAAGTCCCCCGTGACCCGGCATTCAGGGTCATCTGCCTTTGAGGAAAACACCTCGTGGAAACTGGATGAAGCCCTGAAAGGCGCAGTGGATCACTATGTGGTGAAGCGGGAAAACTTTAAGACGGTGATTGCAGGGTATCCCTGGTTTCTTGATTGGGGACGCGACACACTAATATTTATTCGAGGCTTGATAAAAACAGAAAGGACTGAAGATGTCCGGGCTATCTTGAAACAGTTCGGACAGTTCGAAAGAGAAGGAACGATTCCGAATGTGATTCATGGTAAGGACATAGCAAACCGGGATACCTCTGACGCACCGCTGTGGTTTTTTCTGGCATGCTCCGATCTCGTTTGTGCCGAAGGAAATGAAGCCTTTCTCGACGCCGAGTGTGGCGACCGGACAATACGCCAGGTACTCCTTTCAATAGGGCGTTTCTTTACCAGAGGCACTTTCAACGGCATCCGGATGGATACGGAATCTGGCTTGATTTTCAGTCCCGCCCATTTTACCTGGATGGACACCAATCACCCTGCAGGGACGCCACGCGAAGGATATCCAATCGAAATCCAGGCCCTCTGGTATGCCGCGCTCTCCTTTTTAGCCCGTATCGACCCTGACGGTAACGGAAGCGATTGGGAAAAGAGGGCATTGCAGGTACAGTCATCGATTTTAGACTTCTTTATGCTCGAAGAAGAAGGATACCTGTCGGACTGCCTCCACGCCCGTCCCGGAGTGCCGGCAAGCCGGGCAGAGCAGGACGACGCCCTCCGGCCGAATCAGCTTTTCGCCGTGACGCTGGAAGCCGTCACCGACACAACCGTCGCACGAAAAATCGTAACGGCGTGTGAAGAACTTCTTGTTCCGGGTGCCATCCGCAGCCTGGCAGACCGGGCCGTTCGCCATCCGCTTCCAATTGTACATCAGGAAAGGGTGAGTAACGATCCCCTTAATCCATACCAGGGGAAATATGCAGGAGATGAGGACTCAAGGCGGAAACCCGCATACCACAATGGTACGGCCTGGACCTGGCTGTTTCCCACTTTTTGCGAGGCCTGGATCAAGGCTTACGGTAATAAAGGGAAGGAGACCGCTTTAGCATGGCTTGCAAGCAGTACCGTCCTCATCAACCGGGGGTGCGCAGGACATGTACCGGAGATTCTGGACGGGGATTTTCCCCACAGGCAACGCGGCTGTGACGCACAAGCCTGGGGGGCGAGTGAACTGCTTCGTGTGTTTTTGGAATTAATGGATTAGAGGTTTTAAGATTGACTATTTGAGAGCGATAATTTAGAATTCAATCAATCAATCAATCAATTAATTGTCAATAGGAAGGAGGTTGCTATGAGTCTCAAAAAACAATTTCTAAAAAGCGGATCTATATGCAAGGTAACTTTCAGGCTTCCCAGGGAAGCGGCCGGGGAAGCCAGAACAGTCCATGTTGTTGGTGAGTTTAACAACTGGGATATTTATGCAACACCTATGAAATGCTTAAAAGACGGGTCATTTACAGTAACCATCAATCTTGAACAGGGGAGAGAATATCAGTTTCGTTATCTCATAGATGAGATGAACTGGGAAAATGATTGGGATGCCGATAAATATTTACCATCTCACTTTGGTAATTGTGAAAATTCAGTTGTTGCTATTTAAATATTTGGGAAATTAAAAAAGTGAATCATTTGCAAACTTTTAAGGTGCTTCCTGACATTCCGGGACCTCTGTCTTTTCTCGAGGTATTATCGCGTAATCTTTGGTGGTGCTGGCAGAAAGATGCCATAGAGCTCTTCCGTCGCATCAATCCCTCCCTATGGGTGGAGGCTGAACGAAACCCTATCGACTTTTTGACACGTATTTCTCAGGAACGATTTGAGGAACTGGCAGAAGATGGTGGCTTTCTGGCCCACCTGGAGCGGGTGCGAAAGGCTTTTGAAAGACTTCACCTCACAGGAGTTGATCAGTACGATACCACGTTCGGGCAGTACGGGACAATCGCCTATTTTTCAATGGAGTTTGGAATTCATGAAAGCCTTCCCCTCTTTGCCGGAGGACTCGGAGTCCTTTCGGGCGACCATCTGAAGGCCGCCTCGGATATTTCTCTCCCCCTCACAGGGGTGGGTCTTCTCTATCGACAGGGTTACTTTCATCAGTTTCTCAACCAGGAGGGATGGCAGCAGGAGGAATATCCGGAAACCGATCTCTATCAGCTTCCTGTGGAGAGGGTCCGCGATTACTCAGGAAAGGACTTACATGTTACTGTTACCGGACCAGTTGGTGAAATTAATGCAATGGTCTGGAAGATTAAAGTTGGTCGTATCCCTCTCTATCTCCTTGACACGAATCTGCCGGAGAATCCCCCCTATGTTCGAGACATTACCTCCAGCCTTTACGGAGGCGATAAAAAGAAACGCCTTAGCCAGGAGATACTTTTGGGAATTGGCGGGATACGTGCCCTTGAAGCCTTAAATATCTTTCCCTCGGTGTGCCATATGAATGAAGGGCATTCCGCCTTTTCAAGTCTGGAACGGCTTGCTCAAATCATTTCCAAACATAATGTCGATTTAAAAACTGCTCTGGAGATCGTGCCGCGGACTTCAGTCTTTACCACACATACCCCCGTGCGGGCCGGTTACGATAAGTTTTCTACTGATCTTGTGAGGCCGTGTCTCATTCCTTTTGAAAAAAAACTGAGCACTGATGCGGATGAGATTTTATCGTGGGGCAAAGTAGAAAATACACATACGGACGGATCGTTTTCCATGTTTGCGTTGGGGCTGCGTATGTCCCAATACTGCAATGGAGTCAGCCAGTTGCATGGGAGTGTGGCACGGCGCATGTGGTCACATGTCTGGCCGGAGAGACCTGAAGATGAAATACCCATCACCCATGTCACAAACGGCATACATATTCTTTCGTGGATTTCACATGAAAACGCCCTCCTCTTCGAAAACTATCTAGGTCCTGATTGGCATTTGCAGCTCTCGAACCCGGACATTATTGAGAGGATTGACGAAATCTACGACGAGGAACTTATGCGTGCCCATGAAATGAGCAACTCTCGCCTTATTCGTCACTGCCGGAGACGTATGGTAGAGCAACACCAGCGTTGCAACTCCCCCAAAGCAATAATGAAGGAGGCCGAGTCTGTGCTGGATCAGGACATACTGACAATCGTTTTTGCCCGTCGCTTTGCCACCTACAAGCGGGCCACCCTTCTGCTTCACAATCTGGAGCGTTTTGAGGCGATACTTAATTCCAAGACACACCCGGTACAGTTTATTTTTTCGGGGAAGGCCCATCCTGAAGACAATGAGGGAAAGGAAGTGATCAAACGCCTGATCCAGTTTACTAACAGGGCGAGTGCGCGCCATCGAATAATATTTCTCGAGGACTACAGCATAAACACAGCACGGCACCTGGTACAGGGGGCGGATGTGTGGCTCAATACCCCCAGGCGGCCGTTTGAGGCATGCGGTACTTCCGGTATGAAGGCGGCCATCAATGGCGTGCTCAACTTGAGCGTCCTTGATGGATGGTGGTGCGAAGGATACTCCGAGGAAAGGGGATGGCAGATAGGCAACGGAGAGGAGTATACAGATCCGGCTTACCAGGACGCCATTGAAAGTCAGGCCCTTTACAACGTGCTGGAAAACGATGTGATCCCCTGTTTTTATGAAAGAAAGAGCAGAGGTACTTCGACACGGTGGGTAAAGATGATGAAAGAATCGATGAAGATGGCTATGCAGAGTTTTTCCAGCCAAAGGATGGTGGGCGAATACAAAAAGCGGTTTTATATACCGGCAGCAATGCGGTTCAACGCCCTCCTCGAAAACGATGCCGCCGAAGCCAAGAGTCTGGCGGCTCAGCACGAACGGCTCCGAAATCTCTGGAACGGCATTCGGATAGAGCCGCCTGTAAGTGATACGGCCGACCCGTTTCGTGTGGGACAAACCTTTCGCGTGACAGCGGAGGTGACTCTGGGAAAACTTAGTCCGGATGAAGTTGAAGTACAACTTTATTACGGACATCTAAAGTCCGTAGAGATTCTGACCGCCGGCCAAACCCAGCAAATGACTGTACTGAAAGACATGGGAGACGGACATTACCTTTATGCCTGCAACATAACCTGCCGCGATTCCGGGCGATACGGTTTCACAGCACGGGCAAGGCCCAAGGGAGATGACCTGATCAAGTTTGCTCCCGGGCTTATTACCTGGGCGTAGTGCGAAGTAATTTGCAATTTTGTAATAATTTAGTCGTTTGAAATACCCCTTAGTTAGAGGGGAGTTAGAGGAAAGGAAAATGACAGATCCTCGACAAAACCCTTGTATTCTTATTGTGACCCCTGAAGTCACATATCTGCCCAACGGTATGGGTAATCTCACCAATAATCTTACTGCCAAGGCAGGAGGGTTAGCCGATGTCTCAGCTGCCCTTATCAACGCCCTGTTTGACGAGGGCGCCGATGTTCATGTGGCACTTCCCGATTATCGCGCTATCTTCAGCGGTCGTCTTGCTCCGGTTTTAAGAAATGAACTGAATACCATCAGGAAGAAAATGCCCGACGAAAGGATACACCTTGCTGAAGACAGAGCTTTTTTTTATAAGACCCATGTCTATTCTAATTACAGTGATAAAAACATCAAAGTCTCCCTTGCATTTCAGCGGGAAGTCATCAACAACATCATCCCCCGTGTACAGCCGGATCTCATCCATTGCAACGACTGGATGACCGGCCTGATTCCCGCCGTGGCAAGACAACTGGGTATTCCCTGCCTTTTTACGATTCATAACATCCATACAGTGATGTGTCTTCTTTCCTATGTGGAGGACAGAGGAATCGATGCCCCATCATTCTGGCTAAATCTTTTCTTTGAGCGTAGTCCCTCCAATTATGAAGAAACCCGGAACTCCGATCCCGTGGATTTCCTCACAAGCGGAGTCTTCGCTGCCCACTTTGTCAATACGGTTAGCCCAACCTTCCTGTCGGAGATAATCAAAGGTCAGCACGATTTTATACAGGCGCCTCTGAGACAGGAGCTGATCAATAAATATAATGCCGGCTGTGCCACGGGAATCCTCAATGCACCGGAACCCTCTTTTAACCCCGCCACAGACAAGGATTTATTCTGTCGGTACAGCCCAAAGAATCATGTCGCAGGAAAAATAAAGAACAAACACTTCCTCCAGGAAAGCTTAGGTCTTATCCGGGACGAAAAAGCTCCCCTCTTCTTCTGGCCGTCGCGTCTCGATACGATTCAAAAGGGATGTCAGTTGCTGGCGGAAATCCTCTATGATCTGGTTTCCCGTTACTGGGAACAGAACCTGGAGATCATCTTTGTAGCCAACGGTGAATTCCATGCCCATTTTAAAGAAATAGTTCAATTTCATCATTTGTACGAAAGAGTGGCAGTATGCAATTTTGATGAGCGATTGGCCCGTTTGGCCTACGCGGCTTCGGATTTTGTTCTTATGCCTTCTCTTTTTGAACCTTGCGGTCTTCCCCAGATGATCGGCCCGATCTACGGGTCACTTCCGATTGCAAATGATACGGGAGGAATTCATGATACAGTGGTCCACATGGACATAGATAAAGACGTGGGTAACGGATTCCTTTTCAATGTCTACGATTCCACAGGCCTGTTCTGGGTCATCGAGCAGGCTATGAATTTTTATAATTTTCCCCAAAAGGTTAAAGCGCAGAAGATCAAACGTATAATGACTGAGAGCAAAGCCGCTTTCAACCATGCAGTCACAGCGCGGCAGTATATCGATCTTTATGAAAAGATGTTGAAGCGCCCTATCGTTAATCCTGAAATAATTTAAGGAACGTTCATGTCGCGGAATTCACACAGACAATCAGATTCTGTTGCCGAGACTTTCCGGCGTCTTCTGGAAAACGATCCATATTTACGGCCGTATGAGAATGTAATTAGAAGACGGTTTGCACGATTCCTTGAGATGGAAAAAAAACTCACCCAGGGAAAAATGAAACTTGCCGAATTTGCCGCAGGTCATGAACACTTTGGTCTCAATCTTCGCGGTAACGAATGGATCTTAAGGGAATGGGCGCCCAACGCCACCGCTGTTTCTCTTGTGGGAGATATGACCGACTGGAAGGAGAAAGAAGCATTTGCCCTGGAACGTATCAATGAGGAGGGGGTGTGGGAAATCCACTTGCCCGCAAAGGCATTGGGGCACGGGGATATATATCGACTTCGTGTTCACTGGAATGCCGGAGAAGGAGACCGCATCCCGGCATATGCGAGACGCGTGGTACAGGACCCCCACACGCTGATCTTCAATGCCCAGGTCTGGTGCCCGTCTTCCCCCTATAAATGGCAGTGCGATGATTTTCAGTGTCCGTCAGACCCCCTTCTTATCTATGAATCCCACGTGGGCATGGCTCAGGAAGAAGAGAAGGTCGGTTCCTATCAAGAATTCACCAGACAGACTCTTCCGCGTATCATTGCAAGCGGTTATAACACACTTCAGCTTATGGCAATACCGGAGCATCCCTACTACGCGTCTTTCGGCTACCATGTTTCGAGTTTTTTTGCCGCCTCGTCCCGGTTCGGAACGCCTGAAGACCTTAAGGAACTGATCGATACTGCCCATGCCGCCGGTCTCCGGGTGATCATGGACCTGATCCATTCCCATGCCGTGAATAACGAGGTAGAGGGCTTAAGTCGCTTCGACGGGACGCTTTACCAGTATTTTCATGATGGACCACGCGGGTATCACGAGGCCTGGAACTCCAGGTGCTTCGACTACGGAAAGCTGCAGGTTCTTCATTTTCTTCTTTCCAATTGCCGCTTTTGGCTCGACGAATACCGATTTGACGGTTTCCGTTTCGACGGTGTTACCAGTATGCTGTACCACCATCACGGTTTAGGCAAAGCCTTCACCTCTTATGATGATTATTATTATGACGACACTGTGGACGAAGACGCTCTCACCTATCTGACCCTGGCCAATAAACTCATCCATGATGTGCGTCCCGATGCTATTACTATCGCAGAGGATGTCAGCGGTATGCCGGGACTGGCCGTCCGGCACTCTGAGGGTGGTATCGGTTTTGACTACCGTTTGGCCATGGGGGTTCCTGACTTTTGGATTCGTCTGACCAAGGATATGCCGGATGAGAAGTGGCCCATGGGTTATCTATGGTTTGAACTGAACAACCGCAGAAGGGGCGAAAAGACTATCAGCTATACAGAATCCCATGACCAGGCTCTTGTTGGTGACCAGACACTTATTTTCCGTCTTATAGGATCGGATATGTACGAGCACATGACTGTGTCGGATGAGAATGACAGGGTCAACCGGGGCATAGCCCTGCACAAGCTTATCCGTCTTATTACGCTGGCTACGGCAGATAAAGGCTATCTCAATTTTATGGGTAACGAATTCGGACACCCCGAATGGATCGATTTTCCACGAGAAGGAAACTCATGGTCATACCACTACGCACGCCGTCAGTGGCATCTTGAAAGTGATCCTAACCTGAAATATCATTTTCTTGCACGTTTTGACAGAGACATGATTGAAATTGCCAAACTGTTCCATCTTACCGAATTTTCGCAACCTCGCCTTTTATTCGAGCACTCGGATGACAAGGTGATTGCATTCGGAAGAGGAGATCTTTTGTTTGTGTTTAATTTCCATTCCACGTCCTCCTATTTTGACTATCGTTTTGAAGCCCCCCCTGGAGAATATAAAATGATACTCGATAGTGATGCGCAAAAATACGGGGGACAGGGTCGTTTGAACCCGCACCAACATCATTTCACAATTCCCGACACATCTTCTGCCAGGCAGCGACATTACATCGCTTTATACCTTCCAGTACGAACCGCTCTGGTTTTGCAGCGATAATTGACAACGTATAAAAACAATAAATTATACACTACTATTTTGTATTGTTGTCATATTGACACACGAGATGTTATCCACTATACTTTTTTCGTAAAAAAGTTCTTGTAAATGATTTTATCACTGGAAACAGAGATACCCGTCACTTCTACCGTTCATCCTGCTTTCGATTTGTCCTCCGTTTTTGACCGAACGTTCTTAAGGTAAACTCTTGTGGATTATTACGCTGAGGGAAATCCGAGACTGTCGTAACTGTCACCAAAGAGTTGCGCTTCAAAATTGTGAAGCTCCCGCCCACAGGGCGGGAAACTTCCCGGCAAAGAACATGTTTGTTTTATATTGCGCCCCTTGCCCCGCCTACAAGGCGGGGCTTGCGAGTGCGCTCCCGGTCAAGCGTCACCGGCATGAGCGCGGTTGATGTAAAATTTAGAAGATTTTAAAAACAGGAGGGACATCATGAAAAAATTTACTTCAATCCTTGTTTTCGTAATTCTCGCAGGTATGGTCATGTGCCTTGCCGCTCCATGTTTCGGTCAAATGAGGGGCAGGGAAACTAGAATGATGGGCCGTTATGCACCTTTCAATTACGATTTGATATCAAAATATATTCCAGAGGAGATATCGATCAAAACCATTTCCAACACCTGGTACTCTGTAAGCGGAATTTACGTGAGGTTGATGTCCATGGGGATACCGGAGCTGATGGGTATTCACAACACCATGGAGCTTAAATCGGTGCACACACATAAAAATATCTATATCTATGCCACATGGCCGGACTATACAAAAAGCGTTGACAAAAAAACGTGGGCAAAACAAAAAGACGGCTCGTGGAAACAATCCACAGATGACGAGGACAGGATCAGCTTTATCTGGGAGATTGGCGATTCTATGATCGGCTTCGCCCAGGGTAGAGGCTGTATGGCACTGTGTCACCCGGATCCGAAAGATCCTTACAAAGGTATTATGTCTACCAGATATATCGGTGGTCTCGCCGATCTCTGGCATTGGAAGGCAGCCCGGACAAACCCCGCAGGCTTTGCCGATGACCAGTATCTGGACCAGGAAAAACACAAAAATGATCCCGGAGAATCCCCATACAAAGACAACAAGAAAAAAGATGACGCCTTGCCGGCCTTCATGTTTGCCGATGGTACGGGAGCCTATCCTTTTTTGTTTGCCTCGGAAGCAAAGCCCTTTGACGATAGCCGCTTCAAATCAGGCGATAAACTGCCGGCTTTCGTTCTGAGAAACCCGACGGGGGACAGGGCGGATATTGAAGCATACGGCATATACAAAGATGCTTTTTGGACAGTGATATTTAAGCGCCCCCTGAACACGGGACATAATACGGACGTCCAGTTCGTTCCGGGTAACGAATACAACTTCTCTGTTGCCATATTCGACAACGCCGGAGGTCAATACCACCTTAAGACCCAACTTCTCCGGATCTTTTTAGAAAAAGTAGCCAGATAGTTGGGTGGTGGTTGAAGCCGGAGGTACATTCCATGCCTGAACAGAAAATCATCTTTCCGGTTACCGGGATGACGTGTGCCAACTGTGCGCTCAACATTGAACGGGGCGCGAAAAAGATGGAGGGTGTTGATGATATAACCATGAATTTCGCATCCGGCCAGGCGGCCGTCACTTTTGATTCGAAGAAACTCGGCATAAAGGATATCCTCAAGAAAATACAAGACCTTGGTTACAATGTCCCGACAACAAAAGTCGAATTTCCTGTTACCGGCATGACCTGTGTCAACTGCGCAATGAACATTGAAAAGGCGGTCGGCAAGAA
Source organism: uncultured Syntrophales bacterium (assembly GCA_964650385.1). Taxonomy (GTDB): domain Bacteria; phylum Desulfobacterota; class Syntrophia; order Syntrophales; family JADFWA01; genus JAUSPI01. The sequence continues at coordinate 11,411 of CAZYTP010000023.1, read as the reverse complement.
TGTGCCCGGTATTGTTAAGGCATCGGTTAATTTTGCCACGGAGCGTTTATCTGTCGAATACGTGCCTTCGGTTTCAAGTATTGACGATATCATCTCGGCAATCGAAAAGGCGGGCTATGGTGCCATATCACCCGATGATATCCTGGAAGGAGAGGATGCGGAGGAGGCCGCACGGAATGCCGAGATCAGGGATCAAACATTAAAGTTTGCAGTGGGAGTTTTTTTCACACTCCCACTCTTTCTTCTCAGCATGGGACGTGATTTTAACCTGCTCGGCATGTGGAGCCACGCAGTATGGGTAAACTGGCTTTTTTTAGGGTTGGCCACACCTGTTCAGTTTTATACGGGATGGGACTATTATGTGGGCGGGTTCAAGAGTCTTCGAAACAGAAGCGCAAACATGGATGTGCTTGTAGCGATGGGCTCAACGGTTGCGTATGTCTATTCTCTTTTCGTTTTAGTCTTTCCGCTTCTCGGCGATCATGTATATTTTGAAACATCGGCCGTCATCATTACTCTGATCAAGCTCGGTAAACTGCTCGAAGCCCGCACAAAGGGTAAGACGGGAGGTGCAATCCGAAAGCTCATTGGACTTCAGCCGAAAACCGCAACAATTATCCAGGATAACATTGAAAAGGAGATTCCCTTAACGGCGATCAAGGTAGGGGATATTATTATTGTCCGTCCCGGGGAGAAGGTTCCCGTTGATGGGGTCGTTCTCGAAGGAGAATCAGCGGTAGACGAGTCGATGTTGACAGGTGAATCGCTGCCTGTTGATAAAAAGGTGAACGACAAAGTTGTTGGGGGAACGATAAATGGAGAGGGCCTTTTAAAGTTCAGGGCAGACCGTGTCGGAAAAGAGACCGCCCTCGCGCAGATCATACGGCTGGTTCAGGAAGCCCAGGGGAGCAAAGCCCCGATACAGGCAATTGCTGACCGTGTAGCCGCAGTGTTCGTACCGGCCGTCATTGCGATAGCTTTCATAACGTTTGCCTTGTGGTGGACTATAACGGGTGAATTTGTCCCTTCCATGATAAGGCTGGTAGCGGTTCTTGTTATTGCCTGTCCCTGTGCGCTCGGTCTTGCGACCCCCACGGCAATAATGGCCGGAACCGGGAAAGCTGCGGAAAGAGGGATCCTGTTTAAAAACAGCGAAGCTCTTGAAATGGCAACAAAGCTCGATACAATTGTGCTCGACAAAACCGGAACCATTACAGTCGGGAAACCTTCGGTAACAGACATTGTTCTCTTTGATCCGGCCCTCAAGACTGAAGATGATTTTTTGAAACTCGCGGCGTCTATCGAAAAAGGGTCGGAACACCCCCTCGGTAAGGCAATTGTCAATGAAGCAAAGAGAAGGGACATTGACCTCTGGAATCCGGAACATTTTAAGGCCTACGGCGGACTTGGCGTTGAGGCACGGCTGAACGGTAATCATGTGAGACTCGGAAAACCCGAGTGGTTCCGGGAACTCGGAATTGATATCGGAAAAGCGGAACGTGAAGTCGGACGCCTTCAGTCGGGAGGCAAGACGGTCATGATTCTGACAGAAGGGGAGAAGTTGTCGGGACTGATCGCCGTATCGGACACCCTGAGACCTGAATCCAAAAAGGCAATAGAGGAGCTTCACGCTCAAAAGCTCAAGGTAATCATGCTGACGGGAGATAACCTTCAGACCGCGAAGACTATAGCTTCCGAGGTTAATATAGATGATGTCCTGGCAGAAGTGCGCCCCGAAGCAAAGTCATCCAAAGTTAAGGAACTTCAAGAAGAGGGCCGCCTTGTGGGAATGGTGGGAGACGGGATTAATGATGCGCCCGCACTTGCCCAGGCAGATGTCGGTATTGCTATAGGAACAGGGACGGATGTAGCAATTGAGACGGGGGACGTAATCCTTTCAAGCGGTGATCTGACCGGTGTATCGAGAGCTATAAGGCTCAGCAGGGCAACCATGAATACGGTCAAACAGAATCTCTTCTGGGCCTTTTTTTACAACATCGTACTCATTCCGGTTGCCGCGGGTATCTTATACCCCTTCGATGTTTTTCCGGGCTTCTTGAGGCAGCTTCATCCGATCCTGGCGGCGTTCGCGATGGCATTCAGCAGCATTTCCGTGGTAACGAACAGCCTCCGCCTGTACAAAGCCAAAATAGGGTAGTGATACAGTTAAAAAGTCATATAAAATAGATTTCCTTATCTATTAAAGTAATGCCTTAAGTATGTTTTCAGTTTTTCAAAGGTCTGGTACTGTCCTGTATTCCCATTTTAAAAAGCGTATAAGCTTGACAAGAAAACGGCGAGTGAGATAGTGTCTCCCCTCAATCAAATGCATGGAAGGAAATTATGGGTTTAATAAAAGGAACTGTAACAGTATCAAAATATCGTGTAATCGGCAGCCTGCCGGACAACTTCAAAAGCTTCATCAACGAGCAGATCAAGCGTTTTGCCTTTCGTGACCTATCGATAGGGGAAAATGAAAAATCTCTTGGCTGGACAAGTCTTGAAAATATTCTGGACACGAAGTTCGAATACGCAAATTATCTTATAGCCGATTATCTAATCTTCTCTCTCAGAATCGACCGTAAGGTTGTATCCCCGGCATTGCTTAAGTTAAAAATCCTCGAAGAGGAAAGACAGCTCATATTGGAAAGAGGCAAGGGCAAAATTTACCGGGAAGAGCGAAGCGAGATCAGAGAGAGAATGCATCTTTCCCTCATGCGTCAAACTCCGCCTGTTCCGTCATTTCATGAGATCTGCTGGAATGTATCCAAGGGGTGGCTTCTGTTCGGCTCTCTTTCAGAAAAGGTGAGAGAGGATTTTGAGGTTCTGTTCAAAGATACCTTTAAACTAACTTTGCGGCCCTTTGTCCCATGGGATACGAAATATGTGGATTCAAACATGGCAGAACGTATCCTTTCCATCGAGAACACACAGCTTGTATAAAAACTGACCGGTAGAGGTAAAAATGAACACATCGACAGCAGACCTAACGTTTCTCGGAAGAGAATTTCTGACCTGGCTCTGGTTCAAAAGCGAGGAGAGGGAAGGAACCGTAATGGTGCCGGACGTGGGGGATATTGAGATAATATTCGCCCAGAAAATAGTTCTTGCGTCCGGAGAAGGCCAATATTCAGAAACAGTAGCATGCAGCGGAATATTTTCAGATCTCAAGGAGGGGAAAGCCGCCCTGCGGAAAGGCAAGAAGATAAAAGAAGCGCGGATAAAGCTCGGCATCGAATCTAATGAATGTGAATTTACATTTAAGGCAGACAGCTTTCAGATTCAAACCATGAAACTCCCCCCTACATTGAATATGGCCGAGGAAGAGGCGGATAAAGAGGGGAGGGTGCTTGAAAGGATTTATCTCACAGAAACCGCTTTTGGAATGATGGAAAAGCTTTTTTCTTTCTTTCTCGGAAAACGCCTCTCTCCCAAATGGGATTCTGAAGAAGTACCCAGAATAAAAAAATGGATGCGGGAGTAGCCTGATACTATCCAAAAATCCGCCAATTCAGCATAGTGGCAAGCTGTTATCAGTTTTTGATTTAACAGTATTGCTTAAGGTATATAGAGGCTATCTTAACTTAGTTCAATGAAGAAAATCATTGTTGACTTACCTACCTATCAACGCCCTTGACTGTACCGAGAGATTACCCATTATTTATTGAAGTCGAGATTTTGAGGAAATGCTTTTGTGTAGCAGCTTTCGATTGGTAATGCGCAGAAGTGATCGAAGAAAAAATGAAATGTGCCGATTATTGGCGCCGGCTACAAAGAGTGAAGATTGATTTTCTGATTCGCCGTTGATTTCGGATTGAAAGAGTGTAACGTGAAAATCACCGGTTCGCCCGGTGCATTTTTCTCGTTAGACGTGTAGTTTATTTTCGCTTTAGTCATTCAATGATCTGGGCACCGAATTGATTAGCAGTTATTTTATGTCAAACAAGTGCACCGGCCCCGAACCGGGTTGCAATTGGGCATCATAGATCAATCCTGAACTACGGTGATTTGAACAGCTTCTACTCGAAGAAGCAGGAACCTACCAATATCATGGAACGGCTAACAAAAAACAAGAAATGTGTGATAGAGGGTAATGGGTCCTTCTTCTGAAGTTCGATGGTGTTTTGATCGAAAGCAATGGGTGAGTCTGTCAATAATTGGGACATCTGCCCAGTTTCCATCCGGGCAGGCCTTAATTTTTTCAGTTTCGTCTAAAAATGTCTTTTGAGCCTTTGCTGCCCAAAATTCAGGAGTATCGGATTGAATATAGCCTATCATCCCTGCTTCAATTTTATCGCGAGCATAGCTTCCTGAAAGAAATTCTCCAAGCCCCTCTGAGCCTAGGTATTTACCCATTGTTGCATGGGTGTTGGTACAAAGACGCTTGGCTTCAAATGGATAACGGGGACGGGGACCGTGGCAGACCCGCTCAAATTCAATATCAATTCTCTTCCGTCTTTTGCCCTTTCGACCCACCGCATTGATACTTGGATCTTCATGGATGGCAAAATAGCTTACCCACGGTGGAGAGCCTCTGTCTTCAAGAATTTCATTAATCTTTCTCACAATTTCTCCAGTTATATCCTCTTCCTCAGCATCCTTGAAAGAGACTATATCAAGGCGATCGTAACCCATTTTCAGCAATTTGAAGACCTTTTTCCGAAATGCTGTTTGATACTCGTAGCTGTCATCCGTTTGAGGTTTCTTGGCTGGTATCATCTATTCTGCTCTAGTTATTTTCAATTTTTCAGCGATGAATTCATCCGCATCCGTAAAGGCCTGGCTTTGAAGCCAGCCAAGTCGTTGTCGTGACTTGACAAAATAGGTGGTCCTGTCTTGAAACAACTTAAGATTTTTTTGAAAATAGATCCACTGCCCCTGCTCAAATTCCAGATTCGTTTCCAACCTTTTCAACTCTTCTTTTAGTTCAGCATCGACCACTTCGGTAACAGTAACATGGCTGCTATGTGGATTCTCAGAGTGTTCAATCGACAGAAGAACCATGGAAGATGAATAACGGGCGGCAATCCGGTGCTGGTTCTTAATATCAGCATCCAAGAAGTCATCCAGCGCTCTTTTCAGAATGTCTGCATAGGCCTTTATTTCGGTTTCAGAGGCATACTCAACTGCTTCTCGGGGAATCGCACCATCATTGAGTTTCATTCTGATCATGACAAAATCACGAATGAGGCATTGTTCATCTTCAGAAAGGCCCAATAGAGTATTCACTTTCCCGTTCATCTTGTCGATGAGAGGCTCTAATTCAGCCGACTCTTCAGCTGATGTGAAAAATTGCTCGTCGGCATTGTAGTTTGCGGATCTATGGGCAAGTTCATCATGAAGCTTAGCCCATTCACGAACTTCTTCAGGAGATAAATTATCAAGAGGAACCGGAAGGGAACGAAGGTCCTCAATGCTGAGCACTCCTCTTTCTATGCCCCAGGAGGATGAGGACAGACACTGTTGGTATTGGACAAAATTGGAGCTTAAGTATAATGCTAATGCTTTTAAAAGCTCTGTTTTTGATCGGTCGCCTGCTATTCCAATCTGGCGTGGAGGGACAGCTATAAACTGGTCGGAAAAAACAGAAAACCGTCTGTTTGCATCGACAATAACATGGGGTGGATGACAAATTGTCAACGGTTTTATGCCACGCCCTTTGCGAACATAAGCCCTTGATTTTGTAATTATTTTTAGTGCTTTTTCCGGAAAAGAAAATATTTTCCCACATCCTTTTAAAGCTTTTAAATCAAGCTCGTTTTTATCGGCCACCTCGGGAAGATGTTCTATCTCCTCATCTGCTGTTGCACTCCTCAATTGCAGCCCTTCAAAAATATCTAAGTCATGGGCTTTGACAAAGGCTGACAAGGTAACAAAGGCTTGTTTTAATGAGACAAGCAGATACTTATCCCGCATTGTTCCCCACATTGCCATCTTCCATGGAAAACTCATGCCGGAAGCGACATCCCTGTGAGGAATCTCACGCATCTCATCAGCATTGACAAAAACCGTCCAAAGCTTTTTTTTGCCTCCATTTGAATATTCATAGCGTGATGTCTGATTCATTGCAAACGGAGCATAGGTGAGAATGCTGTCAGGCTTGTTTAAACTGTTTTGTAAAGCCCTATAGAAAAATGCTGCTGCCGGATTATCCGCATCCTTGAACAGCAGATGTCTGAGATTGGCAAAATTTACAATGCACCAGACATCCATCCTGCTAAAAAAGCGTCGCCTGAAATCTATGGCATTTTTATGAATTTTAAACAGAGTTCTCCCTGGCAGTAGAAAACCTGTGAGTCCATCATCTGAGAGATGAAAAGCAGCTTTCCAGACAAAGGCCTCTGCTATCTGATTCTTATTGACAGGATACTCTTTTTTGTTGTTTTTGATCCATTTCAAGGCCGATTGATCTGCCGGTTCCCTTGATTTTTTTGATAACTGATTCCACGGTGGATTCCCCACAATCCAGTCAAATTTCATGTCGGATAGAGCTTCCATCTGTATCGAGTCATTATCAAAAAAACCGGTTTTACAAAAGAAAATATTTTTATCCCTTAACACAGGTAATTTAAAACGCCTGTATCCCGCCTTTTCCAGGTCTGGGGGATCAACATAATCAAGCAACGTGAGGACAAGGCTCAATTCCGTCACAGCGCAGGCATCCTCATCAATATCAATGCCAAAGATATTATCCACCAGCAGGGTTCGCAATTCTGACGGTTTGAGTCTTGATGTACTTCTTTCTGAAAGCTCTTTTTCAATAAGTCTTCTGAAGCATTGAACAATGAATGCGCCTGATCCACATGCTGGGTCAAACACCTTCATACCTTTTTTTAGGCTTTTTTTTGAATCAAGTTCATCCAGCATGAAGTTTACCAGATGAACAGGCGTATAGTAAGCCCCTTGTCTTGGTCCTCTCTTTTCTGCATGGAGGAACTGCTGATACACCATGGACAAGGTTTCAATCGGGATATGTTCAAAACTGTAGGCTCTGAAATCCAAATGCATCTGGCCCGAAGCTGGATCATCACCAAGAAAGGTAGATGCGACTTTTTTGATATGCTCATCCAAGGGAGAGGACGCCCAGTCTGTGGGAACGGGGAAAATGCTCCCGTTCAACCATTGATCAAGTTTTTTGACAAGGATTTGAAAACCTGAAACAGTGGCATTTCTTCCAAATACCGAACTGAAATCAATATCCCACTGCTCTAATTTGCGATCGGAAAGAATGTCTCTGTCCCTCAGATAACGAAGATAGACATATTTTCCAATCAATGAATGGGCCGTCTGTCTGGGTAAGCCATTGTCCCTTAACCACTCTCCAAGCTCATCCAGATTCTTTAGCAGATTTTGGTCGACCCGGGTATCAGGGGTTACTTGTTGTTGCCATTTTTGCCAGATGGTCCCGGTATTGATGGACTCAGCTGTAAAGTCCGACAATTTTTCAAGGACTTCATTTGCCGATCTTGCTATTTTAAGAAGATTCTGGTCTTCATCAGGGTCTTGTTTGGATGTGTCAAATTTAAAACCGGGATAGAGTCGGAACGATTTAGGCGTCACAACAATAAGAAAGGGTACGCTATTTTGGTTCCACACCAGGCGATGTATTTCGATCGCCTGTTCCTCTGATGCAGCTTCACAAACATAGACAAGGGGAACAATGGATTTTCCCGTTGATACTCCCCCGGGGTTCCTATCTAAAGCATACACCCCTTTAAGCCCGCACTTTTCCCTGGCTATGCGGAAAACATGGGAATAGGAAGTAACCCCGTCAAGACGTGAACCCTCAAAAAAGTAGGGAGACTCAGAGTAGTTAAGGCAATCAAAAAATTCTTTTATATCCATGGTGTGATGCATAACTCAGATACCATATTGTGATTTGTTTAGTATCAAACATCAATTTCAAAAGGAGATGCCATCTCTTAAAATTTAACCATTGATACATTATTATATCCTGAATTATTTCAAAGCACGAAACATGTCTGTCAAAAATTGAGAAAATTGAGGGACACTCCCCATATTAATTGCTGTTCTTTTGCCTTGTTCATTTCGGCGTGAAATCTACATTAATTTTATTGATATGTATGTCTAACATTTCTTTCAGAAAGGCATCAATAGAAATTATATCTGCAGACTTTTCGAGATCACCCAGCCAGCGGAATCGCTGTCTTCACCTACAAAGTATTGATATTGGACCGCAGTGAGCGTTGATAGTTTACAATCGAAAGAAATGCCTTTAAGACTCACCCCAAAATATTAATTCTTCATCAGATTGACTAGTAAAAAACTTTGGTAGTTCAGGCTCTGTTGGACACGAGTACCTGCCATCGTAAAGTGCTTCGCCTCCTTTTGACGGGACATTTATAAACACAAGTTGCCCAATTGGAAGACCCGGATAGAGAGCGATTGGACTCTCACTCAGATTAACCAGCTCTAAGGTTAAAGCCCCTTTAAATCCTGGTTGTACGGCTGCTGCAGTTGCGACAACCAAACCGAGGCGACCCCATGATGAGCGGCTCATTATCATGCAAAACACGTCAAAAGGTAATGACAAGTATTCAAAAGTACCCCCTAGAATTAATTGGTTTGGATGAAGCATAAATTTTGAACGAAGTCTTAAAGTTTTTCGCTCATATAGTCTTCTTTCGGCTTGCTGTGCAGCGGCTCGATTTGTGATATCTTGTTTTTCTACATAAGTTTTTCTCGGAATGATTATTGTGGAGCCAAGTCGAATGTCTATTGATGCAGGTCCGATTTGTTCTTTAGACAATAGTGGGGTTACAACGAGTTTTTTCATGTAATCTTGTTCCAGCATTCGTGTCATAAGCTCTTCTCTATTCAGAATTCCCACTGCGCCTATCCTCCCCCCATTCATTAAATCTTTTTTGAATAAAAGTAACTTCAAATGACTTAGCTGTAAGTCTTTCGACTTTGCTCATGCTTTGAGCTAGCACATCAGCACTTAGTTCCTCCTTATTAACAAGGAGATGTATACGACATAGCGCTGATGCGTTCAATACCGCCTGGAAATCAGCTGGTCTTCCGAGCAAATCTGACTCGGGAATGATATTCGGTGGGATGTCATGCTGTAGTCTGAGTAGAAGATGGGCGATCTCCATTGTGTCAAGTTGTGCAATAGTACCAAATGGGTACCATGAAGCTATGAGAGCGTCAGCTTCTTGAAGATAATGTTCAAATGCTTCTTTGAGCGCACTGAAATGTGAGGTTAAAACAGACTCAATTATCGATTTATCCAGTTCTCCCAGCGGCCATACAACGAGTTTATCAGATGCGTGATCCCGAGGAACAGTACTCAAACAATCGGGAAGCACATCCGCCAAGGAACATTTTGCCGTAACAAAATCTTTTTTTGCATTAGCACAGAAAGTATCAACTTCCCCAAAGCGGAACAAACAGTTAAGTCGAAAGTGAAAGCTTGGATATGCTCTTATTTGATAATTAACAGGGGAAAGCGCAATGTTCCATATGGATTTATCTTGGCCCCAAGATAATTCATACAGCGATAGTAAAAAAGCTGGTCCCATTAATCGAACCCCTACCAAATCGCAAAACAGTTCCTTTGCTATAGACATCACAATATAAGAGATTCTAGTCAATCGGCGGCTCGCTTGCGAACTCTCTTTGCTTACCAGCAAAGAATAAATATCTTTTAGCACACTTCCAAAATTGTTATTTAGGGATTTCAGCAACTCACCCTTGCGGTTATCAAAGATCGCATGCCCAAATTCGTGTCCAATATTTGCGTACAATTGAAGATTGGCATCTTCGGCAGAAGCAAGTTGGAGACAATAAATTTTGTTATTATCTGTCCGTCTTTTGATTTCAGAATCTGGCATAAGGCCGTTCAGGTCTCTTGCCAGTCTATTCGAGAACAGCGACATCAAATAGTTGTGTTCTGAAGTAAGTGAATAAAAAATCTTTGGTCCATCATCACCAAAGAGCTTTTGCCAGATATCATCACAGTAGGATACTAGGGGCCAAGAGATGCGATCTGAGGATGAGTCACTTACAAGTTCTATGAGATTTTGCATAGCAAATAGCCGATTATAGAGAACGGCAGGGTCAATTGATTCAAGATTAGACGGGTTTTCAAGCCATTCTAACACTTCGAGAAGTAAAGATACGGCACTTCTAGTGTTGGGAGTTGGGAAATTCGATTGATCAAGTTGGCTAAGTATATTTTTCGTCCGTGCGATAAGAGAAAGACATTTTGATGAAATTGCTTTTGGCTCATCTTTAGAAAAATCCATTAAGGTTCCTCACCGGTCAATGCTGCATAGCAATTTCGGCGTCTGAAAGTAGAGAATGTATAATAGAACGAAGAACCTCAAATTCCTCTTTTACCCCACCTCTGGGAAAGAGTAAAACTGAGCTCTCACTAAGGTAATGATCAATAACACTTATTAATCGTTCTATTTTGTGTTTATAGCTTTTCTTAGAGCTTTTTTGCCAATTGCTAAACGCAGGAATGGTATTGATACGGGCACGAAGATCAATTGCTGAAGTATACTCCGGTTCTGATAGAACAGCATGGCTAAACAAAGATTCAAATTTCTCGTCGGGGCTTTTATCGTTTTCAAGACCGCCTCTGAGAAATATTTCTAAGGCGATAAGCCTGTCTTTGTCTAATTCTGACAATTTGTCAGGACTATCAATTTGGGTAATGCGCTCAATGGTGTGGTCTATTGATTTAAGGTGACTCCACAAACCTGCATAAGGTCCTGTGCTTGTCATTGCATTTGGTATCATGGTTAGCCTCCTTGGTTAATCTGCTGTTTCAATATACCAAAATGAACTAAACTTTGCTACCCTATCACCTGTATCCGTATAATAGCACACATGTTATTATCTGCGCTACATAAATCACATAGGAAAAACCAAGTGATATCACTGTAATAATTATTAGATATTAATAAGTTAGCTCATAAAATTGTTCTTGCTGGCGTTTTAAAGAGACCGGCATAAATTCTCCCTGTGACCTCTGCATCTCAATAAAAAACCCCTCTCTTTTTGCAGGAAAGGGGGTTCTTGTTAGCCAGTCCATATTCCCCCCAGCATGATTACATAGTGTAGGGTATTCTCAGCTACCTTCCAAATTCAAGAAATTCCTATCATGATTTACGTTCGAAATCTACTATTAAAACAAAAAATGCAATCCCTCGCTTTCAGGAAGAAGAAAAGACCACCTCCTGCTGAAAAAATCACGCTGAAAAATATGCACGTTTCAACCCGTTATCATTGATCCGGACCGACCACCCAAACTCTCGCTTTGTATTTGTTATCGGCAAGGATGATCTTGATAAAATATCAATAAAGCCGACCTGTTGTACACCTGCAATGTTACACAAAGCTGTCTTATCGAGAAACAGTAAATACAAGTTGTATAGTTG
>CAZYTP010000022.1:30051-34510 GCA_964650385.1 uncultured Syntrophales bacterium | reverse complement strand
AGGGGCGGAAACAGATAAGCTCGCCTAAAGCAGATAATGCCAGTTCTCTACTCTACCCGGAATAGTTTATTTTTTGCCTATTGACAAAGGTGCGGCTCATATGTGTTATATGTTCATAAGTATCTTTTGAGCCAGGACCATTAAAAATGGAACAAAGGCGTAAAATATTATCTCTGCAAGTATTTTCTAATCATGATCATTCAAACCCCTGAATTAATTTATTCTCATAAAAATAAAGGAGAACCTCTATGTTAAACTACGGCAAATATATTGTAATGTGCCTGATTATTTTCTCATTAATGTTTATGATAACAATAACAAAGGGCACGGGAAAAACAGAAAAATCTTTCATACAGACAGGAGGAGAACTATTTGAAACAGTTCAGACAAAGGGTATTTTCCCCGACTCTAAAACATTTGTGGATTGTACCCCTATCGGCAATCCGAATAATATATTAGAAAAATATAAAAGAGAAAAAGAGAACACGGATTTCGACCTTAAAAAATTCGTCCTGAAAAACTTTAACCTTCCAAAAACAAAAGACGAAAAGGCCAATCTACCGAAAGATTTGACTATGGAAGAATATATAACAGAACTGTGGAATTTTCTGGAAAGAAAACCTGATGAAGCATTACCAGAAAGTACTCTTATCGCTCTACCCAATCCTTATATAGTTCCCGGAGGACGTTTTAGAGAAATCTATTACTGGGACAGTTACTTTACCGCGGAAGGACTGGTTGTTTCAGGAAAAATGGATATGGTGGAAAATATGATAAAAAACTTTACATATCTCATTGACACGGTCGGCCATATCCCCAATGGAAACAGAATATATTATGAAAGTCGCTCTCAACCTCCTTTTTTCTGTTCTATGGTAAATATTATTGCGGAAAATAAAGGGATAGAAAAAGCTCTCCCCTATCTTCCCTGGGTGGAAAAAGAATATGAATACTGGATGGACGGTTCCGGGACACTTACAAAAGAAAGCCCGGAGCACCTTAAAGTAGTAATGCTTGATGACGGAAGTATTTTAAACAGATACCGGGATTATAAAGATACACCGAGAGAAGAATCATACAGAGAAGATATTGAACTCTGTAAAAAAGTAAATCCCGAAGACCCGGAAAAACTCTACAGAGAGATAAGATCTGCGGCAGAATCCGGCTGGGACTTTTCCAGCAGATGGTTTAAAGACAATAAAAATTTGAGTACAATAAGAACAACCGAGATCATTCCCGTTGATTTGAATTCAATACTTTATGGTATGGAAGTGAAACTGGCGAAGTGGAATGAAGTTTCAGGTAATAAAAAGCATGCCCGGAAATACAGGGAGGCAGCAGAAAAGAGAAAAGAAGCCATACAGAAATATTGCTGGGATGAAAAATCCGGCTTTTACTTCGATTACTGTTTTACGGAAAAAAAGAAAACAGACACATGGTCTCTTGCCGGAGCATATCCATTATTTTTCAATATTGCAACAGAGGAGCAGGCAAAGAGTGTCGCAAAAATACTTAAAGAAAAATTCCTTTTCACCGGAGGACTTGTTACAACCCTTTCGGAAGACACAGGGCAGCAATGGGATAAACCGAACGGATGGGCTCCTCTACAGTGGATAGCAATAAAAGGGCTGGAAAATTACGGACATGAAGAACTTGCGGGAGAAATTACGACAAATTTTATAAATATAGCCCGAAATTTTTATAGTCAGACAGGCAAGATGGTTGAAAAATACGATGTCAGTGATATAGAAAAATCTGCCGGAGGGGGAGAATATGAGCTACAGGAAGGTTTCGGGTGGACAAACGGTGTAATAATTAAATTAATCAAGGGAAAAGAAACTTCCGGATACTGAACCGAAAAAATTATTAACAAAAAATGAACTGTCCCGCCGCAGGCAGCGGGGGATTAAAATGAGTGTTTTATCTTTCCTGGGAATAAATAAAGATGAGTCAAGAGCAGATTTGACCCCTTTCGCCCCCCTTTGCAAAGGATGCTACCACCTGTACGCGATCTTTGCCGTGGCTGCAACGGCACGGTGGTTACTGCCTGCCTCGGCATCGAGGTGAACGGAGAGGCTTAGGCTTTCCTGTATGTTGCCGGTGACGCCCAGTTCACAGATGGCGCTGTTTCTGTCGGGCTTTTCTCCCCTGATAGTGTAGGAGCCTGCCGAGGAGCCTGAGAAGCGGGTATTGACCATGTTGTCGTCGCCCGAGAACTCGTGGGCCCAGTGAAGAGAGGCCTCCGGTTTCAGTGTAATCCCATCTTGTGGATTGATCTGCCGCGATACCCTGAGACCGATAGAGGAGCGCACAGACCTCGTCTCCTGCGGGTCGACTACCAGGTTAAGTGAGTCCGCCCCTGTCTCCGTGAAGCTGTTCTGTGAGAGGCGGGAGAGCTCAAGGGAGGCGCAGGGTTCAAGGGTCAGGGGTTTTCGTTCAATGCGGTAACCGGCCTCGATGGAGCCTCCGATCTCCGAGCCGTCATAGTCCGCGTGTGCCGTCCTGTTGATGCCGCCGAAGGAGAGGTGCCGGTCAGTCTCGTAGTCGTTTTTACCGTAGAGAAGAACACCGTCAATATACCACGGGTCATGGTCGTAGAAGCCGTAGAGAGCTCCCTGAATGCTCTCGTTCTCGGCGCTGTCAGTGAGCTCGTAATAGGAGATATCGGTACTGGAAACCCCGAAACTTATCCCGGCGATGAGTCGATCGGTTACCGGCGTGTCAAGGCCCGCACTGATGCCATTGATGGTATATTTATATCGTGCGGCAATGTCATCCCCCTTTTCTTTTCCCGAGGTGCCGTTTCCCGCGACCCACATGTTCCACCTGGTATCAGGCGGGCTTTGAAGGCCTCCTCCCAGAGATGAGAAGAGCGGTCCCCCGTCGGTCATGGTAATGCCGTCCGCCATGGCGAACTGATTTTCTCCCGCCCTGACCCCTGGCCTGAACGTAGCGCCGCGGAAAGTGCTTGACACCCTGGCGATCTTGCCGATCTTCCTGAAGCTTCTAACCACCCTGGTTGAGCCTGTACGCGCGAGCGCTGTAAATGTTGCCCCGCCCATCTGATTAAAGGCGGCCCGTGCGTCGGGTGCGGAGAGCCCTATAAGGGTATTGAGCACGGTTGTCATATCCCCCGTCGCCGTGGGGAAAAGCCGGTCAAGGGCATCCCCCACGGCACGCTCGTTAGAGGTCTTTCCAACGGATGCGAAGTCGGTACTGTTTCTGGTGAGGGTGAGGATAACGGATGAGGCGTTATAGATGAGGCTGGGGTCGAGAAAGGCGAGGTTTGAGGTGACGGTGTCAAATGTACCGGTTACCCCTCCTGCCGCCTGAAGGATGGTATAGTCGGTACTCATGGCATAGGACCCTGATTCCGCCCTGACATCGACTGTCCCCCCGTTGATGGTTGCGGTGCCTATAACATTGATGAGATCGGAGTTTCCATTGGCATCCACCTCAACCTCATAGGTCGAGCCTGCCTGATGGATGTAGTTACCGTTAATAATCAGGGTCCCGATGGAGTTGCCCGGGGCCATCGTACCGTAGTTTGATACATCTCCCACGCTTCCCGTACCGCACAGGGTGGCGCCTGAGCTTATATGGACATCCCCGATCGTGCCCGATACATCCAGCACGCCACTGTACACGTTGGTGTCGCCCGTATACGTGTTGGCGCCGGTGAGTGTGAGCTTTCCGGTGCCTTTCTTGTAAAGGACACCGCTGCCTGACATGACGCCGGCGTAGGTGGTGCTCGCGTCGTTGCCGCCTGTGGTGAGGGTGCCTGATCCGAGGGTGACGCTGCCGCTTCCTGAGAGGGAGCCGATGGTCTCGTTGAAATCGTTGAGATCAAATGTTCCGTTCGTGACAGTAACGGCTCCGTTATCGTTCAGGCGTTCGGAAGCGCCGAGTTTTAGTGTCCCCCCATTGATAGTCGTTCCGCCGGAGTAGGTATTGTTACCTGAGAGTGTAAGCGTTCCGGTGCCGGACTTGGTGAGTGTTCCCGTGCCTGACATGACGTCTGTGTACGTACCGTCTACGCTCTGGTCAAAGATCACATTGGCATTATTGGTAACGTTGCCCTGGAGACTGGTGGTGGTTCCCTTAAGCGTTCCGGCACTGATTGTCCAGAGGGTCGTCGCGGCCGTGGTGCCGGTCAGGGTCCAGGTGCTGGTGCCGGTCTTTCGGAAGACGCCGAAACCCCGGTACTGGGCCGCGGCACCGATGGTCGACATGTCGAAGCTGGCGTCTGTGCCGCCGCCGAGCTCCAGCGTGTTGGACGAGCCTGAAGCGACGACGTTGCCGGTTATGGTGTAGCCAGCCTGGAGTGTCAGGCTGTTGATGCCGCCGTTGAAGGTGATGGCATTGGCGCGTGTGGCGTCTCCTCCGAGACCGCCCGTGATCGTGCCGCTGTTGGTGACCGTAAGGCCGCTGCCGTCGATACCGCTGCCGCCCGCGCCGT
>CAZYTP010000022.1:0-29951 GCA_964650385.1 uncultured Syntrophales bacterium | reverse complement strand
GCGCCGTTGCCGCCTGCCGTTCCGGTATAGCCCGATCCGCCGCCGCCGCCTGCCGCCCCGCCGCCGTCGCCGCCGTCGCCGCCGTCTGCCAGGGCCGAGGCTCCGCCTGCCGCCCACATAATCAAGACTACGGCCGCAATAAACAGGAGCGGGCAGGCGGCTCGCTTAACACTTAGCTGCTTCCTGACTCCGGTTTTAAGTGTGTGTATGAAATCCATTCCCGCTGTCATAGTCCTGTGCGCCTGACATGTATTATTTAGCTGGTAATTCACGGTACAGCATACTTAATTACTTGTGTATTCCCTTACAATTTCATCTTTTCCCCGGCTGGTTCCGCGAGTGTAAAGGAGGGTCTGGATTTGAGATCGTTTATCTTTTTCAGAAGAGCGTTCGGAATATGTTCGTGAGAAGAGAATCTGCTTTATCTGCGTGAAGAAGTTTACCCCCCTTTTTGATTACCGGCAATATAGCAGGCAAAATTAAAAAATCAAGGATAATCCGGTATATAAAATCAAAATAGCGCTATTCGGTTGATAGTGCTACCGGCGGCGGTATTCACGGATGGTCTTTTTTTCTGTGGGATTTTAAAATATGCTTCAGCGTAAACCATTTTTTGATGCCGGGCATTACGTTATGGATATTGTCGAGGTTCTCCCTTGCCGCCTTCTCGCCTTCCCGGATCAGGTTCATTGCGTGTGAAAAATCGGACCAGTGGAGGTTCCCGACATAGGGGCGGATGACAACATCGGCGTCCATCAGTTCGTAATTTTCCAGGTAGTGTGACCTGATTTCGGTGGCCCTGCAGAAGACGTCCTTCGCCGTGTGGAATTCCTCTTCAGAACAGATATCCTTATCGACCGCCACGGCGATTACTATGTCGGCACCTTTCTTCCTCGCTACGGTGCTGGGGACGAGGCAGATAATGCCCCCATCTGACAGAAGCCTGTCTCCTTCTTTGAGCGGTTCTATCGCCCCCGGTACGGCACAGCTTGCCATTACGGCTTCACGCAGGGAGCCTTTGGAAAAGATAATCTGCTCGCCGCTCACCAGGTCGGTGGCAACGGAATGGAAAGGGATCCTGGTTTCCTCGACCGTAATATCAGGAATAAAGTAATTGATGATGGAGTGAAAATCTTCCTGTGAGAGTATGCCCGGTCTGAACATTGCGTGGGCCAGCACAAATCGATTTTTAAAGAAACGCTGAATTTTGTGTGCCAGACCCTTCTCATCCAGTTGATGTGTCTCCTTTTCGGACAGGGCCTTGATGGCCGAGGATTGAAACGTCGGGCTGTTTAGATACTCATCCATCTTTTTTTCCAGCTGATCGGCCCCGGTGCCGCTGGCATAGGCCGCACCTACCAGGGCGCCGATACTGGTTCCTACCAGAATATCGACGGGAATCGACTCCTGCTCAAATACCCTCAATACCCCTATATGGGCGAGCCCCCGGGCGCCCCCGCCGCCCAGGGCAAGGCCAATACATTTACCTTTCCATTTCATAATTGCAGGCTACCTCCAGCCTAATTCGTGCTATCTATTATATCATCATTCGCTTTCGCTATGCGAGATTGAGGACTCCGGCACCGCGAATCTTTCCTTCTTTGAGCAGAAGTAAGACTTTATTTGCCTCCTCCAGCCTGAATTCCTCGACTTCGGGCACAACGGGAATTTCTGCGGCCAGCGGCAGAAATTCTTCGGCATCTCTTCTCGTCACATTGGCAACGCTTTTCAATTCCTTTTCATGCCAGAGATGTTCAGCGTAATCCAATTCTGATGGGCGTTCTCTTACGAATTGCGTTTATTACCACTCTTCCGCCTTTTTGAAGGTTCCGCAGAGCCTCGCGCACCGGCACACCCACCGGAGTAAAATCGATGGCACGGTCAAGCTTTTCCGGGGGGGTATCCTCTGTCGCCCCGACCCAGTCCGCCCCCAGCTTCAGTGCCAGATCTCGATGGTCTTTCCCCCGTGTAAAAACGAAGACCCTGCAGTTGGGATATTTATATTTGGCGATCTGAACGACAATATGGGCGGAGGCCCCGAAACCGTAGAGGCCAAGAATATTGCCGTCTTCCATCTCCGTGAGTCTCAATGCCCGGTAGCCGATTACCCCGGCACACAGAAGAGGTGCCGCCTGCAGGTCGGAAAATCTTTCCGGAATAGGGTAGGCGAAATCCTCGGGAACCACGGTATATTCGGCGTAGCCCCCCTCGGCGTCTTTCCCCGTCCACTTTGCTTTATCACACAGATTCTCCTCGCCTTTCAGGCAGAAAGAACACTTGCCGCAGGCCCAGTTAATCCAGGCGATCCCTACCCGGTCTCCTTTTTTGAATCTGGTCGCTCCGGGGCCTGAAGAGTCGACCCTGCCGACTATTTCATGTCCCAGGATCATGGGAAACCGTGATGGAGGAACCCTGCCTTCAATCTCATCCAGCTCGGTATGACAGACCCCGCACGCGGAAACCCTGACCAGAATTTGTCCGGAATCGGGAACGGGGACGGGCAGCTCCACCAATTCCAACGGTTTTTCTTCCACCTGACAGATTTTATTGATTACCATCGCTCTCATTGTACGGGACTCCTCATTCGGGTTGAGTTGCGGCCTTTTCCTTCATATAAACCGTTCTGATGGGAAACGGAATGTTGATACCCTCTTTGTTATAGCGTTCATGCAGTCTTTTTATAAATTCATGCTTGATGTTATACTGGTTTATGAATTCCCTCGTGCGCATTATGACGGTAAAGTCGATGCTTGAATCGCCGAAGGTATGGTAACGAATGAAAGGTTCAAACTCTGGGATACCCCCCTGAATTTCACCGAGGACCTCTTTCGCGATTTCAAGGGTGATGGTTTCCACTTTTCCGAGATCGCTGTCGTAACTGACGCCGACTTCGACATACACCGACATCTCTTTTTCGGGTTGGCTGTAGTTCGTGATAATGGCGGAGGCCATCTTGGAATTAGGTACAATTACCATATTGTTCGGAAGCGATCTTATCGTTGTGTTCCGCCATGCTATGTCGATGACGTAGCCGCTTTCGCCCGAATCGAGTTTCACATAATCTCCCGGCCTTAGCTGTCTTGAGGCTATTATGTGGAGCCCGGAGAAAAGATTTGAAAGTGTTTCCTTGAGAGCCAGAGCAACGGCAAGACCGCCGACTCCCAGAGCGGTCAGCATCGGCGTGATAGAAATGCCCAGCGACTGAAGTATAATCAGCAAACCGACAACAAAGACAACGATATTCGTCAGGTTCGTGAATATCGAGGTCAGGGGTGTAACGCCCTTTACTCTTCTCGTGTAGGAATTGACGAACGCGACTGCAACTCTTGCAAGGAACAGGGTCAGTGAAGCTACAAAAATTATCACGAGGATCTTCTCAAGGGCGTTGAACGTTTTTGCAGTCAACGGTATATTGAGAATTGCCCCGTAAATACCGGCAATGACGAACCATAAAATAGTCTTGCCGCGCAGTGCCGCAATCAATATTTCGTCACCTTCCCATTTTGTTTTCGCGGCTATTCTTTTGAGTTTTGAGAGAATAATCTTTTCAAATATCCATCCTGCTATGAACCCGCCTATGAGGAAAACTGAAGGTAGAAGAAAATGTGTTATTTTCAGAGACTCTTTCATTATAAAAACCTCCGTGGCCTTTCGGCTCCCGCGAAATATGAAAATGTAGTGCTTTCATATGAACTTTACCGAACTTATAGCACATCGTAAAAAAAATCAACAAAAGGGAAGGTGTTCTGCAAGGATTTTAATGCCGATGCCGATAAGGATCAGCCCGCCTAAGATTTCAGCTTTTTTACCCAAGAACTGCCCCAGCTTTTCCCCGAAGAGCATTCCGGTGACCGTCATAGCGGAAGCGACGATGCCGATCACAACACTGGGATAAAGAATAGTTACATTTAAAAAGGCAAGGCTAAGACCCACCGCGAGGGCGTCGATGCTTGTCGCTATCGACAAGACAATCAGTGTGAGCCCCCTGGTAGGGTCTGCTATTTTGAATTTCTCCTCCTTTTTAAAGGAATCCCGGATCATCTTCCCACCTATGAGGACGAGAAGGCAAAAGGCGATCCAATGATCGTAATCCGAGATGAATCCGGATACCGTCATACCGGCAAACCACCCGATAATGGGCATCATAAACTGGAATAGCCCGAAGTGAAAGGAGAGGCGGAAGACCTGTCTGAGGGATATCTCCCGAAGCACAACCCCCGCAGATATTGCAACGGCAAAGGCATCCATCCCCAGCCCGACAGCAATCAGTAAAATTGACAGAAAATTCATTTAGTCCTTTTAGTATGTCACATGAAGATTATGGAGGGCCCGCTTCGGAAACGGGCTAATACGGAATTACCCAATAATAGAATGTTTTACAAGTATTTTTCTATCAAATGTTTGAGATCGGAATGATGGTCAATGAAATATCAAATGTCCTTGACAATTCAGGCAGAAGTTGTATTTTCTCAATTAGCTCAAGTCGTTGGCGGGGGGCTTTCTCAACAGAAGATGAGCCCGCAAAATCGTGGTTTCTAAAAATCGCTGAAGTGTAAATCTCGTTAGGACAATGTTTCAAAATAGATACGACATCATCGTCATCGGTGCAGGCCCGGCAGGTTTAATTGCCGCTATTGAGAGCTACGAACCGTCTAAAAAGATATTAATCCTTGAAAAGATGCCGAACCCCGCCCTGAAACTGAAAATATCGGGAAAGGGACGATGCAATATTACAAATGATGCCGATTTGAAAGAATTTATTTCACATTTCGGTAAAAACGGACGGTTCTTAAAGTTTGCCTTCGCGGAGTTTTTTAATACCGACCTTCTTGAATACTTTGAAAAACTTGGTGTTCAGTTTAAACTTGAACGGGGAGGGCGTTACTTTCCGCAAAATGATCGTGCAGTAGATATTGCAAAATCTTTACTTAATAAAGCAAAATCCCTGGATATTCCCATTGCCGTCAATTCAGAGGTAATCGCAATCACGAAACTGCCTGATGAGACCCTTACTGTCGTAATTAACAGAAAAGGCCGTGCGGCTGATAAAAACACCCGGCGTATTCAAATAAAAGCAGATAAAATTGTACTTGCAACCGGAGGAAAATCTTATCCCCAAACAGGATCGAACGGAGCCGGATTTAAACTGGCGTCGAAGCTGGGACATACGGTTATACCTGTTTCACCGGCTCTTGTGCCTGTTGAAACCAGAGGAGATACCGCAAAAAAGCTTCAGGGATTGAGCCTGAGAAATGTAAAGGTAAAAGTATGGTGTAAGAACAAAAAGATCGATGAGCGGTTCGGTGAGATGCTCTTTACCGATTTTGGTGTTTCCGGCCCTATTATTCTTTCCCTGAGCAGAACTATTGTGAGACTTATTGATGATAGGAAGAAAGTATCTATTGCCATAGATTTAAAACCCGCCCTCGACCAGAAAACGGTTGATCAGAGGCTGTTGAGGGAGATAGAAGAGCACAGCAAACAAAGATTTAAAAGTTTATTAAAAAAACTGCTGCCGGGGAAATTGGGCCCCGTATTTATCGAAAAACTTGAGATACCGGAAGAAAAACCGCTGAACCAGATCAGCTCTGAAGAACGCAAAAGACTGAGGATGTTGCTGAAAGAGTTCCAGCTTGAAGTGGCGGGTTATCGATCCTTTAATGAGGCTATTGTAACGGCCGGCGGTATCAGCATAAAAGAGATTAATTCCAGGACCATGGAATCGAAGCTTGTTAAAGGGCTGTATTTTGCGGGTGAAATTATTGATATTGATGCCGACACGGGAGGATTTAACCTGCAGGCTGCTTTCTCAACGGGATGGATCGCCGGAAGGGCTGTCAAAACTTCGGCAAATTTTTAATTATCTAAACATTGATGCACCCGTAAAAAGTCTTTTTTTGTCACCCTGAATTTATTTCAGGGTCTCTAACTTACTGAAATAATTAGATGCTGAAACAAGTGAGATCCTGAAACGAGTTCAGGACGACAAATGGTGCAGTTTATGACTTTTTACGAGACTGTCAATATTGTTTATTCCACCGTTAGAGTTTTTCCAGTTCATCCCAGAAAAGGGGGAAGGATTTGTTGACGCAGTCTCTGTCTTTAATCTTTATGCCGGCAGTAGCGAGACCGAGCATTGCGAAGCTCATCGCTATCCGGTGGTCGTTGTAGGTTTCTATCTCAGCACCACGGGGCTTTCCTCCGTCAATAATCAGCCCGTCATCGGTCTCTTCAGCTCCGATACCGGTTCTTTTCAATTCGGTAACCACTGATGCTATCCGGTCGCTCTCCTTTACACGGAGATGTGCGACGTTTTTTATGACGGTTCGTCCGGGTCTTGTTGCTGCCAGCACTGCAAGCGTCGGCACCACATCGGGCATGTCCCCCATGTCGAAGACATATTCCCCGCTGTTCATTTCTTTTCCTGTTATTTTTACCCAGTCATCTCCCCTTATTACGGAGATACCGAGCGTTTCCATGATATCAAGGAGACCGATATCCCCTTGAAGGGTTCCGGGGTTGATATTCAAGATCCTTACGTTTCCCTTGCACAGGGCGGCAGCCAGAAAGAAATAGGAGGCATTGGAGACGTCGCCCTCTATCATGTATCTCTGAGCGATATATCGCTGATTGTTTTTTATGATATAGTGATCTTCATTTTTCCTGACAACCTCGACACCGAATTTCTTCATTATCTCAATCGTCATATCGATATAGGGGAGAGAGACCTTGCTTCCCTTCAGCTTTATCTCTGTGTCCGTTTCGGCAAATGGGGAGCATATCAAAATCGATGAGATGTACTGGCTGCTGTCTATGTTGGTGAAGGTTGCGATGCCGCCTTTGATGCCGTCTGCGTTTATGATGACAGGAGGACAACCGTTTTTGTTTTTGCTGCGCGCGTCAACTCCCAGCCCGCTCAAAGCATCAAGGAGTGGTTTAATCGGTCTTTCGCAGAGGCGGCTGTCTCCGCTGATGACAAACTCTCCTTTTCCCAGGGATACGAGGCTTGTGAGAAACCTCGTGGCGGTACCGTTGTTTCCCAGGTAAATTTTCCTTCCCGGACTGGTTATATTCCCGCCGGTTCCGGTGACGATGATATCTTCGCCGGTTTTCAGGATTTCTGAGCCTAAAGAACGGAGTCCTTCGGTCAGATATTCCGTGTCATCGGATATCAGATAGTTACGCAGAAAAGATTTTCCTTGAGCGAGTGATGCTATGATAAGTGCCCTCTGGGTGTAGCTCTTTGAGCCGGGGATTACTACTTCTGCATCCAGATTCTTTATAGGTTTAATCTCCATTTTTATCTCCGGGCTTCAGTCTTTGAAGAACAACCTCTTTCATATACTCCCTTGGAGGTTCCATCCCCGTCCATATTTTTATCTGTTCCGCCCCCTGATGGACAAACATATCGAGACCGGAAAGTACCGGGCAGCCCGCCTTTTCAGCATTCCTCAAAAGCTTTGTCCTGAGTGGATTATAGATAACGTCCACAACACATCCGAAATTTGAAATTATATCATTCTTAACCGGTGATTTTTCGGTATCCGGGTCCATGCCCACCGGTGTGGTATTGATAAGGCAGTCCGCCCTGATATTTTCTATATTATCCATATGATAGGAGTCGCAGCCGAACTCTGCAGCCAGCTCACCGCCCTTTTCCACTGTCCTGTTAAGGATAATAGGGATTCCCCTTTCCTTTTGTACCGCGTATACCGCGGCTCGTGCAGTACCCCCGGCACCCAGAATGACAAAGGTATTTCCCTCAATTTTCATATGCTCTTTCAGGGCAATGGAGAGTCCCAGCCAGTCGGTATTATGACCCGTCAGTATCCCGTCCCGGTTGACAATGGTATTTACAGCCCCGATTTTGAGCGCACTGTCATCTACTGCATCCAAGCATTTCATTACAGCGGATTTAAACGGGATTGTAATACTGACCCCGCAGATATTCAATCCCCTGATTCCCCCGACAGCACTTTCTATGTCATCGACGCAAAAAGCAACGTAACGGGCATCGATTCCCATTTTTGAATAGGCGGCATTGTGCATCAGTGGAGAAAGACTGTGTCCTGTCGGATTTCCAAAAAGGGCAAATATTTTCATCTTAAAATCCTTAAGATCTCCTTCATTTCGCTGGCGGTTATCTGACCCGGGGCTGATTCATCTCCCCTTTCCAGAGACGCAAAGCTGAGATAAGAGCCGAGAAGAGGTGCTGCAGCCCTGCTGATCCGTCCTGAATCGCCCATACAGAAGGCAATTATTTTCTTATTTCCCCCTTTAGCATAGGGAATAAGATTTAAAACCCTGAGATTATCTTCCACAGAGTTGGCATAAGTAACGATCTTTACGATATCGGCACCGGCTCCGAGGCACTCATCGAATCGTTTTTTTAATTCACTTTCCGGTGGCGTTTTATTGAAATCGTGATGGGAAATAATCAGTTTTGTCAGATTATCATTGCCCCGTATTTTTAGCAATAATTCTTCGATCAGTGCATCTTTTGTGCTTAGCTCAATATCGACATAGTCGACCCCCAGCCGAACAGCTTCTTTCAGCAGGGCGACTCTCTCCCTTTCACTGCCTTCGAATCGTCCCCCCTCGTCCATTTTTCTGTTGGTTATCAGGAGCTTTCCTTCTCTGGCACCTATCAGTTCGCCGAGCGATATATCCCTGATATAATCAGCCCTCAGTTCTATAACATCGGCCAGAAGAGCGCTTTTTCCCATCTTCAGTAATGCCTCTTCATTGGTCGCGGCAATAATTGGAATGCAGATCATAACTGAGCCGTTACCTCCCCTCGTGGATACGAACCGAGCATCTTGACAAAAGATGTCAGTCCGTTCAGGTCATTGAGGCACTTCTTTATCTTGTCGTCTTCCAGATGTCCGTCAAAGTCTACAAAAAACAGATACTCCCACATTCTGTCCTTCACCGGATGGGATTCAATCTTAACAAGATTGATATGTTCCCTGGCAAAAGGTTCCAGGGCATCATGCAGGGCGCCCGGTGCGTGGGGTGTTCCGAAAAGTATAGAGGTTTTATCTTTTCCCGATGGTTCATTTTTGCCCTTCCCGATTATTAGAAATCGAGTTGTGTTCGACGAACTGTCTTCAATCCCCTCTGCGATGATCGTAAGACCATAGGTGGATGCGGCGAGATTGCTTCCGATAGCGGCACCCTCTTTGTCTTCCAGGACCCTCTGAGTGGCTGCCGAGGTGCTTTCCACCTCACAGAGGGAACAGTGAAGCAGGTTTTTACGCAGCCAGTGCTGGCACTGGGCAAGGGCCTGCGGATGAGAGTACACCCTCTTTATGCCACCTATTTCTTTACGTGTAGAGATAAGAAAATGATTAATCCTGAGGAAAATCTCGGCACGAATATTCAAAGGGGTTGAGATTAACCTGTCCATCGTAATATTGACAGAGCCCTCCGAGGAATTTTCCGCGGGCACGACGCCGTAATCGATCCTCTCCATTTCTACTTCGTCGAAGACATCAGCAATAGTCGATTGAGGGAGAAAGTTGACGTTTTTCCCAAAATGTGACTGAGCGGCCAGGTGCGTGAATGACGCCTCAGGCCCGAAGTATGCCACCGTTGTCGGGGTCTGTATGGCACGGGAGGCGGATATAATTTCCCTGAAAATGTTTTTCAGGGCATCATCCGGCAGCGGCCCCTCATTCAGTTCTGATAGATAATTGTTAACTTTCTTTTCCTGTAAGGGGTCGTAGATATCCAAATCATGTTCATTTTTTATCTTTCCCACTTCGATGGATATTTCCGCCCTCTCGTTGAGGAGTTTGATGATGGTTTTATCCTTTTCCTGTAATTTGCCTCTGAGTTTTTCTAAAGAAGTTTCTTCCATTTAAAAGAGCCCTCTAACCTTTCAATTCTCTGATCGTTTCCTTAATTATTTCTTCCGACACCCCGCCGTTGACGAAGGGCATACCGAGTTTTTTCAGCAATACAAATTTAACGGTGTCTCCCTCTTTCTTCTTATCAACACGGAGCCTTGATACGATTTCATCTGTTCCGATGGACCGGGGTATGCGACAGGGAAGGCCATAGGCCGTTATCAGATTTTCTATCTTTTCCCTGTCCTGCCCGGACAGATGTTTTAACTTTTCGGATATTCTGGCCCCAGCAATCATACCGATTGATACTCCATCTCCATGGGAAACCGAGTAATCCGACTGCGCTTCGATTGCATGGCCGATCGTATGGCCAAAGTTGAGAATACGGCGAAGCCCGGTTTCTTTCTCATCGATTTCGATAATGTCCTTTTTTATTCTGCACGATTTTCCTATGATTAACGAAAGGATGGACATATCCCTGTCCATAATCGCTTTCGCCTTGCTTTCCAGCAAGCTGAAGAGTTCAGTGTCATCAATTATTCCATATTTAATAATCTCCGCCATACCGTTTTTGAATTCACGGGACGGCAATGTGTCCAGAAACGACAGATCAATGAATACCTCCTTGGGCTGGTAGAACGTTCCAAGCAGATTTTTCCCCTCGGGCAGGTCTATTGCTGTCTTTCCACCTATGCTGCTGTCCACCTGGGCCAGAAGAGTGGTTGGGATCTGGTAGTATGGAATGCCTCTCATGTATGTGGATGCAACAAACCCGACGACATCGCCTACGACACCGCCGCCCAGTGCGATCAGAGCCGATTTCCTGTCAATGCCCATTTTTATCAGCTTTTTGGCGATATCAAGAACAGTATTGATGTTTTTTGAGGCCTCTCCCTCGGGGATTTCTATCATATCTACAGTAAGCCCCATTGATTTGAGTGTTGTTGAAAACCTTTCTCCGTGCAGAGCAGATACGTTGGAGTCTGTAACAACGACATATCGGGAAGCACAGTTATTTTTGGCAATTATCATCTCAATGCGATCACTAATGTTATGGCCTATGCAGATCTCATATGAAGCTGATATTTTTCTATCAAGATTTACTTTTATTTTATTCATCGTATCACCTGTATATCTCCGTTCGCATTGTTTTTTCGAGGATTTTCACTTCTTCCATCAGTTGATAAAACTTTGCCGGTTTGAGCGATTGCATCCCGTCCGAAAAGGCCTTTTCAGGTTCCGGATGAACTTCAACCATGACCCCGTCTGCTCCTACGGCCACAGCCGCCCGTGTTAATGGAATAATGTATTTCCAGTGACCGGATGCGTGAGAAGGATCAACGATAACAGGAAGATGGGTTAACTCTTTCAAAACAGGCACCGCACTGATGTCAAGGGTATTTCGAGTGGCCGTTTCAAAGGTACGGATGCCCCGCTCGCACAGTATGACATTGTCATTTCCCGAAGAAATGATGTATTCCGCTGACATGAGGAGTTCTTCGATCGTCGTCATCAATCCCCGCTTCAGCATAACCGGTTTGCGGGCGCCTCCTACCTTTTTGAGGAGAGCAAAGTTTTGTACATTTCGTGCCCCTATCTGCAGGATGTCGGCATATTCTTCTACCAGATCTACATCAGATGTGTTGAGTACCTCGGTGATGACGGGAATATCAATCGCCTCACCGGCCTTTTTTAAAAGCTTCAGACCCTCTTCTTCCATTCCCTGGAAACTGTACGGGGAGGTTCTCGGCTTGAATGCTCCCCCTCTGAGTATGTTGCCACCTCCCTTTTTGACAATGTAGGCGCTTTCCATCAGTTGTTCTTCGCTTTCGATTGAACAGGGACCGGCCATGACGA
Organism: uncultured Syntrophales bacterium; assembly: GCA_964650385.1. Taxonomy (GTDB): domain Bacteria; phylum Desulfobacterota; class Syntrophia; order Syntrophales; family JADFWA01; genus JAUSPI01. The sequence continues at coordinate 18,243 of CAZYTP010000022.1, read as the reverse complement.
TAAATTGCGGCCCGCCGATTTCAATATTTTTTATTCGGATAGTCGTGTTTCCTTCTTTTGCTTCACGGCTTGCCAGTTTATATGGTTTCAAAATCGGCATTGTATTTTCCACACCTGACAGGGATTCAGCTTGTTTTAAATGCGCTTTATTCCTGTCGTCTCCAACTACACCTATGATTGTCCGTTCAACACCATAGGAAGGATGTGACTTGTAACCCACCGACTCAACCCACTTCATAACAAGATCAATCTGTGCCTTCGTTGCATTTCTTTTCATTACGATAATCATTTTTCGTCCTCCTGTTTTTCCTCCAAAAAAGGCCATGGTGAATTTCTCTACCATGGCCCGGACCTTAAAAATAAAAAGCCATGGTGTAGAATCATTCGATCTACCCATGGCCGGAATGTCTTTTTTAGTTTACTTTAGGACCTCCTGATCAATGGGCAGACCAATGCAAAATAGTAATAATAACTAAACCAGCCGTTAAAATTTGTGTTTGCATTGATTTTTTGTCTGTCCATTATGACCTGAAAAACTCCTCTTAATTATTGGAACGATACTAAAACCATAACTTTATGCCGATGTCAAGAAAAAAATGGAATTTCTTGTTTGACTGTTCGGTTTCCCTTACAGAATGGGGAGAAACGTGATTTCTTGATTCTTACTTTTCCGAAAAGCTATACGAAAAGTGAAGCTCCCCGCCCACGGGCGGGGCTTGCGGGTGCGCTCCCGGTCAATATTGTTTTGACATAACACTGTAAATAGATTAAGGAAGCTCTTTAGGAACCTGTAAAATCCTTCTTTTTAAGTGAAGGGCAGGGTTATATGAAAAAATGGGAGTGATTTGATATGTATAGTGCCAGTGATTTAAAGAAGGGTTTAAAGATTCAAATTGACGGAGAACCTTTCATTATTGTTGATTTTTCTTTCCTCAAGCCGGGCAAGGGACAGCCTGTATATAAGTGTAAGCTCCGTAACATGATAAGCGGGACTCAGCTTGATCGAAGCTTTCGCTCGGCGGATAGCTTCCAGCCTGCCGATCTGGAGGAGAAAAAAATGCAGTACCTGTATGCCGAGGAGAACAAATACTGCTTTATGGATGTGGAAAATTATGAACAGATTTTTCTGACCGCCGAACATGTGGGGGATGCCAGAAGTTTTCTTATTGATAACCTTGAGGTAGAAATCCTCTTTTTCGGGGAGAAACCGATCGGAATTACCCTCCCTAATTTTGTCGATCTTACCGTCGTCAAGGCCGATCCATGGGTTAAGGGTGACACAGTATCGGGAAACACCAAACCTGTTGTCCTGGAGACAGATTATCAGCTACAGGCGCCTTCGTTTATTGGGGAAGGAGAAAAAATAAGGGTTGATACGCGTACAGGGGAGTATATCACCCGTGTTAAAGAATAATTTACTGCAAGTAATGTTTTTTTGTTGATTGGAACGCTACTTCCGTGATATCCCAAATTGAACTTAACAGCTAGCACATCCCCCGCAACAAGTTGCGGGGAGATTCAATTAAGATAATCAAGAGAGCAAAGGAGAAAGGTTATGAATGTTAGATCACAGTCATCACAATCGATTAAGAAGTTGGTCGAAGAGCAGTTTCGAAAATGGGAAATGAGGAACAAAGAAGAGAATAAGAAGAAAACACCTTCCCCTGTGATAACAGTTTCAAGAGAACCCGGAAGTAATGGTCATCTGATAGCCATGGAACTTGCCAAGCAACTGGACCTTGATCTGTTTGACGTCAATATAATTAATGAAGTGGCAAAAAGCGCCAAAATGAGTGAAAGAGTGGTCAAGACTCTTGATGAAAAAGGGCGTTCCCTTCTGGACGAGCTTGTAAATTCACTGGATAAAGAACGACATCTGTGGGATCACCAGTATATGGATCATCTTACGAAGATTATAGGTACCATAGGAAAACATGGCCGCGCAGTTATATTAGGTAGAGGGGCGAATTTCATCCTGTCGACTGATACAGCCCTCAAAGTCAGAATTATTGCTCCGCAAGAGGTTAAGATTAATAATGTAGCAAGTGAATTAGATATTTCTACAGAAGAAGCGAAGCTGCGTATAATGAATGTGGAATCTGAACGAGAGGCCTTCATAAAAAAATACTTCGGTGCTAATGGGTCAGATCCGATGTATTACGATCTTGTGCTAAATATGGCAAATTTAACTGTCGAATCTGCTCTGGATATTATAAAAACAGCATTGCACTTGAGAATGTCTGCCAAGTAGCCTTGACCTTTACATGTCTGTAAATCGTGAAACCCGTTATTGGTGAAAAGGATGAAAGAAGAAAAGTATACGGGAGAAAAATACGATGTGGTTGTTGGTATTCCATCTTATAATGAAGCCAGGACCATCGGCCATGTTGTCAAGGTAGCAGGGAGGGGTCTTTCTAAATATTTTCCTGACGCAAGAAGCATCATTGTCAACTGTGACAATAATAGTCCGGACGATACCAGAGGAGCGTTTCTTTCTGCTGAAACCACTGTCCCCAAAAAATACATTTCAACAGCCGAGGGAGTTAAGGGAAAGGGAAATAATTTCTGGAACCTATTCAATTTTTGTATAGAGGTAGATGCCAGTATTATAATCGTTGTTGATGCAGACCTTCGTTCAATAAAGCCGGAATGGATCAAACATCTCGGGTATTCCATCCGGGACGGATTCGATCTTGTCACTCCTGTCTATTCGAGGCACCAGTTCGATGGAACGATTACAAACCACCTCTGTTATCCGCTCGTCTTCTCCCTGACCGGGTTCGATGTCCGGCAGCCGATAGGGGGAGATTTTGCTTTTTCGCGAAGGCTCTGTTCCCACTGGCTGAAGCAGCCGTGGAATGATATGACTCGTCAATACGGCATTGATATCTTTATGACTCTCAATGCCCTCTTTGGTGACTTCAAGGTCTGTCAGGCCGGGCTTGGAGCCAAGATCCACAACGCAAGTGCTGCTAAGCTTGGCCAAATGTTTGAAGAGGTTGTCTACACCCTCTTCTCAATAATAGCTGCGAATCAGTCGAGATGGCTGGAAAGCTGGTTAAAGCCGGGCGGAAAGACCCTGTGGCAGACCACACCCCGTGAGGTTGAGTGCTGTGGTTCGAAGAAGATTAAGGAAGCCCAGTCGCTTGAAATAGACATTATGAAGCTTAAGAAAGATTGCCGGGCTGAATATGAGCAATATCACGACCTTGTTAGATGGTATCTGAGCCCTTATGGTTATCAAAAACTTCATAACATGTTCTTGATGGATAATTACGATGTAGATATTATGTTCTGGTCTCAGATTATCTATTCTCTTCTTTACCTTTTCGATAAAGGTACTGAAGAGATAAAAAGAGAGATCATAAATGTACTCAAGCCCCTTTATTTTGCTCGAAGCATCACATTTGACTATCAGACCTGGCGTAGCAGCGTTGTCTATGCCGAAGAAGAAATAAAAAGTAATGCAATGGCCTTTTTATCCCAGAAACCCTATCTGCTCGGTCTCTACCTGATGAAGGGAGACGTCTGTTCCAACCATTTAAACAAAGATTGAAATTCAGCGGGACAGATTTAAAATCTGTCCCACACAACTCTTACCTACTGACCATTAGATAGCTTTGAAATACCATCTGTCACTGACCACATTCAAGAGACTGATCCATTAAAACAAGCATTAAAACTTGCGGGGAAGATCTTTGTCGAAGTAAAAAAATACCATTGAAGAGGAAATTACGTACCTGTAGTGTAATCAATAGGGTGATTTTTCAGAAAAAGAGGATAATGAAATTCTTGAATTTACTTACCATTAAGTATATTATTTTACACTGAATAATACAAAGGTCATTTTTTCATATATTACTGTTTGCTGAAAGGGTAACCAAAGATTGTCGGGAAAAAGATATCAATGAAACTTTTTTCATCTTTTAAAAAAAATATGCCCCGATTTGAATCCCAGTTTTCTCCTCCACATCCTGTGGACGAGTACACAGAGGATTCTTTCCAAAAGATGGCGGTCCTTTTTACCGATATTGTCGAGACAACCAAATACTTTAAGGTCCATGGAGATGTAGCCGGCAGGAAAATGCTCCAATCCCACGAAGATTTAGTTTCTGCTTCAATAGTTGAGCATAGTGGTGTTGTGATCAAAACTATCGGCGATTCAATTTTGGCCTATTTTCTTGACCCTAAAGAGGCAGTTCGTTCGGCCGTCGCGATCCAGCAAAAGTTTAGACTCTATAATGAAAAAAGAGATCCTGATGATCAGATTAATATCAGGGTCGGTATCCATTTTGGGGAGGGTATAGTTGAAAAGGAAGATATCTTTGGTAGTGTCGTGAATCTGGCCTCCAAGATAGTGGGATTGGCGGGTGGTTCGCAAATTTACCTGTCCCAATCGGTTTTTGACCTGGTTAAGGACTTGCCATCCTTGTACTTTGAACTCGCAGATCTCTCCGACAAAAAGAGATCCCTTAAAAAGGCCGTCAAAGGGCTTGCCCTGTACGAAGTCAAGTGGGACGAGGCGATTGAGTGCGACCCTACAACGAGAATTATCCTCTACATGAAGCCCCTGTGGAATCTGAGCGGCCATGATTTTGCCCGGATATGGGATGTCCTCCTTGAGAAAAAGGACAGTATTTATGGAGGAAAAATACTTAAAGAGAGTATCCTGCCGGATAAATCCATCGTTCTAGTTGGAGAAGAGGCATCGTTGTCCATATTTGTTGCAGCCGAAGTATTGAAATTTCTAAGAGAGAGCTTTGGAAGTGATAATGGGCATGTGTACTTACCATTGCGTATAATAATTGATTCGGGATTTTATCTTCGAGCTGATAGATTGATGATGGAAGGCCTTGAAGTCAATTGGAATGAAATTGATCCGGGTGAAATCTATATTTCTCCCTCCGCTTATATGTCCATAAAGGTCAAACGCCCTTTTCCCATTGATCCATCGTTTGATAAAGGCATAACTCAAGCTTTTTACAAGCTTATTTTAGAGGGACAACCTAAAAAAGAAGAATTGGGTGAGACCCTTCGTTTTTTATTCAATCGTGCCTTTGTTGAGGGGAGCCATAAACCTTGTTATTATTGTGGGTCTGGAAGACACCTGTCCCAAGATTGTCCCTCAAAAAGATCGGAGGATATAGGCCATTTTTTGAAAGAATTGGGATACCTATCAGAAAGAAAAATCAAAGACCTCTTTTATCTTTACTTGTCTGGATTAGGTGAAGATCGTAAGCCTATGATGGAGGAGGGAATCAATCCGGGCGTCTCAGATCTATCGATTCATGAAGGATTTTATGAATTAAAATCTATTTTTCAAATACGCTTTCTTAGAGTCCTTTGGGATTCTCTTGAAGATAACTGGGATAAGATAAAGATAAGAATAAATGGGGGGCAGCATAAGGGAGGCCTGGTTTGGTTGGCGCAAGATTGTATTCGTGTCTCAAATCTGAAACAGGCAGAGGCCTTGCTCAACACTTCAATAGAAAAGGATCCTGAAGACTATAAGGCTTATTGTTCCATGGGGTTCTTAAATATCGAAAGGAATGCTTTTAGTCAGGCCAAAGTTTATTTTAATAAGGCACTGGATTGTGCAGAAACAAAACCGAAGAGAATTTTTGTCCTTTTCTTGCTTTTTCGCATATATTATCTGGAGGGTAATTTTTTATATGCGGAACAAAAGATAGAAGAGATCATAAAACTCCATCCTCAATGCCCTGAAGCAATATATCAAAACATTGTATCAAAGTTCCATAAAGGCCTCGGTGCCGAGGCAGTCACTGAGTTAATGAGGTTTATCCAAAGTAACCCTGAATATTATATAAATATCTTAATTGACCCCGAGCTTGTCCCATTTGATAAAATAATCCAGCCGGAACTTACAAAACTCTTTGCCCTGGCCAAAAAAAAAGCCCAAGAGGTTGTGTCAATGGCCGAAGAGGAGTTTGAAAGGTTTAAAAGGTTGGCCGGGGAAGAAGACAAGGATATGGAGGGGGTGACGTCTCTATATGCAAAGATCAAAGAATTGTCAAATTCAGACAGTTATTTAGGGTACTTGGGTATTAGTCGCTACGCTAATATGATCATTTCAATGTGTCGAGGAATTATAACTGAATGGGAAAAAAAGATAAGCAAAGATCTTTACGAATTAACCGATCGATATGGGAAAGAGATTACTTTTGCCAACAATTTTCCATATAAGGACCTGGTTAAGAATCTTAATGTCGATTTTAAGGTCGTGCAGGACAGAATTGATAGTGTTAAAGGTATGGTTGAATCTGGCTCCCCCGGTGCTTTCAAAAAATCTTTTAGCTCAATGGATGAACTTTATGTTGATATAGATAAGGTTTATTCAAAAATAAAAAGTATAAAGAGAATAGCTTGCCTTCGCTTTTATTTAAGTAAATTTTTTATAAAAAGTTTAATCATTCAAGCGATCATTTTTTTTGTCGGCCTTATTTGTTTCCCTATAATCAACTATTACCTGGGTTTTATCCACCAGGAATTGATATGTTCCTCTCAGGAGCTCTGGCTTTATCAGAAAGGGTTTCTGATAATTGGTGGAATAATTGGCCTATGTATGGCCTTCCTCATGATCATTAAAAAACCATTTCCAGAATAGTTATAAAGGCCGTCTCATACCCTGCAACCCGTGTTCCGCGCTTTGCTCGGGGATGAATGGCACCGTAATCGGGGGGACAGGATATTTATGAAAGGTATACCTAATAATCCTAAGATTATTAGGTATTATTATTGTTGGTCCTTTGAGAGGAGGATTTATGAGTGTACTTATTGATCTGGCGATTTTCCCTTTAGACAAGGGTGGCAGTGTAAGCCCGTATGTGTCCAGAGCGGTGAGAATTATCAGGGACAGCGGTCTGTCGTATAAGCTTGGCCCCATGAGCACGAGCATCGAAGGTGAGTGGGATGAAGTCATGGCCGTGGTAAACCGCTGCTTTCATGAACTTGCGAAAGACTGCGAAAGGGTGTATCTGACCATTAAGGCTGACTACAGGAAAGGAGTCGCCGGACGCATCACCAGTAAGGTAAAGTCTGTGGAAGAAAAGTTATAGCCGGATCTAAGCGGCAGCTGTGCCCGGATCTCATTAGTCTCGGCGGTGGCTTGTTTTATCCTTTTTGCCGAGTTTAATCGCGCAGAACTCACCGCACATGGTGCAGCCCTCTTCACTCGCGCTTTCACTTTTCTCCAGATAAGCTCCTGCTTTATCGGGATCAATCGATATGCTTACCTGCCCATCCCAATCGAATTCATTCCTGTACTTTGCCATGAGGATGTCTTTATCAAATGCGCCGGGGACTCCTTTGGCGATGTCCGCAATGTGGGCAGCGATCCTTGAGGCTATAACACCTTCCTTAACGTCTTCGAGGGTTGGAAGTCTCAGATGTTCCCCCGGAGTGACATAACAGAGAAAGTCCGCGCCGGCTGATGCAGCGATGGCGCCTCCTATGGCTGCTGTTATGTGGTCATAACCGGGTGCTATATCCGTCGGGAGGGGTCCTAGCACGTAGAAGGGCGCCCCGTTGCAGAGACTCTTTTCCAGCTGCACGTTCGCTTCAATCTCTTTGATCGGAACATGGCCCGGCCCTTCAATCATGACCTGAACTCCATAGTCCCGTGCCCTTTTTGTCAGTTCGCCTAAAGAAATAAGCTCTTCGATCTGTCCCCTGTCAGTCGCATCGGCAATACAGCCTGGTCTCAGACCATCACCGAGGCTGAGGACCATATCGTAGGATTTGGCAATCTCAAGCAACCTGTCGTACTGTTCGTAGAGAGGATTTTCTCTCTCGTTGTACTCCATCCACTTGGACAGAAAGGTCCCCCCTCTGCTGACGATTCCAAGACGTCGCCCCTGTTCCTCCAGGAGGCCGACGCTCCTTCTTGTCACGCCACAGTGAACGGTAATAAAATCTACGCCGTCCTCGCCATTTTCCTCTATGACCCTGAACATGTCATCATCGCTCATCTCCACGATTGCCTTTCGGGACTCAAGCATCTGGGCGGCGGCCTGGTATATCGGAACCGTTCCAATCGAAACCGTTGATTCTTTTATGATTGCTTTTCTTATTGCCCTGATATCGCCACCCGTGGACAGGTCCATGATCGTGTCGGCCCCCGCGGCAACAGATATCCTTACTTTTTCAAGCTCTACCTCAAGATCAACACGGTCTTTCGATGTCCCGATATTGGAGTTGACCTTTGTCTTTAAACCCTTACCAATGGCAAGGGGCAAAATGGAGGTATGTTTTTTATTTCTTATCACCACAATATTGCCGTCCTCAACGCCCTTGCGTATGTATTCCGGCGCTACACTTTCATGCTTTGCACATATCTCCATCTCTTCTGAAATTTTGTCTCTACGGGCGATTTCCAGTTGTGTCATTTATAATGCGTCCTCCTTCTATGAGGAATACTGAGGATTCAAGAACCTCTACAAAAGCTTATTGGTAATCAATTTATCTCGATGAGATTATTCAGTAATTCTTTATCTTGTTTAAAGTTACTGCCGCTGTCCACTAAACAGGCCATTTATCCATGTTGTAGACTGAATTCCAATACATATATTCATATCTACTTGCTGTCATAAAGATGTATTTTAATTTTTCATATGGAAAACTCTTACCGCCGATATCTACAATATTCTTAATCCGGTTTACCAGGTTAAGGTAGTCGTCTGAAAGGTAGACCGATGCCCAGTCCACATATATACTATTGCTGTTTTCGTTCAATTTCTTCTCATGGTATTTTGCGATTTCAGCATAGGACCAGAAGCAGGGCAGGACAGAAGTGATAGCTTCTTGATATGATTTCAGCGAACTCGTTGCTATGAGGAAACTACTGTAGGATACATTTACAGGGAGGGGTTCGATATTCATGGCATCTTCTATTGTATATCCCAGCTTATTGAGTAATTTCTCATATTCGTTAAATTCACTTACCGCCTCTAAATGCACCACCTGGACAACTTCTTTCATAACATCGACAGAATCAACTCTTGAGGCTATTACAGCAAAATTTTTTATAGCATCAACCAGATAATTGTAGTCCTGGAGTATGTAAAATTTAAACTTTTCAATTGGCAGACTACCATTATAAAGTTCAATGACAAATGGGTGTTCGAATATCTTTTCCCATATATGGCCGGTGTCTTTTCTTAATTTTTCTGAGACTTTCATGGTTTAGTACCCTGAATAACTATATAATCTCCTTTATCATATCCCTCTATCGGTTCCTCCACCTTATCATTTGTATATTTTGGATGTCTTGTAAGAGTTTGCACGTATTCTAAATCGATAAATCCAGCATTCTTTAGCAAGTTAGTGACCTCACTCGTAGAGCACCAATAAACTCCCTCAATAAATTTGATTGGATATGGATGTTCCGGGGCAGCTTCGGGGTCATATTCTCCTCTCAAATAAGCTAAATCGTACAGCATGGCATATGAACCCTCCCTTGCCAGAAATGACACGACAATACGTCCGTTGTGTTTTAAAATGCGGTACGCTTCATTTACTGCCTTTTTACGATCCTTCACATAGCTCAGTATCGTACTTAATAAAACTCCATCAAATTTTTCATTTTCATATGGAACGTTTTCCGCTGTTCCTATTTTTACTTCTATGCCCCTGTTTTCTGCCAGTATAGCCATATTTTTCGAAGGTTCCACTCCACATTTAATGCCAAGCCTTGATTCAAACAATCCACTACCACAACCAATGCTTACGGTATTTTCAGGGTCAGTTATAAAATATTTTTCTGCCAGCAGCTCCGATTCGAACACAATTTGATTCTTACTAAACCAGACGTCAAAAGTTTCTGCGTTACCCTCAAAGGCCGGAGTTTCGCCTTTGCGTTCTTTCTCTAATTTAGTCATATCTTCACTTCCTTTTTGTAAAGTTGGAGGACGATGAAAATTAAGGATTGTTGAGTGTTTTTACTTCTGATCTCCGGCAATAATCAGTTCTGCCACTTTTTTTCCTGAAAGTAGCATTCCACCGAAGATAGGTCCCATTCTGGGGCAGCCAAAGGCGGCGGCCGCTGACATTCCAGATACGTATACACCCGGGCAGATCTTTTTTGTATTTTCAACTATTAGCCGCTCTGCTTTATCGGCCCACATGGAGCGTTCACCCATTATTTCTCCACTTTCCGTGTCTAATTTTATGTTTGCTTTTCGAACAATTACACGAAGCACCTCAGTGTCATGTCCGGTTGCATCTACAACGTTCCTTGTTGTGATAGTAAGGGGATCTACAGGAAGACCTGCCATTTCTACCGGTGACCAGGAAATAACAAGACCGATTACACGACCCTCACGGATCATGACATCCTCTACACTCATACAGTTGAAGATTTTGGCTCCTGCCTTGGTTGCGTGTGAGCAGATCGTGGTGACTGATTCGATTGCATCAGCCGTATAGTAACCCGGCTCATATTCTTTGGTGTTTATGTCGAATATATCGAGGATCTCTTTGCCTTCTTCCTGCACCACTATTTCGTTGAACATCATTCCACCGCCCCACATTCCTCCGCCGATGGAGAGTTTTCGTTCAAATATCGCTACCTTGTTGCCGGCTTTTGCCAGGAAATATGCCGCCACCAGACCGGCGGGACCTGCGCCTACAATGGCTGTGTCAACTTCTACATATTCCATAAATTTCTGTGAAAATCGGTCAATTATTGCCCTTGTTATTATAATTTCGCTTAGTGCCATAATATTACTCCTCCTTCTTGTTGATGATACCTCAGTTTAGTGCTTCAAATGCATCTATAGTGTTTACTTCTATTGCAAAATGGGAGCAAGATGGTTCGTTGGCCCATGCCCCCCGCCTATCCGCAGCGAAAATCTGACAGCGGTTGTTATATATTCTTTTGCCTTTTTTACGGCTTCAAAGACAGATTCCCCTTTGGCAAGCTCCGTGGCAATGGCGGCAGAATATGTGCATCCCGTACCGTGGGTGTCTGATGTATCAATCCTTTCAGAAGTGAACTCATGGAAATTTTTACCGTCGTAAAGGATATCTATGGCATCTCCCGTCAGGTGTCCGCCCTTGATAACAACATTTTTAACCCCTAAACCGTAAATAATTTCTGCGGATTTCTTCATATCATCTACGGATGATATCCCGATTTTTGATAATACCTCGGCTTCGGGAATGTTGGGAGTAATAACAAGGGCTAACGGTACGAGTTCCTCTACCAGGGAATTTTGGGCCTCTTTCTCTATCAGAGGAGCTCCTCCCTTTGCCACCATGACCGGATCAACGACAAGTTTCTCGATTTCGTATTCTCTTATTTTTTTTGCCACCACTTTCAGTATACGAGAGGTGGCAAGCATCCCCGTCTTGGCAGCATCGATACCTATATCTGTGGCCACAGAATCAAACTGCTTTTCTATAAAATCTTCAGGTATTTCATAAATCCCCTGGACACCAAGGGTATTTTGGGCGGTAAGAGCGGTTATTACGCTCATGCCGAACCCTCCTAAGACCGTAATTGTCTTCAGATCAGCCTGTATTCCGGCGCCGCCGCCGGAATCCGACCCGGCTATGGTCAGAACCCTTTTTACGCTCATAACGTCTCTCCAAATTAAGAAAGGCCACTACCCTCTTTACGCGGGATATGTGGCCCCTTCAAAAAATTATAACAAAACTAGTAAGTTGCCGCTCCCTACGCTGGTATTACCCAGATCAGGTTTAAAGGGTATCATCTCAGCCTGATTAGCACCCCCGGATATCTATAAGCTTTACTACAACAAATCTTTTGTTTAATCAAGTATAATTTAGGTAATCTGTTGTTTGGTTCGTGGGAATACACGGCGGAAAGCAGTTCTGTTATCAATAGAGACAGCCGGTGGTGCCATGTAATCACCACCGGCTGTTATGTAAACTGAGAGGAGGTGCGGATCAAGAAACCTCTCAGGTTAAGAGCGTGGGCGGTGAGTGGCAAGGAGGGAACGGAGCCACTCACCTTACAAATCAATTGACGTTACGTCAATCGTTTCACCCCGGACTTTTTATATAGAAAGAACTGCGAAAGATTATAAAAACAAGTAATAGTGCACGCCGGTTTCACGAAGATATCGGAGGCAGCTTTATAATTTCCTCCAAACTCACCTGTTTTAATGATCTATAGCGAGTACCAAGCCTGCTGTTTATTATTTTGAGGGCGTCCCCCTCTAACTGACATCTGACAATGGCTTTGCCCACTTGTAATCGCTTTTTTTTTACATCTTTTTCTTCTTTTGATTTTCCGCTTAACATTTCACACAGAACTGCAACGCAAGTTATGATCCTTTATAATTGAATGGGGGATTTAGGGAAGAACCTGGAGCCCAAGTATTAGAATTACAGATTAGGTTCTTACAAAAATACTAAACCCCCCTGATCCGGCTTAATTCCGGCTTTTTGTACGAGTTGCGAACCCTTTTTTCACTTATGGTCCCCTTCTTCTTCGACAGAACTGCAATGCAGTTTATGATTCTTTGTAATTAATGGGGGATTTAGGGAAGAACCTGGAGCCCAAGAGTTCAGAATTACAGTGTAGGTTCTTACAAAAACGCTAAACCCCCCATTTTTGCAGCGACGTCGATAAGTGACCTCCTTTCGTGAATACGGTTAATGGGTTGTTCGTTCTGGAATTTACGCCTTGGGTTTTCTGGGAAGGAGTGAGCGTAAACTCCATTGCAACTTCTCTTTATGAGGGCTTTGGAGAATTGAGGAGGTAATACTGCCGACACAATGAGAGCTTTGCATAATACCACATTGTCTTTGCGAACGAACGTGAAGCAATCTTTAACTCACCGTAATTGTAAGAGATTGCCACGTCGCTCCGCTCCCCGCAATGACCAGAACAGCAATTATGCAAGGTCTCACAATGTTCCTTTCCCCCGGTTGAAGGTTTACAGGAACTAACTCTCCGCCAGGTTGTTCCCAGCCCCCTTGTTTCCGTACTAGAGAAGCCGCACTCCGTTAGTCTTTTTCTTATATACACTGATCGTGCCAAAGTGAGACATCCGGCGTATCTAAAAAATAAGACAGGTATTACATTAACTTATGAGTAATATTGGAATGAAGATCGACAAGTGGGGAGAGAAACAATTGTTTATCGTGCCGTAATGACGTACCGATTCGACGGAGGAATAAAGATTTATTTTTATATTTCAAAAGGTTACTATCTGGATGTCAATATGGCATGCACTATGTTATTCTGACGTGGCTGGTTGGTCATCAAGTAATTTCAGTTTTCTCTGGAGTGTCCGTAATCCTATTCCGAGGATTCTGGCGGTCTTGGTGCGGTTTTGACCCGTTTTCTCGAGTACGCGGCGTATATGCTGTTTTTCAAGTTCACTAAGTGTCATCAGGTCTATCTTCCCTTTAATCTCCGTTTGAAAAGACGATTCGATGTCGCCTACCGATGACAGGGCCAGGGACTTCCCTTCTTCAAGCAGGACAGCCTTGGCTATGATGCTTTCAAGTTCCCGCACGTTCCCCGGGTATGAATAGGCCAACAGGCATTCGGCGAGATCCGGATCTATAGAAGTGAGGTTTTTACTGTTTTTTTGGGCATGAATCTGTAAGAAATGCCGGGCTAACGGGAGAATATCCTTTTTTCTTTGCCTCAGGGGAGGTATGTTTATATGGAACATATTGAGCCGGAAAAGCAGGTCCTCTCGAAAACGTCCCTCTTTTATTTCTTTTGCAAGATCTGAGTTGGTAGCCGATATAATCCTTACATCGACATTTTTTATTTCCGTACTTCCAAGCCGGTACAGCTCCCTCTCTTCTATGACGCGGAGTATTTTACTTTGCAGGGCATGTTCAAGTTCGGCTACCTCATCGAGAAAAAGAGTGCCACCTTGTGCCGCTTCAAAGAAACCCTTCTTTTCGTTGGTGGCACCGGTATACGCCCCCTTGACGTGTCCGAAGAAATCGTCTTCGAAGAGCGTTTTGCTGAAAGAGGCCATGTTTACTGCCACAAAACGACCATCAGATCGATTACTCAGATCGTGGATAATCCGGGCCAGCATCTCTTTGCCGGTCCCCGATTCACCGGTGAGGACGATATTGTAATCCGTGGGAGCCGCAATCTCGGCCTGGCGAAATACCATTGCCATCGCCTCGTCATAAGCCACCATCTTCTTGAATGCCGGGAGATTTTTCAAATCCGAAAATAACTGATTTTTTTCAAAGAGGGACAGGTTATGGCGGAGATTGTACCGTTCAAGAGCCCGGTTGATCGTAATGATTAACTTCTCGCCAATAATCGGTTTTACCAGATAATCAAATGCCCCGTATTTGATGGACTCTACGGCTGATGAGATATCATCGACGGCTGTGACGATGATACATTCAATTGCCGGGAAATCTTCTTTTAACTGCCGAAGGATTTCCACGCCACCGGTACCGGGCATAATTAAATCAAGCAACAGCAGATGAAAATTATTCTCTCTGACGACATCCATGACCATTCTGCTGTCGGAGACAAGTGCCGGTTCAGGCAAACCCGAACTGGTTATTATCGCCTTTATACTTAAAAGGAGAGCCTTATCGTCATCGACGACTAATATTGGTGTTTTGGTATTGGGAATAGATTTCATCGTTTATCCACCATCTCAATTAAGTTTCTATGGAAGGGAATGTCAATAAAAAGGTTGTTCCCTCACCATCGTTGCTTTTGAACGTGATTTTACCTCCCTGAGCCTCGATAATATTATATGTAATGGAAAGACCGAGACCGATTCCCCCTTGATCCTGTTTGTTGGTGACAAATGGGTCAAATATCCTGTCTGCAATAGATGGGTCAACACCTGTTCCGTTATCCGATATCGAAATAAAGACATTCCGGTTTTTTTCCCGAACTCCGGTGATAATTTCTATCCTGCCATGATCATGGTCGATAGCCTGGATGGCATTTATGATGATGTTTATTATAATCTGCTCAGTACTGTGAAGATCTCCTTTAATCAGGGGAAGATCATCTCTGAGATCAATTTTTAGCCCAATGTCCGATTTTTTGAGGGTCGTATGGACTAGCCGGACGGCATTTTCGACGGCATCATTTATCTGTATCGGTTGCCTGTCCGCGATGTTCGACTGCTTTGTGAAATCTTTCAAATTGCCGACTGTTTTGAGTACCCGGTTGGCGGCGAAGTCAATATTGGACAAAAGCTGGGGCAGGTTGTTTTCAAGAAAATCATACGTTAACCCCCCGAATTTTTCCCCCGGTGACCTTTCCGCCTTTTCCCTTAAAACGGGAAGCACATCGAGCCAGATCTTTTTGATGAGTGGGATGTCGAAGATGATTGAGGCTATCGGGTTGTTTATCTCATGAGCGACGCCGGCTACCAGGGTTCCCATGGTTTCTATTTTCTGGGCATGGCGAAGCTGAACTTCGAGCAGGTTTTTTTCTTTTTCAGCCCGTTTCTGTTCGGTAATATCCTGTACGATTCCCGCCATTTTTAACGGTTTACCATTGGTGTCGCGTACCACTTCGCCCTGGGTGTGATGAATCCTCATCTCTCCATCTGTCCGTATGATCCTGTGTTCTGATTCATACATCTTAATGCCGTCAAGAGCAGCCTGAATATCCCGTTGGACGTCGGGGAGATCGTCAGGGTGCACTCTGTCAATATATGTGGGAAGGGTGACATCAATTTCCTGCGGTTCCCAGCCAAACAGACGATACGTTTCATCGGACCAGAGAATTTCATCGGTTGTGGTATCCCATTCCCAGCTTCCGAGGTGAGCCATCTCCTGAGCCATGGAGAGGTTCTTCATGGTCTTTGTTAATGCTTCTTCGGCCAGCTTCAGATCCGTGATATCCCGTCCCACTGATTGAAATTCAATGAGATGATTTTGGTCGTCAAATATCGCCCGGTTGATCCACTGCTGCCATCTAAGCTCTCCGGTACCGCTTATTACCTGATGTTCATGTTTCACTTCTTTTGTTTCTGAATCAAGCAATAAAGAGAGTTTATCCTCCACCATCTTCCGATGTTTTTCGGGAAGGAGTGGCATAAAACTTCTTCCGATGAGCTCTTCTTGTCTCTTGTTAAAATAGCGGCAGTATGCCTCATTTACAAATGTGATTTTCCAGTCGGACGTATATCGACAGATCAGATCGGTTTGAGCTTCCACAACAGTACGGTACTTTTCTTCGCTTTCACGCAATGCTTCTTCAGCGCGTTTGCGGTCGGTAATGTCCTCGCCCTGGGCAAGCGTAGCGAGTATTGTTCGTTTGTCTTCAGCATAGGTGTTATAAGAATTCCATAAAACCGTTTGTAGCTTGCCGTCCTTGCGGCAAATAGCAATCTCGGAAGCTTTTAAATCTCTTTCCCCCTTTGATGCGCTTTCAATTTTCTTAAGTGAGACAGAACGTGTATCATCGGGGAATAAGACATCCATAGGCTGACCGATCATCTCAGTTTCCGTCCATCCGCTCATCTTTTCAAAACTTTGGTTCATAAGAGTGACCTTGAGTTCGGAATCCCATACGATGACGGGCGCGTTGGAAGATCGTATCAAATTATCCAGATAGTCGGTCGTTTCTTTCAGCTCTTTTGTCCGTTTTTTAACCTCGCGCTCCAGTGAATAGGACCACCGGTATGCGGAAATGAAAACGAATGAGCCAGCGGATATAAGGGCAATGAGGATAAATCCAAATCCGTATATAATTTTTTGCGCCGCACCCCAGACGGTTTGTTCTACTTCACTTACGGGAGTGACGACTGCCATGCACCAGGTTTGATCGATGATGTGGGCAGGCGAGTAGGCTATCAGTTTTTCTATCTGTCCCGTCTGCTCTCTGTGCCAGCCCGAAACGTATCGGCCGATACCTTCATTCCCGGACAATGCGTTCCTCTGAATTTGATTAATCGATTCAAACGACAGTTTGGGGTTCTTTTCTCCCCGGACCTTGAATGCATCTTTCCCGATAAACTCTTTTTCAGGATGTGCAATAAAATAACCCTCGTGGTTCATAAGCCATGCATATCCGGATTTTCCCGATATTATGGGTGCAATAAAGACCCTGGAAATATCATCCAGATCAAATGAGGCGACCAGGTTGCCTTTAAAATTGACCTTTGTTTTATTCCCGCCGCTTATGATATAAACAGGGGCAGCTATTCTGACCCGTCTCTCGCCCTCCTCGTTGATTATTATTCCCGAAATAGAGAGTTTGTCCGATTGCCTGATCCGTTGGAAAAAAGCTTCTTTCCCGTAGGATCGACCTATGAGTTTTGCCCGCCAGCCTTCAAAAAGATAGATGAAACGCAGAACACCGTGTTCATCTAAACGCCTTATTGATGTTCTGGGGAGAAACCCCTCATACATACGTTTCATATGTTCAAGACAATCGGGTGTCATGTGCTGAATAGATGATATCCGGGCCGCTGAGGAAAGGGTGGTGCCGACCTCTGAGAAATACGTTTCAATGCTGGAGGCAGTCGATCGAGCCAGGATCATTTGTTGATTGTTGAACCGGTCCGATGCCATAAGCATGCTGACGCGACAGGAACGATACCCGACAAAAACGGTTATGATAACGGAAAGGGCGGTAACAGTTATGATAAGCGCTTGCAGCCGCCATGAAGGCCTTCTGTTACCTCCGCCATGTTCCGGATTTGATAAGTGTCCGAGTTTGATCATGAGTGTCCTAATTGTGAACTTATAAGCACGTTAACTGGTGGAAGAATTTAGCTGGACCGATCGATCAGGAAAACAGGAATTATTGTTGCTTATTCCGCAATGAGCTCTGGCGAATTGGTGGTTGAAATTGGTTGATTAAATTGATAAGAGCTTGTTTTTTCTCCCAAAGAGTATAGGAGAAATACTTTCGTCTGTCAACGGGAAAATGACCGCTGTCAAGAGTGTTTCACCATGGAGGGCGGCTGCAGGATGTGGTGTACCGGCGTGTAACGTTATCCAGGGTTGTCGGTCTTTAATACTTACTGACAGCGTGAACCTCACAATTTTGTGTCGTAATCGTGACCTTCCCGGTGTTCTCGGCCCTGTCATCAATTTTTTCGCTGGATAATACTGTCAATCATCGGTATGCTTCACTTCGAATAATTTAAGATGGGCTCGCTTTTCGGTTTCAAGGTTAATGGCCAATGCTTAAAGTTGGAAAGCGTTATCGTAACAGCAATAAATATTCGAAGATAGTCAGTAATTTCCGGTTAAGAATTTGCATATGAGTGCCAAGCATTCTGTTCTTTG
>CAZYTP010000021.1:6647-35617 GCA_964650385.1 uncultured Syntrophales bacterium | reverse complement strand
ATGAGCAAAAACCTCCAAAAAACTGATCCACTTAAACCTATGTCGGATTTTGGGTCACAATTAACCCTTGACAAATAGTTTCGACTATGGTTTAAAAGCGAGTTCTAATTTTTTGACAGGATCATAATCTATGAAAAAAAATCTAACTAATTTAAGCAACACCAAAAGGAAAAGAACTCACGGCTTTCGTGCAAGGATGGCCACTAAGGGTGGAAGGGCAGTCCTGAACAGGAGACGAGCAAAAGGAAGAAAGCAGTTAGCCGTTTAAACAAAAAACCTTGAGTAATGGTCAGGAGGTTACATAAAACGGAGCTTATTCTCCAGAAATGGTAAAGCAAACTTTTGGTAAACACGAAAGGATTCGAAAAAGAAGAGACTATTTGAGAGTATACCAAAACGGGTACCGGGTTAATTCTAAAAACTTTATCATTATATTAAGTGAGAATCGGTCAGGGGTAAAGAGACTGGGATTGACGGTCAGCAAAAAAGCGGGAAACTCTATAAAAAGGAATCGAATTAAGCGTCTCTTAAGAGAATTTTTCAGATTGAATAAAAACAAGTTCCCTCCTTCGCAGGATATAGTAATAATTGCGAAGAAGGACATACCTTCACTTAAGTATCAAGACGTGTGCAGGGAACTTGAAAATCTCTTAATACAAAGCTTGCACTGAATTCTGCCCTGAAAAGCAAGTTCAGGGTTGATTTTAGTAAAACGATGTTCGGTGAAATGCCTACGCATATCCTCGAAAAGATATTTATTGGTTTTATCAGATTTTACCAGACATTCATATCACCTGCTTTCCCCCAATGTTGCCGTTTTTACCCTTCTTGCTCCGAATATGCAATCATCGCCATAAGACACCACGGCCCCTTTAAGGGATTATTGCTTGGTCTGATGCGTGTGCTTCGGTGCAATCCCATGAACCCCGGTGGGTACGACCCTGTGAAATAACCGAAATGGGGAAAACTGGAGGAATTAATGGACAAAAGGACACTTATTGCCATAGTCCTATCTTTTATTGTAGTCGCAGTTTATCAATTATTTTTTGCACCCCCCCCACCGCCACCGAAGCCGGAGGTGGTTCAAAAAACTGAAAAAGAAAGTCTCGTCAAACCCGAAAACCGGGAAGTTTTAAAAAAAACTCCTTCCATATATGAACCAACAAAAGGAAAGATATTACAAGAAACTTTAACCAAAACGACCTCTTCCATACACGAACCGGCAAGAGGAAAAGATATCAAGGTTGAAAGCCCCTTCTACTCCGCTACCTTCACCACAGTTGGGGGAAACTTGAAATCTTTCAAGCTTAAAGGTTACCGCAAGACTTTAGCTGAAAATTCCGAACTAATCGAATTGGTAAATATTAAGGATGGCATGGAATCTCCTCTTGCCGTCACCTTTCCTGAATCGAGCATAAATGTTTCCTCTGAAGAGATTTATCAGGCAGATTTGGCTTCCATAGACATTACAAAAACAATGGATGCTCGAAAATTGACCTTTATCTGGTCATATCCCGAAAAGATAAAAATAGAAAAGGTCTATACATTTTATCCCAACAAGAAATACTCTTTTGATCTTGAAGTAAAAGTTCACAATATTTCAAGGCGTTCCCTCAACGAAAACGCGCTTCTCAGCTGGTATCAATTCGCTGATCCCAATGTAAAGACAGACAGATACAGCCATAACGGCCCAATCTCTTCTGTCAAAAATAGTATTGACCGTGAAAAGATTTCAAAACTTGAAACAAGGAAATTTCTGGGACCGGACGTCTCTTGGGGAGCATTTGAAAGTAAATACTTTATCGCTTCAATGATACCCCAGAAACCCTCACTGACCAGTCTTATTCTTTTTAAAGATCCCCAAGACCTCGTCTCCATAGGTCTGGAGGGACCCAAAAATATCATTCCTCCGGGACAGTCAGGGTTCTTCAATTATTCCTTATACCTGGGTCCCAAGGATTATGACATTCTCAAGACAGAAAACATTGGTCTTGAAAATTCTATCGATTTCGGTTCCTGGATAAAATGGCTGGCACTGCCGCTTTTGATAGCCCTTAAATTCTTGTATCAATACGTTCACAACTATGGCATCGCCATTGTTATCTTAACCATACTGATAAAGATTATTTTCTGGCCTCTGGGCAATAAAAGTTACAAATCGATGAAGGAAATGCAGAAGCTTCAACCGATGATAAAAGAGCTTCAGGAAAAACATAAAGATGACAAAGCAAAAGTCAGTCAGGAAACGATGGCGCTGTACAAAAGGTATAAGGTAAACCCCATGGGGGGGTGTCTTCCCATGCTGATTCAGATTCCCGTCTTTTTTGGCCTCTATAAGGCTCTACTGTACTCGATAGAACTCCGCCACGAACCCTTCTTTTTCTGGATACAGGATCTATCGGCCAAAGACCCTTATTACATAACCCCGATTATTATGGGTGCTACCATGTTCTTACAGCAGAAAATGACCCCCCAAGCGGGGGGAAATCCTATGCAGCAAAAACTGATGCTATGGATGCCAGTAATTTTTACCTTCCTGTTCCTAAACTTTCCTTCAGGACTGGTAATCTACTGGCTATTCAACAATGTTCTGAGCATCGGTCAGCAATATTACATAAACAAGAAACCGTCATAATGAGGCAACCTTTATGAAGATCTTAGAAATCGAAGGAAAAACCATTGATGAGGCCATTGAAAGGGCTTGTAAAGAATTCAGTGTACCAAGGGAAAAACTGAATATAGAAATAATTTCAGAGGGCTCTTCCGGATTCCTCGGTCTCATAGGAACCCAAAAAGCACGTATAAAAGCCGGTATCATATCAATAGATGTGGACCTCGATACATCCTTCAAAAAAACAGAAAATATATCCGCCGACACATCCGTCAAGATTCCAACCCATGAAAGAACTGCTGGAGATGAATCCAATGAAGCTGCGGCAATAAGAGCAAAAGGGATTCTTGAGGAAATATTGACCCGAATGAATTTAGATTTTCCTGTAACTGTCGAAGAAACACCAGAAGCCGTCATTCTCGACATAAAGGGTGCAGGCAATGGACTTCTGATAGGAAAAAAAGGCCAGACTCTTGACGCCATTCAGTATATAGTAAATAGGATATCCAATAAGCATGGAAAAGATAGAAAAAGAATCATAGTCGATACCGAAGAGTACAGAAAGAGAAGGGGAGAAACTCTTGTTATGCTGGCTGAAAAGCTGGGACAAAAAGTCAAGAAAACAAATAAGCCCGTTACTATTAGCAACTTGAATGCCCATGACCGGAGAATAATACATTTAGCCCTTCAAACAGATAAGCTTCTGGTCACAAAAAGTCGAGGTGAAGGAATACTTAGAAAGATTATCATACTGCCGAGTAAAAGTGCCTAAAGTGAACTAAAGTTTGAAGTGCCTAAAGTTGAGGATCTTAATCAGGCACTTTAGTTCACTTTAGCTCACTCCAATAAAACCACAGTGAAATTAAAAGACACCATAGCGGCTATATCCACACCCCCCGGCGTAGGGGGAATCGGAATAATAAGAGTAAGTGGACCAGAATCGGAAGAAATCGGCAGCCTACTCTTTAAACACAGAAAAAAAACTGAACATTTCAAAACTCACCACCTCTATCACGGAGACATTGTATCACCGGAAAGTGGTACAGTTCTTGATGAAGTATTGATCACCATAATGAGGAAACCTCACTCCTATACTGGAGAGGATATTCTTGAGATAAACTGTCACGGCGGTCCTGTTATCCTTCAGGCTATTCTCAACGAGGTAATAAAAGCAGGGGCACGTCTCGCAGAACCCGGTGAATTTACAAGAAGAGCCTTTCTCAATGACCGTCTCGACCTTTCCCAGGCAGAGGCTATTTCTGACATGATAATGGCCAGGACCGACAGAGGTCTCGATCTGGCCATCACCCAGCTTAAGGGAAATCTATCAGAGAAAATTAAATCTGCCCGCTCATCCACCATTGACATCCTGGCACTCCTCGAAACCTCCATAGACTTTACTGAAGAGGACATTGAAGTGCTACCTTCTTCAGAACTTACCGAAAGGATCCAAAGCATAATAGATAGTCTGGAAGAGATTCTTTCGACATATCACGAAGGAAAAGTTTACAGGGATGGCATAAGTGCCGTTATCATAGGAAAGCCGAATGTTGGAAAATCGAGCCTTCTAAACAGACTCTTCGGCGAGAGACGGGTTATCGTCGCCTCCACTCCAGGAACAACAAGAGATTTCATAGAGGAAGTTATCAATATCAGAGGGATACCGCTCAGGATTACTGACACGGCCGGGATAAGAAATACCGAAGATATCATAGAAAAAGAGGGAGTCGAGCTGGTCTGGGAAAAGCTATCATCGGCCGATATAATCATAATAGTTCTCGACGGAAGCGAAAAACTAACAAAGGAAGATCTGGAGATAATCGAGAAAAACAGGCACAGAAATTGTGCCCTCGTTATAAACAAGTCCGACCTTCCGCATATGATAAATATTGCAAAACTCGATGTTCTCCTGCCCGGCAACAAACCCTTATGGCTATCGGCAAAATACGGTGACGGCATTCCCGCTCTCAAAGAACATATCCACTCCTTAATTATCAGTAACAGAGATGATCGCCGATCAGATATTATAATAACAAATCTCCGTCATAAAACCGCCCTTGAAAAAACTGTCACGTTTCTTTCAAAAGCCGGAGAAAATGTACGTGAAGGCATGTCTCCCGAATTCGCCGCTCTCAATCTTAGGGAATCCCTCGAAAGCATGGGCGAAATTATCGGGGAAACCGTAAACGAAGAGGTGCTGGACAGGATCTTTTCAACCTTCTGTATCGGTAAGTAAGAACGAATGCCTCAACCGGCCCCATCATCGTATCGGCTTTACCAAACAATACTTAAACGCTCACCAACTTTTACCCTTGCACGCAATGTTGTTGTGTGGTAGTTGCCACAACGTGCCGGTTCATCGGTGGCGAATTGAGAAGCTACGACAGGATTTAATATGGTAAAAATGGAAGATATCAGCAGACTAAAAGAAACTGCAAGGGTAATGAGGATTAACATCCTCACGATGATACACAACGTCAACTCCGGACATACCGGTGGTTCCCTTTCTGCGGCAGATATAATGACCGCCCTTTATTTTAATGTATTGAATCATAATCCGCTGTATCCAAACTGGCAGGAAAGGGACAGGTTCGTTCTTTCAAAAGGACACGGCGCCCCCGCACTCTATTCGGCACTGGCCATGTGCGGCTACTTTAATCCCGATGAACTTATGACATTGAGAAAACTGAACAGCTCTCTTCAGGGACACCCTGACGTGAGAAAAACGAAGGGGGTCAACGCCACCTCAGGTTCGCTGGGACAGGGATTATCCGTTGCTAACGGTATCGCCATGGGGCTCCGTCTCGAAGGCATCAAATCGAATGTTTACGTTATGCTTGGCGATGGAGAACTGCAAGAGGGGCAGATCTGGGAAGCCGCCATGACAGCAGCTCATTATAAGCTCGGGAAAGTGATGGCTATCGTAGACAACAATGGCCTCCAGATCGACGGTGCGGTGAAAGACGTCATGGGCATAGAACCGCTTTATGACAAGTGGAAGGCCTTCGGATGGGATGTTCAGGTAATCGACGGCCACAATTTTGAGGAAATCATACCGGCTCTTGAAAGCGCTAAGAGCCGCAATGCTACGGACACCCCGTCCCTTGTAATAGCTAAAACCATAAAAGGGAAAGGAGTTTCGTTTTTTGAGGGTCTGGCGAAATACCATGGCGTGGCACCGACAGATGAAGAATTCAAAAAAGCACTCAAGGAGCTCGGTGGATAGATGACAGACACACTCGGAACAAGAAATGTTTATGGGGAAACCCTGGTTGAACTTGCCCGGACCAATAAAGATATCGTTGTCCTCGATGCTGATCTCTCGGGATCAACAATGACAAAACTCTTTGCCAAAGAATTTCCTGACAGATTCTTCAATATGGGAATATCCGAGCAGGATATGATGGGAACCGCCGCCGGTCTTGCTCTCGCCGGGAAGATCCCCTTTGTAAGTACATTTGCCATATTTGCGGCAGGAAGGGCCTGGGAGCAGGTAAGACAGGCTATTGCCTACCCTAAATTGAACGTGAAGATTGTGGCCAGCCACGGAGGCATAACCGTCGGTGAAGATGGTGTCTCTCATCAGATGAACGAAGACCTGGGGATTATGAGAGTCATCCCCAATATGACAGTTATCGTTCCCGCAGATGGTATAGAGGTAAAAGAAATCATAAGGGTTGCATTGAATACAGATGGCCCCTTTTATATCAGGACATCAAGGATGAAATTTCCTGTCATATTTCCCGACGGTGTATCTTTTGAGATAGGACGGGGCACCGTCGTCAATGAAGGATCTGACATAACGATTATTGCTCTCGGTTTCATGGTATCCGAATCGCTCAAAGCTGCAAAATTATTGGAATCAAAAGGCATCTCCGCGCGGGTAGTAAATATGTCCACACTGAAACCAATCGACAAAAACCTGATACTTTCCTGTGCGAGAGAAACAGGGGCGATTGTCACTGCCGAAGAACATTCAATAATTGGCGGGCTCGGCAGCGCCGTCTGTGAGGTTATATCGGAAAATTACCCGGTACCGGTAAAAATGATAGGCATACAGGACAGGTTCTGCATGTCCGGAACCGGGGATGAACTGCTCGATTGTTATGGATTAAGGGCTGCAGATATAGCCCGTGCATCAGAGGATGTTTTGAGTAAAAAATAGCATCTAACCAACGAAACTACTTATCACCCTTCCATACCCTCAATGAGAGCCATAACATTACCGCCCAGAACCCGGTGGTTATATCCGCCCTCCAGAATGGCAAAGCAACCACCATTGTTTTTTTGACTCGCTTCCCGAACCATGCGCCCTATCTCAGTGTAATCAGCGGTATCAAGAAGTCCTCCCCAATCGTCGACATGGTTGTCAAAACCGGCAGAAATACCAATTATATCAGCCTCTTCAGAGAATAGTTTTTCTTCTACTTTTTCAAGATACTCGCTTCGGGTGGATGAATCGGGGTTGTAAAGAGTCACGAAGCCGGATCTTTCCAGGAGATTTACATTACCATCACCAAAATGAAGGTCAATATCCAGGACAAACGCCCTTTCGATCATACCGGTGCGTTTCAGCTTCTGTATGGCAATAGCCATATTATTAAAGAAACAAAATCCCCATGAGCTATCGAATGAGGCATGGTGCCCCGGTGGCCGAATAAGAGCAAAGCAGGGTTCTTTCAATCCTGCCATAGCCGCCTGAATGGCTCCGCCAGCTGCCAGTGCCGATATATTGTATAAACCTGCGTCAGTTACATAGTCAATATGCGACGCGCTATGCACAGCGGCAATATCCTCCTTCTCAGCAGGAATCGCATCAACAAAGGTAACTCTATCGCGTATCACCTTATAAACGGCTTCTATCCTACCCGAAGCTGCCGCAGGATCAGAACAATATGTCTGGTTAAAATCTTTATGGTATATAACTTGCATTGTTAACCTCCTGACAAATTATTGCAAAATCTCAAAACTGCTTTTACTGTATCAATAAATACTGACATGAAGCAAGAAATTTAGTAATATCGGGGGGAATTGTGGGTCGTATCTTCTTTCCTGTTGACACTTCACTACACTACGTTATAATACGGAACGTAACAGAGAAGAGTAAGGCGGCTTGACGCTTAAACTATACAAACCAATTTTTGAGGTAAAATGGCAAAAATCACAATGAATCTTAATTAAAAGAGAGGATCCAGGCACTCAGCAGAGTGCCTCCACGACAAAATCCCTCTTTAAAGAGATCAGAAAGTGAGATTGCGACGATGATACCCGAACCGGCAATAACGGTAGGATATCAAGGACATATCAAGAACGACATGTAATCGCCTGTTGCTGCCTATGCCATCATGATTGAACAAGAGATGTTTTGAATATTATGGCACTACGAAATTTGAAATACCTCATTATAACTTCCTTTGTCCCGCTTTTTTTGTTCCTTTTCGTTTTTCACTCACATGCGACAACACAAGCCGTCCAACAGCAACAAACCATTCCTGATTGTCTTGTTGCCCTATCTTCCGGACACGCGGTGGTTGTAGACAAAAAAGTGCAGAAATTATTTATCTATCATAGTGATGGTAACGGACTTTTCGATAAAGTGTACGAATCTGCGTGTTCCACGGGAAAAAACCAGGGGGCAAAAACGGTGGAAGGAGACAGTAAAACACCCGAAGGTATATTCTTCCCAACAAAATTATTTGCCAAAAACCAGCTCTCTTCCATATATGGCCCCATGGCATTTCACATCGATTACCCAAATATCCTGGATAGAAAAGCGGGGAAAAACGGTAATAATATCTGGATTCACGGGACGAACAAAACCCTGCGCCCCTTTCAATCGAACGGATGTGTAGCCCTTACCAATAAGAATATAAAACGTATTTTCAACTACATCAGTCTCAACAAAACACCTATCATCATAGAAGATTCGATTAATTGGGTGCCACAGGATACCAGGTTCTCCACAAAAAGCAGTCTGGAACATTTTCTTGATTCGTGGATAACGGCAGCAATGGAGGGGAACGGAAAGGCCCTCGATTCTCTATATGAAGATCCAAACGCAGGAAAACAAAACTGTAACTTACTGATAAAAAAGATAAAAAGCTGGGAAACCGCCAATATTCCCTTTTCTGTCAAAGCGGGTGATATTTCTATAGTAAGGAATGGGAAATTCGCCGTTATCTTATTTGATCAAATTCTATCCGTGAATAACATAAGCCGCCATGGGGGCTACAGAAAACTTTTCCTGAAAGAAAATCAGAACGGGTGGCTCATTGTGGGAGATGCATTTCAACCACCGGCAGCAGAAAGGCTTTTCGCCAATACCTTAAACACCCTCGACAGAACCGCCTCGGATCATAAGGCGATTGAAGGGCTGCTTGAAAGGTGGGTCAAATCGTGGGAAACCGGAAACATGGAAGACTACCGATCCTGTTACTCACCGAACTTTATAGTCCGTAGAATGAATTTAGACAGCTGGATATCTTACAAAACCGGACTGAAAAAGCATAATGAAAATATCCGCATCGGTATCGAAGACATTAAAATCTCCTCAAGACGGAATCGGGGCCTTGCAGTATTCTCACAGGAATACAATTCGTCAAATTATAATGCCGCCGGAATGAAAAAACTTCGCTTGGAAAAAACAGACGGTACGTGGAAGATCTATCGCGAAACATGGACAGCAAGTAAAGACAGACGTTATGACAGAACCGCCATGGATCATCAGGCTATCAGACAACTGATTGAAAGATGGGCAAAATCCTGGGAATCGGGGAATATGAAAAGCTACAAATCCTCTTACGCACCGGATTTTATATCCCGTGGAATGAATTTAGGCAGCTGGATATCCTACAAAACCGGGTTGAAAAATCGTAAGAAAAATATCCGCATCAGTATTGATGATCTTAAAATCTCTTCAGGTCAGAATCGGGGGTTAGCAGTATTTACACAAAAATACAATTCATCAAACTATACTGCCACTGGAATTAAAAAACTTCGCTTGAAAAAAGCCGGCGGTGAATGGAAGATTTATCGCGAAACATGGACAGCAAGTAAAGAATGATGGAACAAAAGAAAAAATGTGACAAAAAAAGCTGGACCATTCTCGTAATCGGAGACAAAGAACGAATCCGTTCCTTTGAAATTACAAAAGCGTTTATTGTTACCTGGATTGCAATCACTCTCGGGCTCATGACAGGTATCCCTGCTGCCTTGTGGTTCTACGACAGAGCACATCTTCCAACTCAAGCAGAACTCGTTGAAAAACTTGAAAACACCCAGAATGAGCTAAAAACTATAAAAGAAGAAAATAGCGGGGTTAAAGTCAAAGTTCAAACCCTAAAGGATGAGTTGATCTTAACAAAACGAAAATTAGAAAATACCATCCAATCAAAAAAATCTCCAGAAGTCTTACCATCAACTGATGCGGAAACGGATGTTTTGCCGGCAGAAAAGAAACCCCCGGCTCCTAAAACCGTTGACATACCTTATGCGGTATCTGTTGAAAATTTCAAGACAACCATTGATCAAACAGACAGTACCTGCAATTTCGATTTCACATTGAGGAATAAAACTGAGGGTAACACTACACTCTCCGGACATATCTTCGTTATCTTAAAATCCGATATTTCAGACATAAAATCGTGGCGTATCTATCCAAATACAACTCTTGAAAATGGAAGGCCGCAGAATTTCAAAAGAGGTGATCGTTTTTCCATCTCCAGATTTAGAGGCATAAAAGGTAAAATCAGAAAAATACCTGCACAAAAGAGCTACGATTCAGTTTCGATACTAGTTTTTTCTGATGATGGCAACCTGGTCTTAGAAGAAAATATTGATTTAAAAACCCTTACAGAGTAATTATCAAATGATTTTTTTTCAGTCTTCATACCTACGGTTAATATTTTTAGGTCTTATGTTCTGTTCCTTGATTGGTCCAAACCCCGGTTGGTGCAGGAATACATTTGAAACACACTTCGCGGGAACAGATTATGAACTTAACGTCTACAGAATACACGGCAAATCACCTGGAAAAACAATCCTTATTATAGGAGGAATACAGGGCAATGAACCTGGTGGATTCATGTCTGCAGATCTATATGCCGACATGAAATTAGAAAAGGGTAACCTGATAGTAGTACCGAGGGCTAACTTTTATTCTATCTTACTCAATCGCCGTCAGGTCAACGAAGACATGAACAGGAAATTTTCCGAACCATCCAGGAAAAATTATGAGGCACAGGTGGTATCGATCTTAAAACAACTAATCACTGAAAGTGACTGTCTTCTGAACCTCCACGATGGTTCCGGATTCTATTCAGACACCTGGCAAAGCTCTTTGAGAAACCCCATGCGATTTGGCCAATCCATCATTGCCGACTGCGAAACTTACACCAACCCGGAAACAGGTAAAATCCTGAAACTGAAGGAGACAGCCGAACAGGTAATTAGTGAAATAAATTCCCATATCAAAGATACTGACCATCTTTTTCATTTCAATAATCATCGCACCAATGCTCTGGACACACCGCATCCGGAACAGCGTAAATCTGCCACTTACTACGCCCTTTATAAATGTGGAATTCCGGCCTTCGGCATTGAAACCAGCAAATCGCTACCATTAGAGCCTAGAATCTACCATCATAACCTTGCAATCAACGCCTTTATGAAAATATTCGCCATAGAACCCGAGGTCCCAGGTATCATCCTGAATCCCCCAACTATAAAGTACGTGGTTGTTAAGGTGAATGACCAGGCACCGATTGTTGTCGCCAACGGGGAAACACTGAATATATCTCCCGGAGATGTCGTCAAGGTTATACATTTAGAATCCAATTATGAACGCGGTCTCAGCGCCGACATAGCGGAATACGGAACGATAAACGATATCAATAAACCCATTCCTATCAATCATCCAACTCAAATAATGATCCGTAAAGACCATTTAAAATGCGGGGAAATTAATATCGCCCTCACTGACAGCAATAAACCGCCAAAAACAATAACGACAAACCCTCATGTTGTTTATTTCAAAATTAAGATTAATGGAGAGGAAAAATACTTTCCCAATGGTACTCACGTAAATATAATTAGAGGAGACACTGTTGAACTGGTTGATGTTGGAACAATACCTGAATTAACATCCGCCGGAATTATTGTCAATTTAAAGGGTTTTGTAGGTAATGCCAGGGAAAACACAGGAGAAGACCGGGGCTACATGATCCATACTGACAGAGATCTCTGGAAACGCTACTCTCTTTACAAAAACGGCCGACTATACCAGGCCGTCGTCACCAAGAACAATGACGTAATAGGTCGGCTCTTTATAGATATAGAGGAGCCCACCTTTGAATACGTAGTGATTCAGCTAAATAACATGGAAAAGCGGTGCTTCTTCCGTGATGATACGCTTTCAATATGTCATGATGATATAATTAAGCTTATTGACATTAAAACAAACGTTCCAAAGAATTCAAATGTTATCGCATCCCTGAACGGACCTGGAGTAAAAATCCCCTTCCCCATAGGGAAGGCAATCTCTGCCGGAAAAATTACACCTGTTAAAAGAATTATTATTAACAGAGCAAACATTCCCCTGGGTTCCATATTGCTACGCATAAAAGAAACACGGTTAACCCAGAAGTTGCAGCAGAAACTGTAACAAGACGAAGAGAACTGCCGCAAACCGCATAAAGGAGAAATCAGGTGAAAGCCAAACGGGAAAATGTGTCCATCATTAACAGGGATTGTAACCTTGAAGGAACTCTCGATTTCGAAGGCTATCTGATCGTGGCGGGAAGCATCAACGGAACATTAAACGCTAAGACCTTAGTTACAGAGGAAGATAGTCGTATCCTGGCAAAGGTAACTGTAAACTCCATGACCGTAGCCGGACATTTTGAAGGAGAAATAATCGTCACAGAAACTCTTACAATCTCAGGGACGGGTAACGTTAAAGCACGGATAAAATGCAACAAACTGGCAATCGAAGAGGGCGGTATTTTGAACGGCAATGTCACGTTCTTACGGTAAAGGCCAAAATTTCACAGCCGATCGCTTTACTTTCTGTTTAGTTCAATGCGCCTCATCCCAGTTCCTCCCGGAGGAAATGTCTACCCTGAGGGGTACCTTAAGTTCGATAACTCCTTCCATCTCTTTCCTGACCATATCCATGATCTCATCCTCTTCCCCCAGTGGAACTTCAAAGACAAGCTCGTCATGGACCTGCATAATCATACTCGTCGACAATTTTTCTTTCCTCAGGTGCTCTGCGATATTGAGCATCGCTACTTTAATCAGATCCGCAGCCGTACCCTGTATCGGGGCATTTATTGCGGTACGCTCGGCAAACTGACGAATGGAGGCGTTAGCACTGTTTATTTCGGGAAGGTACCGACGGCGATTGAAGAGTGTCGTCACAAAGCCATCCCTTCTCGCATTTTCCAGAACCCCGTCCAAATATTCCTTGACCCTATGGTATCTGTGAAAATACGCGTCAATGTATGCCCGTGCCTGCTTTTGGCTTATTCGCAACTCCCTCGATAACCCGAAGGGACTCATCCCGTAAATTATCCCAAAATTGATCACCTTTGCCTGCCGTCTCATATCGGCGTTGATCATCTCGGGAAATATCCCGAAGATATCGGAAGCAGTTCTGGCATGAATGTCCTCACCGGACTTGAAGGCGTTTACCAGGGTCTCATCACCGGCAAGGTGGGCTAAAACACGGAGTTCTATCTGGGAATAATCCGCAGAGACAATCTCACAGCCCTCCGGAGCAATAAATGCCTGCCGTATTTTCCTTCCCTCTATTGTCCTTACAGGAATATTCTGCAGATTCGGATTCCTGCTGGAGAGTCTCCCCGTGGCGGTAACGGCCTGGTTATATGACGTATGGATTCTGCCCGTCTCTTTATTGACAAGCACAGGCAGTGCATCAACATAGGTAGACTTCAGCTTTGCAATGCTCCTGTATGCTAAAATCTCCGCGGGAAGTTCATGGGACAGGGCAAGATTTGCCAAAACATCGACACCGGTAGAATAGCCTTCCTTCGTCTTCTTGCCCCTGGGAAGTCCATGTTTGTCGAATAGGATCACTTGTAACTGTTTGGGAGAGTTTATGTTGAATTTCTCGCCGGCCAATCGATAAATCTTTTCTGCCGAAATGGATATAAGATTCCCAAGCTGAAGCGACATTTCGCCAAGCACCTTCACATCGACGAGGACTCCTTTTCCGTCCATTGAGGCCAGAATCTCAACCAAAGGCATCTCTATATTATGAAAGAGATTCCCCAATCCCCCGCTCTCAATCTTATCGTAAAGGAGTGAAGAAAGCCGAAGAATAAAATCTGCTCTCTGGCATGAATAAACTACAGCTTTTTCGAACGTGACGGCATTGAAGACTATCGCCTTTGAACCGCTCCCAACCAATTCTTTCCTGGAAATAAGCTCAGAACCAAGATGATCCCTGACGACATCGGTTAGATCATAGCCGCGCTTTGACGGATTGAGAACATAAGAGGCTATCATCGTATCACAGCCTATTCCCGCAACCTCGATACCCTTTCTCGAAAGCATAATCAGGGAGTTTTTGATATTGTGTCCGTGCTTTTTAATCCCTTCGTCAGAAAACAGCGGTGCCAGACTTTCCAGCACATAACCCAATTCAAGCTGCTCGGGCATTCCTTCATAGGAATGAGCAACCGGCACATAATATGCTTCCGCTTCCGCCGGGCAGATAGAAATTCCGACTATTTCAGCGAGCATCGGCATATCCGACGTTACTTCGAGATCAAAGGAAAATTCCTTGACGTCTTGAAGTTTTTTCAACAGAGCTTCAAACTCATCCGTTTTCAGGATTAAGGTATATTCTTTCTCCCCGTCTTCCTCTTCCCTGACCTTCAACTCCTGTATCAGAGATGAAAATTCAAGCTCCCTGAATATCTCCTTTAACAAATCGGTATCCGGTGCGCTACAATCCAAACGCTCCGGATCGAATTCGATCTCGGCGTCCGTCTTTATAGTAGCGAGCTCCCGGCTCATCCTCGCCTGATCCGCAAATTCCTTAAGGTTTTCCTTTACTCGTTTATTCCCCACCTTATCGGCATTCTTCAAAACCTCTTCTATCGTGCCATATTCTTCAATCAACCTCAGTGCTGTCTTCTTTCCCACACCGGGGACACCGGGGATATTATCCGACATATCCCCCATCAAACCGAGTATTTCCACCACCTTCTCAGGGGCAACCCCGAAAAATTCTCTGACTCCATCGATATCATAGGTTACGTCTTTCATCGTATCGATTATTATAATATCATCCGATACGAGCTGCATAAAATCCTTGTCACCGGAAACGATTACCGTCTTCGTCCCTTTCCCGCTATAGATTTTAGCAAGCGTTCCTATAACATCATCAGCCTCCAGACCCTCCTTTTCCAGAACAGTAATAGAAAGGCCCCTCACAATATCCTTAATAATCGGCACCTGCGGAATAAGCGTGTCGGGCATCGGTTTCCGTGTTGCCTTGTACTGATCATAGGCCTCATTACGGAATGTGGGGCCCTTAACGTCAAAGGCAACAGCAATATAATCCGGTTCCCAATCACGGCAGAGTTTCATCAGCATCTTGGTAAACCCGTAAATAGCATTCGTAGGAAACCCCTTCGAGTTGGTAAGTTCCCTGATCGCATAAAAGGCACGATACATGTAATTACTGCCATCGACGAGAAAGAGAGTTGGTTTTTTTGTTTTTTCTGTCATATTTCTTTCAATCAAATTTGATGTATTCGTAAAAAGGCATAAAACTGCACCATTTGTCGTCCTGAACTCGTTTCAGGATCTCGCTTGTTTCAGCATCTAATTATTTAAGTAAGTTAGAGACCCTGAAATAAATTCAGGGTGACAAAAAAATACTTTTTACGAGACTGTGAAATCTTAATTTTCACAATCCCCGCGAAGAAATTTAATATGCCTCAAAAAGCCTTTCCGTTCAACAAGTTTTAAATTATTTAATATCACTTGATTTTTCTTTTTTTTCAAATTATATATCGCGCGGGAAGGCAACAAAAGGGGGAATTTGATAACTTCTCTACAGAGCCGCTGCGACATCTCATATCATATATGTTCGTTGACCTGCTAAGAACACTCTCCTGAATCTGCCGCCACATTTGAGTTACATCTGAAATTGAAGTTCCCCGCAGCAAGCTGCGGGGAACTAAGTAATTCGAAGAATAATACGCTCGCTGTTCAGTTCACAGTTGAAGACATGATCCCATCACATCACTCAACGTGGAAATCGTCGTTAAGAAACTTTTTTTGATGAGGATTACCATGAGTATCTCGCACTGATGGCTGCTTCGTGCGGATGTGATCCAAATTATGTGCGTGTAATCATTGCTAACAAATTTTTTATTAAATATCAGGGAGGGAGATACGGACTTATGAAAAAATGTATTGTGGTCATGTTCTTATTTGTACTTCTGCCGGCTGTAGCCTGGGCACAGGAACCGAGTAATGCGGAGCTCTACCAGATGATTAAGAAGATGGAGCGCAAGCTTGATGCAGCCATTGCCGAGACCAACAAGGCTAAAGCTGAGGTTGTTAAGGCCAAGGAAGAGACGGTAAAGGTCAAGGAGGAACTGGCGCGGATAAAAGAGATCACCGCGGCAGCGCCTGTAGCAGTCCAGACAGCGTCTCTGGTCCGGGTGCCGGAAACGAAACCGGGCCCTGGCGTATCCTTTGAGGCGGTCTATATGCGGCCGTCCCGAAGCAACCTTGACTTCGTTATCGTGGACTCAAATGCTGATACCGACCCCCAAGGTACTTTGAAAGATATAGAGCCCGACTATAACCGGGGCGGGCGTGTCGGTTTGAACTATGACTTAGGTTCAGGCACCGACATTGGCGTCAAGTTTACGAGGATCACCTCATATGACACCGCGTCCGCTGTGCAACCATCCGGAGGACGGCTATGGGGTACCTGGCTCCACCCCGACTCCGTCATCGATACTGACGCGGCTACCTCGGCGACGGCAAGCTACGATTTTGAGTACTCCGTCGTTGATCTCGGCGTGGGGCAGTGGGTGGATATCGGAAAACGTTTTGGCTTGCGCATCGAGGCAGGCCTGCGGTACGCCGAGATGGACCAGAAACTCAAGATAACGTATATAGATAGCCCTCTTAGTAGACGTGCCGATATTACCAATAAAAATGATTTCTCGGGATGGGGGCCCCGTGTCGGACTGGGCCTTGACTGGCGAGCGGGTTGGGGGTTTAACATCTTCAGTTCAGTTGCCGGATCTGTCCTGGTGGGCAATGTTGACCTTGCGCTCCGTGAGGATGATACCACTGGTTCCGGAACTACCATACCAGGAAGCATAGCAGACACCATTCATAACCGTGTGGTCCCGGTCATTGAGACGCGGGCCGGTATTGGGTATGCGTACCGACTGAAGAATGGCTCGTCCTTCGGTGCAAAGGCAGGGTATGAATGGCAAAACTGGTACAACATGGTGACTGCGAAGCGGTTCAGCGACGATCTTGATGATCAGAATATGACCACGGATACCACGGACGTCGGGCTCGACGGGTTTTTCCTTGAGGGCTTTATAAACTTTTAGATGCGAAGAGGGTACTGAAACCGTAAGATTCAGAAACCACGGTGAATTCACGCTTCAAGCGCCCCATGAAAAGCATTGTAAAAAACTTCATGGGGCGTCTGAATTCCGGGAAGCCCCGACCACAGGGCGGGGAGCTTTACATTTGATCTACCTCTGAAATTGAATCTCCCCGCAGCAAGCTGCGGGGAACGAAGTAATTCGAAGAATAATGCGCTCGCTGTTCAGTTCACAGTTGAAAACACAACCCTGTTTAGTTCCCTAAAGATTGATACTAAGTAAAGGACAAACTTGCCAGGGCAATACCGGGGACATCCATACAGCAAGAAAAGGAATCTTAGTTATGAAGAAGAAATACATTATTGGTATCAGTATCGTTGTGGTGTTAATCGCCATTTATTTTTTGATTACAATGTACGCATCAAAAGTAGCGGAAGAACGAGTAAACTTAGCAATAGCGAAGGTTGCCAACTTCACTGCCGTTGATTATAAGAAAGTCAGTGTTGATCTACTTGGGATGAATGTTCGAATTTCAGATATTGTTGTTTCTCCCTTAGATGCAACAGAAAAGATAAAAATAGACGAAATTATAATTCACGACATAGACGACAAAACAGCCATACCTGCATTTTTATCTATATCCATTAATGGAATTGAATTAAATCTGCAAGAACCCGGGAAAGAGGCAACAAAGATTAGAGAGTTAGGATACACTGACAAGTTGTTGGTTAATCTTAACGTTGATTACATTTACGAAAAAGAGAAGAAAGAACTTAATGTAAAAAAAATAGGGATAGGGGCTGATGATGCGGGTGAGATTAATGTCAGTTTTAACTTAGGCAATATTAATCTCAACCCGGAAGAAATTCTTGGAATTCTCTTTATGTACCCTCAGATTATCTTGTACGAAGCAAGAGTAACCTATGAAGACGATTCATTGGTCGAAAGACTCATTGAACTTGGAGCAAAAGGGGAAAATATTGATGCAGCAGAATTTAAAATGTCTTTGATTCAGGAAATCAATAAAGAAATCGAAAGCGAGAAAGATGATTTTACCAAAAAAGCATTGGTGGAAATCAAAAAATTTATCGATGATCCCGAAGAGCTTTCTATTTCAGTGTCTCCGTCAAAACCGTGCCCATTGGGCATTATTATGCTTCTCAATGACCCGAAAGACATTATTAAACTACTCAATATACGAATCAAATCATAACAGATAACCTAACCCATATGAGCTTCACTGTCGCAAATTATTTAATATCACTTGATTTTTCTTGTTCTAAATTATATATCGCAGGAAATAGACAATGGGGGGATTTAATAACTTTTTTATAGAGCCTCTGCGACACCTCATCACATAAACGTCACCAACCTTTTGAAGATACTCTCCGAACCTGGCGCTATTCTTGAGCTACCCCTGAAATCCACAGTTGAAGACACGACCCGATTCAGGCTACTGAAGATTGATAAAAGGTAGAGGGCAAACATGCACGTCAACTCGGTGTTGGTCATTTTTAATGGAGTAATTTCATGATCAAGGAAAGTCTTTCAAAGTTAAGTCCACTGGAAACTTTTAATAAAGAGGCATTTATTGGAGATCATGAATATGGCCAAGATTTATGTAATTTTGTTCTCGCACTATCTTTGATTTGGAATGACACAAAAAATATTATGTTGTTTTATGAATATCTTAAAGATCTTAAACCAAAAGATATTGAATTTTCTGACCCAAACGCCATGCCAATAATGCCAATTTGGGGCGAAATATCTGGCATCAAATTCTATTTAGAAAAATCATTAATTGCATTAATACATGAATTATTTTCCTTGATAAGAAATTCAAAAGATGTCCTTGAATCCAATTCTTTTAAAACAATTTACAAACAATTACGTAGAAATTGTCGAGAGTCGTGGGATACCATAATTTCATTCGCATCTGGTGGAGCTGATTCAAAAACACCACTAGGTAAAGCACTATTAATGGTAAGGCATAAGATTACTAATCATTATGATAAAAATGAAATATTTAAAGGCTATAAGAAAAAATTTTTACTCGAATCCAGTATTCCGTATATCTCTCGTGGAAACAGGATGCTTGAAGAAAGATTTTATTTTGCAGATGCAGCAGCTCAGGAATACTATAGGTCTCAACTAGAAAAAGTAACATCCGAAGAATTCCATAAAAACATAAATTTGATAAAAAATAGTATTAATCTGGCTTTACAAAATTTAATTGAAACCTTTATTCAAGGACGTTCCGCTTGGAAACAAGTAAAAAATGGCTGACCCCTCCAATGCAGCAGAACAAAACGCGTTCTGGTTAAGTGCCAAAGAAAATCCGGGGACATCCATGGTAAGTTTTGGCAAGGGGAAATCTCAGTTTACCCCTGACCTTCCCGATTGACGGACTCCCGGCGGTTTTTATTCCCCTGCCTCACCTCGATCTTTCTCTTGACTGATAACGAATGAAAGGAAGGTGAAATCAAAATAGCGGAGGCACGCGTGGCAACGACTTCGTCAAACATATCAAGAGTCTCCTTCCTGTGTGGTATTTTCATTATTGCCCTTCTTTGTGGATGTGCCCACATGAGGGTTCAGCAAAGTGAACTGCTACCCGGGGAGTACGTAATCAAGGCCAGAGCGGCAAATTTCATCATTTCATTGAACAATTATGGTCTGAGCAGGTTAGGTTTTGATCGGAACATGTGGATCATTGGGATGGATGGGAAGGAGGCAATTGGTGGCAAATTGCACCTTACCAATTACAGATTGATCTTCAAGTCCCATGCACTGAACAGGGTCACTGGTAAGTTCAGCATTTTCCTTCCTACCATCCAAGAGTTAAACAATCGTTCTTCTGTCGTTGTCAAGAAAGTCGAGGTCGTGACTCCGACGCAGAGTTACGAGTTTGTGGTTTGGGGTATTCCGAGCTTTATCGAGGCAATTACATCCGCCCGGAATAGACTCACGCAGAAAGAGATTGAGTTCTTGCGAGCTACCACAGTAAAATAAGAAATAATAAATGGACATTAATAACCTAACAAGGAAACACCATACTTAATTGATTGACACCCTGCGGGTTCAAGGTGCCAACCCTCCGTTTGACCTTTAGACTGAAAAAGGAAGGTTAAATCAAAATGAAAAAGATAATTTACAGGACGAAATTTATTTTTGCGATAATAATATTTGCAGGAATGGTTCTTCCCGCAAGCACGGTCTTTTCAGCGGACAGCAACCATAGGCAGATAACCCGGGAACTTATAAATTTAGTCGAGACAAATCCGGACATCCGAAACATGCTGGAATCATCCATCGCGGAAGCCAAAAAAATCAATCCCGACCCAAAAACAAATCCTGTTCAGAGCTTATCGGAATATTACGATTTCATAGACAGAGCATCGAAGCTCCTTCCCCAACAGATAGTTGGAGGCCCGCCCGGCTCTGTTCGCGACCAGATGCTGCAAGGTCTTTGTTACTTCTATTTTCTCCTTGACCAGCCCCTGCCTGAATTAAAAGATAAAGGCCTCTTCAAAAATGCTCTTCAGTACTACCCGCCTTTTTCCTCATGGCTCCGCAAATTTGCCAACGCATGGGGAGAGTACCTTGACACCAAAGAGTCATGGAATGAAAAGATTTACCGGCAGATTTATAACGATCCCAAATTCGGTCTGCAGGAAGGGTGGTATGAGTCCCCATCTAACTGGAAGACTTTTAATGAGTTTTTCGCCAAATATTTAAAGTCGCCCGATGAGCGGCCCATTACTTCGCCGGATAATCCGGCTGTCGTTGTCCTGCCGGCCGATTCAGTTCCTCAGGGAGTATGGGCGATTGATGAAAATTCAAATATTCAAGTGGATGGCGGGTTAAAGGTCAAACTCTTGACTTATTACAGCGTCAAGGAGCTTCTTGGTGAGGACAGCCCGTACAGAGATGCATTTGCCAATGGCGGTCTCACTCATACTTTTCTGAATGTAAATGACTACCACCGTTATCATTTCGCCGTTGGTGGAGCAGTTAAAGAAAAGAAGATCATATCGGAAAACGTTGCCTTGGAGGTGAGCTGGGATCCGGAGCAGGGAAAATATGATCCCATCGACTCCACAGGCTGGCAGTTTTCTCAGACCCGTGGTTATGTAATAGTGGATACGGTAAAATACGGGCTGGTCGCACTTATTCCCATGGGTATGGCCCAGGTGTCTTCTGTCAATTTTGAGGATAATGTCCGGGTGGGACGCACTCATAAGAAAGGCGACATGCTCGGCAATTTCCTGTTCGGAGGGTCTGATTTCATTATGCTTTTCCAGAAAAAGGCCGGATTTGAAATCACGGCAGCGACAGAAGATAAAGCAGTTACGAAATCCGGTCCCGGCCATGGAAGCGAAGTAACGACCTATAAACATGCTCTTATGGGCGAGGAGTACGGCGTAATGAAGGGACAGGCAAAATAGGATGAAAAATCGGCGATTTTAAAAATAGAAAAGCCATTAAACCTCCATCGTACGTGTATTTTAAATATCAGTGCGGAATGGTTGCGAGCTTTTTCTTGACAGATAACGATTTTTTATTATATGGAAATTCTTTTTTACCAGCCGAATTTTATTTATAAGGATATGGAAGATCGCCAATGAAACCGACAGGGAAACAATTCATAGCAGAATTTATCAATTGCTCAGCCGATATTCTAAATGATCAACAAGCCATTGAACGGATTTTAAGTAAAGGGATTGAGAAATGCGGGATGAATCTCGTCAGCATAAACAGTCATAGCTTTAATCCGATAGGCGTTACATCTATCGCGATTGTCTCCGAATCTCACATTGCCATTCATA
Source organism: uncultured Syntrophales bacterium (assembly GCA_964650385.1). Taxonomy (GTDB): domain Bacteria; phylum Desulfobacterota; class Syntrophia; order Syntrophales; family JADFWA01; genus JAUSPI01. The sequence goes on along the minus strand of CAZYTP010000021.1, from coordinate 13,562 downwards.
CGTATCCCGAAGCCCGTCATGCCTCACTTGATATCTTTACCTGCTCTGATGAATCCCAACTGTCCATTGATCTGCTGGATTTCCTGAAAGATGAGCTTGACCCGGATACGGTGAGGGTCGCTGAAATGAAGAGAGGAAATCCTCTCGAAATAATACACACCGACTGGATAACAGATTTTTGCGAGTCCATAGGATTTGAAGTCCGGTACCATGTTGAAGAAAAAATCCTCGACACACGGTCAGAATATCAGCAAATCAATGTCATAAAGAATGAGACCTTCGGCAGGATGATGTTTCTCGACGGAGAGCTGCAGATTGCGGCCGCTGATGCCTATATCTATAATCAAAGTATGGTTTCCCCCCTGATTGAGGCCGGTAACAGTTTAAACAATGTGGCAATCCTTGGTGGCGGAGACGGCGGAGTCCTTTACGAACTTCTCAAACACAATCCCGGGAGCGTTACACTCATCGACATCGATAAAGAAGTGATAAATACCGCCAGGAAATATCTGAAAGATATATGTTTCGATGCCTTTGATGATCCAAGGGTTACGATCATAATTGCCGATGCGAATACTTTTTTAGATGAGAAACACGACTTCGATGCCATTATCTACGATTTAACGATGCACCCTGAATCATTCATCAATGTAGACAGAGAAATATATCTGGATGGAATTTTCTCAAAGATTAAAGATAATCTTAAAATGGGTGGTGTGTTAAGCTTACAGTGCTGTTCCCAATTTGACGCGACAACACGCGACATTATAACCGGAATTTTAAATAAACATTTTTCTGACGTTACATTTAAAAAATCGTATATTCCATCTTTTTGCGTGAGCTGGGTATTCGCATCCGCTAAAAGAAAGTAAGCTGCTTCCCTTGCCGGAAAAGCCTCCCGGTAGAAATCTTCGTATTAATTTGTCATTCTGACTTTATTTCAGAATCTCACGATATCCTGAAACGAGTTCAGGATGAAACAAACAGTCATTTCTTAAGGGCTTTTTGTCTTGAGGTTATCCTGGAGATATTCTTTAAATGTCGCGTAGTCACCGGGCAACTCAGATGGTTCCCCTACCCTGCTATCGATATCCTTCATGCTTTGCGGAAGCTCAGGTATTATGCCAAGGAGTTCCTTGATCTCATCGGGAAATTTGGCCGTATGCGCCGTCTCCAGAGATACACACAGCGGAAAATCACCGGACTCTTCAAGATAGACCTCAAGCCCCTTCCAGCCAACCGCTCCGTGAGGTTCGAGGATAACTCCATATTTGCCGTAAACTCTTTCTATGGTCTGCCGTGTAACAGTATTAGATACGCTCACTGAAAAGATATTCTCTCTCATCGCATCGATATCAGGATACGCATGAACGGTGCCAAGCCTGTCAACAGTACCGCCATATAAATCGAAGAACCTGGCCAGGTTGCTCGGATGGCCGACATTCATCGCATTGGACAGGCACGCCCTGGACGGCGACACCTTCTCATAGCGGCCCGTTTTCAGATATTGAGGGAATTCATCATTCTCATTGGTCGGCATGATCAGCTTCTTTACCGGTATCCCCATTCTCCTCGCATATTCGCACCCAAGCGCATTTCCAAAATTACCCGAAGGAACGGAAAAAACGATCTCCTCCTTTTCGGCAAGTTGCGCGTAGGCGTAAACATAATAGACAATCTGGGGGAGTATTCTGCCGAAGTTTATCGAGTTTGCCGATGTCAGGTTGAGATAGAAGAGCTCAGGCTCTGAAAAGGCCTGTTTAACCAGATTCTGGCAATCATCGAACTTTCCCTCCACGGATATCGCCCGCACGTTTTCGCCGATCGTATCCAGCTGTTTCTTCTGCCTCCCGCTTACCTCATCCCTCGGATAGAGGATGCTAACATCAATCCCTGGGACGCCTTTAAATGCCTCGCCAACCGCGCTCCCCGTATCTCCCGATGTCGCCACAAGGACATTCAGCCTTTTGCCCCTGTCCCGGAAATGACTCATCAACCTCGCCATCATCCTGGCGGCAAAATCCTTAAAAGAAGCCGTCGGCCCACGATCAAGCCTCATTACATATTTTCGGTCGAAGACCCTTTCCAGGGGAACGGCAAAATTGTAGGAATCTTTAACTATCTCTCTCAGTTGATCAGATGAAATCTCATCATGAAGAAATACGTGGGCTACAAGCATTGCCGCCTCCGGATACGGCACCCCCTTCAATGCCATAACATCCTCGATAGAAAATTGAGGGATGGCATCGGGCATAAAAAGCCCCTCATCAGGGGCCTGCCCGGCAAGAAGTGCATCCTTGAATGAAACGTATTCTTTAAACGGCGCAATTCCCGGGGTACCGGTGAGGTTTCTGTTTGTACTGTAATAACGTATCTTGTTCCCCATTTCTCAAATATTACCTTATATGAAAGTGCTAACTTTGTCATACCCGCGCAGGCGGGTATCCATTCGACTTTAAACTGGATTCCCGTTTTCACGGGAATGACAGACTTCCACGCTTCGTTATGGCTGAAAGCCATGAAAGTTTGTATATGACCTTTTACACCGTGTAGTTCTTCACAAATTCCAGAAACAATTTATGATAATGCATTAAACTGAATTGTTTCTTATAAATCAAATAAAAATGCCTCTGAATAGTAAAGTCCTGAATCGGCACTTCACAAAGAACTCCTTGTTGTAATTCCCGTTTTATAGCATGGACGGAGAGGATGGAGACTCCAAGACCGGCAATGATCGCCTCTTTGACCGCTTCAGAGCTTCCCATCTCACAGACACTATTGAACATGGAAAGGCTTCTGTCAGTATTTTTACGCAAGAAGTCTTCCAGGATTTTACGGGTAGCTGAACCCCTCTCTCTGATAACAAAGGGGGCTTTTGAAACTTCATCCAGTGTCACATATCTCTTTTTCACCCAGAGGTGGTCTGCCGGTACGGCCAAAATAAGACTGTCCTCCCAGAGGGATTCTACGTTCAATCTTTTGTCAAACGTCTCTTTGCCTACAAAGCCCATCTCTGCCTGATCATCCAGGATCATTTCGAGTGTTTCTTCGCTATCAGAAGTTTGAACATAAGCCCGAATATCAGGAAAAAGCTTTTTGAAATCATTTAAAAGGCGTGGAAGGATATATGTTGCCGGTATGGTGCTGGCTCGGATAAAGATACTGCCCGATTCATTTTCCTTCATCCTTGAAATTTTTTCCTTTGCCTCATCTCTTAATCTGAGGATCTTTTTAGCACAGTCATAAAGCACTTTCCCCTCAGGTGTTAAAAATATCCCCCTGTTTCTCCTGTTAACAATTCTGGCGTTGACGGATTCTTCCAGATTTTTTATGTGCTTGGTCATAGACGGCTGGGTTAGAAATACCTTCTTGGCGGCACGGCTGAAGCTTCCTTCTTCAACGATACGGACAAGAGATTCCATCTGTTGAATCGTGATATTCTTGTATTGATCATAACTCATGGAAAATTTAACTACCATAAATTTGAATTATAATCAACGGATAATTATAACTATTATGAATTTGACTTATTCCTTAAATTTAGGTAGTGGCATAAAACCATCAGATATGGGAAAGGAGAGGACTATAATGGCAAGTAGATTCTGGACACAGAAAACATGGATTATTCTTGGAGGCCTGATTCTTGGGATACTTGCAACACTGCTCACGAAGTGGGGAAATCCTGCGAATATGGGCATCTGTGTTGCCTGCTTTTACCGTGATATCACAGGCGGACTCGGACTGCATCGTGCAGGGGTGGTACAGTATCTTCGACCGGAAATAATGGGTTTTGTATTCGGCGCTCTTATTTCGGCTTTCGCCTTCAGAGAGTTCAGACCGAAAGGGGGTTCCTCTCCGATAATACGTTTTTTTCTGGGCGTTTTTTTCATGATCGGCGCGCTGGTTTTCTTAGGCTGTCCCATCAGGGCATTGATAAGACTTGCAGGTGGTGACCTCAATGGAATTACCGCTCTTTTAGGTGTCATTGTAGGCGCTTTTATAGGTATTCTGTTTTTGAAGGGCGGCTACAACCTCGGGCGGGCCGGAAGTGTATCAAAAATATCTGCCTTTATGATACCACTTATTATGCTTGGCCTCCTTCTCTTGATAATTTTTAAACCGCATTTTCTCTTTTTCAGTCAAAAGGGGCCGGGTGCAATGCATGCTGCCATCTGGGTCTCACTTATCATAGGGATGTTTACCGGATTTGTCGCCCAGAAGACAAGGATGTGCTTTGTCGGGGGCTGGAGGGATATTATGCTGGTAAGAGACTTTTATCTCTTCAGTGGAATCGCCGCCTTCTTTGTCGGAGTCCTGGTTTGCAATTACGCACTGGGCAATTTTGCTTCAGGATTCTACCACTGGGGGTTTGAACATCAACCCGTTTCCCATAATAATCACCTATGGAACTTCCTTGGAATGGTCCTTGCGGGCCTGACTGCGACGCTTCTGGGCGGGTGTCCCCTGCGCCAGACAATTCTGGCAAGCGAGGGGGATACAGACGCTGGGATTACCGTACTTGGCCTCATTGTAGGCGCCGCCTTTGCCCATAATTTTTTGCTTGCATCGAGCCCCAAAGGCCCGGGTGACTTCGGGCCCCTGGCAGTAATCATAGGTTTAATATTCTGTTCGGTTGTTGGTCTTTTGATGATGGAAAGAGGAAAATAACATGGTCTTCGGAATAAAAAAGAAACCCCGCTTTGAGGGAGGAGGACTTTTCCTCTTTGAAAAGGTAGAAGATGCCATAAAAGCAGAAAAGGTTCTTAAATCGGCAGACTATATGGTCAAGCTCGTGGCACCGCCCCCTGCCCTCAGGAGAGGATGCGATCTGGCCGTCGAGATAAACCTTGTTGAACAGATGGGCATAGAGAGGCTTTTTAAGGAGAAAAATGTAAACTATATCGAGGTCGTCCCCATGAAGGGCGGTGGAAATCTTCTGGAAATCGTAAAGATAACCGATTTCGGTGACGCAATAATGGTAAAGGCAGGTAATATGAAACTTACATTTGATAAGAATACCGGAATAATTTTGAACACCTCCGGAGGGGGCTGTCCTGATATTCCCTATCTTCATTCCGAACTCATCGATAAAAAACTGACAGAAACACCGAGGCCGAAGGAGATAGGCTATACCTTATGCGCGCTTATGATGGACCGGGCTTTTCTTGAGTGTCTGGATCTCTGGAAAAGTAAGGTGGAAAATTGAAATGATGCTCATCTGTGGAACAATTCCGATAAAGGATTTCCCGCTAACGCTGGGAGAGATTAAAACTAAAGTGGGATCATTGATCATAAATGATCTGGAAATCCCATGTACACAGGGTACTGCAGCCCTGATCAGCGCCGCGTCAGCTACCACCAGTCATCTGAACATCACTCCACCCCAGGCACTATTGGTTGGCGACAATGGTGAAGGAAAAGGAAGCAGATTGCTCTATGAGTATTTGATAAAGAACATTTCCGAACTTTCACCGGCCGTGCTGGTACTTCACTATTGCCTTCCCGTTATGGGCTTGATGAGGCGGCTGTGTGAATCTATAGAAAAATGTTCTAAAAAGCCGATTATGATCGCGGATGCGTCTTCTATGTATGCGGCAAAGGCAGCAGGATTGGCGCCAAAATTTGACATCTTCACTCCAGATTTCTGTGAAATGGCTTTTTTAGCCGATCCGGATGCCACACACCCCGCTTATATCAGCAGGCACCTTTTCGATGCCGACATAACACAGGCTCCCGAATTGGTGGCTGATGCTTATCGTAATAATAATGCAGCAAAGATGTTACTCATTAAGGGAGCGGTTGATTATGTATTTGAAAATGGCAAACTTATAGACACTAATACCGAACCTGATATACCCGAGCTTGAAGCCATAGGGGGAACGGGTGATACTATTACGGGTATGGTTTCCGCTTTTGTATATGCCGAACTCGAATTACATCAGGCAGCAATCATTGCAACCAGGGCAAATCGTATGGCCGGAAAATACGCACAGGCTACACCGGCTACCAGAATTCACGAAATTACTTCCCAGCTTCCGGCGGTTTTTAAGGATTATTTATGTGAGTGGAGCGGTATCTGTTATACCGCAGTTTCGTATTGACAGCTTTAAGATAACAAAAACCGGGTTTTTTTACAGTGGCTGAAAGCGAAAGCTATCAGACAAATAAAGAAGAGAGGTGGTAGAGATGAAGTATGGCGCCAGAAACCAACTGTCGGGAAAGGTAATTGAAATCAAGAAAGGAACTTTAATGAGCCAGGTAAAGGTAAAGATGCCTGACGACTCCACAGTATCGTCAGTAATGACTCTGGATTCCCTGAATGATCTCGGCATAAAAGAGGGAGACAAGGTTAAGGCAATGGTTAAGGCAGTAAATGTATTGCTGGTAAAAGATGAAATTTAATAAGTGAGGAGGGAACAGCAATGGTTGAGATTGATGTAAGAGGTTTTGGTTGTCCTATTCCAGTGGTGAAGACAAAAAAGGCTATTGAGGGAAACCCGAACGAAGAAATAATTGTCCTTGTAGAAACTGCGGTCTCAAAGGAAAATGTATCCCGGCTTGCAGAAAGCAAAAAATATTCAGTACGGGTGGAAGAAACAGCCGGGGATGAGTATCGAGTATTGCTTACACCTCCAAAAAACTAAGACGCAATTAAGAAGAGATACCAAGGATTATGGCTAAAGAAATCGATGTTAGAGGCCTCCCCTGTCCTCGACCGGTTATCAGTACCAAAAAGGCACTGGAAGAAATAAAAGAGGGCACAATTACCGTCTTGGTGGATAATCCTGAAAGTAAAGAGAATGTGCAACGATTTGCTATAAGCCAGGGGTGTGAGGTCAAGGTAGAAGAAAAAGAGGGTATCTTTTACCTGCAAATTTCCAAGAGTTACCCTGGTAAGAAAGAAAAGGGATTAGA
>CAZYTP010000021.1:0-6637 GCA_964650385.1 uncultured Syntrophales bacterium | reverse complement strand
TTAGAGGCAGAAGTTGAAAAGGAGTTCGATAAGACAATGAATGCGGATGTTGTCTGTATTACTACCGACCTGTTTGGAACAGGAAATGAGGAATTGGGAGAAATACTGATGAAGGCGTTCCTTAATACCCTGTGGGACTACCAGCCCCGACCGGCCAGGTTATTGTTTATCAACAGAGGCGTAATGCTGACCACCGAAGGTTCTGATGTCCTGGAGGTCTTGGAACTTTTAGAAAAAGAGGGTGTTGAAATATTTTCCTGCGGTACCTGCCTGGCCCATTATGGAATAAAAGACAAATTGAGGATCGGCAAAGCAACCAACATGTATGAGATGGTTGATGCCCTCTTAACTGCCGGTAAGGTGGTCAATATATAAGAAGTAACTATCGGACATAAAAAGAATAATCGCCCTGCAAGGGCAACGCAAAAACCCTTCCATAAGGAGTTTGGCCATGTTTGAATTTTTCGGCTTTACCTGAACCACGATCCAAATTCTACCCGGGTTAGGTAGGCACAGGGCCAAACTGGAAACTCAATTTTCCTCCCTTCATTTCTAATCATCACGTTTCAAACCTTTCCGGTCTGGCTCATATGCTTCTTTTTGAGTCAGACTTCGATCTCAAGAGAATAGCCGGGGTTCAAGCTTATTGCAATGCTTTGAAGAGGCTACAGGATTGTCTACAACTGCTTTTATACCTCAACATTGCATACACAAGAAATCCCATGCCAGGACCCGAACCATGCTGTTGAATTTACCCGCAGGCGGGAAGGTCTGCAGGATTACTAAATAAAACTTATACAAGGAAACAGGATGAGTAAAGTCCATGGCCTGCGGATTAAAGAATTAATGAACGAGAAGCCATATGTTGAAACAGGTTTTGGGAGAAGAAACGATTCTCTTTGCCGATGGTGTGGCACGAAATCCCTGCGTTCACGGGTTGTTGGAAGAGGTAAGAGGTACTCGGACAAAAGATTATAGTACCTGAAGACCCGCAGATGGTGGAAGCTCTGGGGGCGGCCATTCTGGCGGGCAAAACAGGTACACTGACCGGTAGAGGGGAAGTGGTTATCATGTTTTGATAAGAGTCTGTGATCAGCCCACGATAATTTTAAGAAAAATTTCTCCAAAAAGTATTGACAGAGGGAAAATAATTAGGTATGAGTTATGTCCAAAATGACATAAGCTAAAAATAGCATAGTCATTTCTCTTCCATCTAAGAAAGTTGGAAGACTGGTGAAATTTAAAGATTTGCGTAAAAAACAAAGAAGGGAGGAAGTTATGAAACAAATTGAAAATGTTTTAGAATTAAGCAATGCACCTGATTCAAAAGACTATGATAACGTCTTTTTTATTCAGGTGGACGAGAACAAGTGCCAACAATGCGGTGTATGCGAAACTCACTGCGCGACAGGGGCAATTCAACCAAGGGATGGAAAGGACGGCCCCCGGACGGTGGTAGATCCTGCAGCATGCATGAACTGCGCTCAGTGTCTCATCAACTGTCCCTATGGGGCAATTTATGAGGGTGTTTCATTTGTGGACGAGATTTTTAAGGCCCTTAAAGATCCGGATACGATCGTCGTCTCCATGCCCGCGCCTGCTGTTCGTTACGGCCTTGGCGAGCCGTTCGGCTATCCTACGGGGACCTATGTGGGGGGGAAACTTTTTGCGGCGCTTCGAAAGCTTGGTTTCGATCGTATCTGGGACAACCAGATGACCGCCGATGTTACCATTATGGAAGAAGGGACCGAGCTTGTCGGCAGACTTACCGGTAAGATCAAGAAACCACTTCCGCAGTTTACCTCCTGCTGTCCAGGATGGATCAAATTTATGGAGACGTTTTATCCCGAGCTATCCCCCCACCTGTCCACATGCAAATCACCCATCGCTATGCTGGGACCCCTGTCAAAGACGTACGGCGCCGAGGTGTCAGAGACACCCGCGAAAAAGATGTATACGGTTTCCATTATGCCCTGCGTGGCCAAAAAGTATGAGGGGCTGAGGCCTGAGATGGCTGACAGCGGCTTCAGAGATATTGATGCCACCATTACAACCCGGGAGCTTGCCTATATGATCAAGAAGGCCGGCATAGATTTCAAAAGCCTTCCTGACGAGAAACCGGATTTTGAACTGGGAGAATCAACAGGCGCCAGCACCATCTTCAGCAATAGCGGCGGCGTTATGGAGGCGGCCCTTCGTCTTGCCTATGAGGTCGTATCCGGTAAAAAACTGAAGGATCCTGATATTAAAGCTGTTCGAACTCATAAAGGCGTCAAGGCAGCCAAGATAAATATCCCCAAATTCGGTGATCTGAGTGTCTGTGTGGTGAGCGGACTTGGTAACACGATACCCATTCTTGAGGATATCAAAAAAGGGAAGAGTAAATACCACTTTATCGAGGTTATGGCATGTACTGGTGGTTGTATCAATGGCGGCGGGCAGCCTCTTTTCCCCGATGCGCGCGAGGCCTCTTTGTTCAGAGCAATAATTGCCAGGATGAACAGAAGATATAACATGAGAAGAGTGGCTTAACAGGAGGAATGACATGAACGATATTGCTAAAATGACGAGACGTCAATTCGTCAAAGTTTCCGGAATTACTGTTGGGGCCGTATTGTATAGTTGGAACTTCGCTAAATTTACTTATGCGGCAGTAAAAGACTATCTTACTGAACGGCAGAAATCCGTCTATGTGCATGATACAAAAATGAAATTCAGGAAGTCCCAGGACAGCCCGGCGGTTCATAAGCTGTATAAGGATTTTCTTCATGAACCATGTTCCCATATGTCGCACCGGCTCCTGCACACCCATTACATTGACCGTTCCGGTAGGGTGAAAAGGCTTAAGGAAGGTGGTCTTAAACTTAAAGTATAAAATATTTTAATCTGTATGTAAAACAGCCTGCGGTAAGGATTTCATCTGAACCCAAGGGCGGGGAGAAAATAAAAAACCCAGCCCTTTTAACTCAGGCTGGGTTTTTTATCGGAGGGGAAAATGGAAAAACAACGAGTAGGTATTGTTGGAATTATTATTCATAATAGAAAGGATCGCGCCCCGAAGGTAAATGAAATTCTCACTCAATATGGTGATATCATTGTGGGAAGGATGGGCATTCCATACACTGAACGAGGGGTTAATGTGATTGCACTCATTGTGGACGGCACTATAAGCAAGATAGGAGCAATGACGGGAAAGCTCGGTATGATTGAAGGGGTTACAGTCAAATCAGCGATGGCAAAAGAGAATGAATAACCTGCGTCTGGAACACGATTTTCTTGGGGAGATGAAGCTCCCCGGTGATGTTTACTGGGGCATACATACGGAGAGGGCACACCGTAACTTTCCAATAAGTGGCTACAAAGTAAATCCATCCCTGATTAAGGCTGTGGCGATGGCAAAGAAGGCATGCTGCATGGCCAACTCCGAGTTGGAATACCTGCATGAGGAAAAGGCAAAGGCGATAACGCTTGCCTGCGATGAGATTATTGACGGTAAATTTCAGGACCAGTTTCCCCTGGATGCCCTCCAGGGCGGGGCGGGCACGTCAACAAACATGAATGTAAATGAGGTTGTCGCCAACAGGGCAATAGAAATTCTGGGCGGAGAAAAGGGAGATTATTCTCTCGTCCATCCCCTCGAAGACGTGAACCTTTATCAGTCAACGAACGATACGTACCCTACAGCAATAAAGATCGCCTGTATATACTCCCTGGGAAATCTCAATCAGAAAATTGCCCATCTGCAGGGTGCCTTCCAAAAAAAGGAGAAAGAATTCGGGAAAATAGTGAAGCTCGGAAGGACGGAACTGCAGGAGGCCGTTCCCATCACTCTTGGAGCCGAGTTTTCCGCATTTGCCGATGCCGTTTCAAGAGACAGATGGAGGACATTCAAATGTGAGGAACGACTGCGAGTTGTGAACCTGGGAGGAACAGCGGTAGGAACCGGGCTTACCTCTCCCCGGGACTATATCTTTCTGGTCATAGAGAAACTGCGTGATATTACCGGATTGGGTCTCTCCAGGGGAGAAAACGTAATGGGGGAAACAGCCAATGCCGACCCCTTCGTTGAGGTTTCCGGTATCCTGAAGGCACATGCTGCAAACCTGATAAAGATATGTAATGACTTGAGGTTGCTGAATCTTTTGGGTGAGATAAAACTGCCTGAGCTCCAGGCAGGCTCATCCATCATGCCCGGCAAGGTCAACCCCGTGATGATGGAGGCGTCGATGCAGGCGGGGATGAAGGTAATCGCGAATGATTTCATAGTTACTGAGACGGTAAGCAGGGGAACACTGCAGATAAACGAATTTCTACCTCTTCTCGCTCACGCGATCCTGGAATCTCTGGATATACTTGTCAACATAAATGACCTTCTGTCGGAACATGTGAATCAAATAAGAGCCGATGAAGAAAAGTGCAGGGAATATTTTGATAAAAGTCCTATGCTTATCACGGCGCTTTTACCTGTTATCGGTTATGAAAAGGCGACAGAGTTGATCGGCGAGTTTCTTTCAGCCGGTCAAAAAGATATGAGAAGGTTTCTGGAAAATAAACTGGGGAAAGAATTGGTTAAAAAGACATTTTCTCCAGACAGAATAACAGCCCTCGGATATAGTAAATTATGAATGAGACACCAAAAGGAAATAGATTGCAAATTGCCCTCTTCGGCAGGACAAATGTGGGCAAATCAAGTCTGCTCAATCTTATCATGGGACAGGATATAGCCATCACATCGCCCATCGCGGGAACAACCACCGATATTGTGGAAAAGGCGATGGAGCTTCTACCCCTGGGGCCGGTACTTTTTCTCGATACGGGAGGCCTGGATGACGTATCCATCCTTTCAACCCTGAGACTGAAGAAGACTCATAATATCTTTGACAGGGCGGATGTCGTCCTGCTCGTTACGGAACCTGATATATGGACAGATTTTGAAGAGGAAGTACTGCGCGAAACAGAGAAGAGAAAAACTCCCACAGTTGTTGTGATAAACAAGATAGATATAAGAAACCCGGCACCTGAATTTGTAACACGGATTTCAGAAAAGACCGAACGTGTGGTTCTCGCATCCAGCATAGATTGGGGGAAAAGAGATGACTATCTCGAGCCCCTGAAGAGACACCTGATTGAAATCTGCCCGGATGATTTCATCAAGCCACCGCCGATAATCGGAGACCTTCTCACTCCGGGAGGACTGGCCGTTCTCGTCGTTCCCATAGACCTTGAGGCACCAAAGGGAAGACTCATACTGCCCCAGGTTCAGACGATAAGGGACGCGCTGGATAGCGACGCGGCGGCACTGATTGTCAAGGAAAGAGAACTCGCCTATACATTGAGCACCTTAAACAGGCCGCCCGACATCGTCGTCTGCGATTCCCAGGTTGTCCTGAAGATGTGTGCTGACACGCCGAAAGATGTTTCAGCCACCACATTTTCTATCCTTTTTGCAAGATACAAGGGGGACCTGGTAGAGGCGGCAAGGGGTGCCGTCTTCATAGAAAGCTTAAAACCAGGCGACAAGGTATTGATAGCGGAGGCATGTTCCCATCATCCTGTCCAAGACGATATTGGAAGAGTAAAGATACCAAGATGGCTGCGGCAGTATGTTGGAGCTGACCTGGATATTGATGTTTGCGCCGGAAGAGACTATCCGGAAAACTTGAGAGAATACTGCCTTATTATTCACTGCGGGGCATGCATGCTGACCAGAAGAGAGATGTTGGGCAGGATTCAAAAGGCGTGTGAGGCAAACGTGCCAGTCACAAATTATGGAGTAGCCATCTCCCATCTCCAAGGGGTGTTGAAAAGAACACTGACTCCCTTCCCCGCGGCACTGGTTGCCTTTGACAAGAAAATGAAAGAAATCAAGGAGGATTTAAAAAATGAACGTAAAGCTTTCCTATGACTCAACTGAGAAAAACTGGATGAAAAACGTCATCAAAGAAGATGAAATCACAAAGTACATGGAAAATGGAAAGGATTTTATAGATGAGGAGGAGATATGGAAAAAGATAGAAAGGAACAAAGCTCCCGAACCTCAAAAAGTGCGAGATATACTTCAAAAGTCCCTTGCCGTGAAAACGCTTGAGCCGGACGAGACGGCAGCCTTGCTCAATGTGGAAGATGAAGAGTTATGGAATGAGATGTTTGAGACAGCAGGCGAAATAAAGAGGAAAGTCTACGATAACCGTATCGTTACATTTGCGCCGCTGTATTGCAGCAATTTGTGCGTTAACAATTGCCTGTATTGTGCATTTAGAAGAGAAAACAGCGTTGAGAAGAGAAGAAGACTAACGCTTCAGGAGGTAAAAAGTGAAGCGGAGGTGCTCGCAGGCAAAATCGGACATAAACGTCTCATCGCCGTTTATGGAGAACATCCCACCTCAGATGCAAATTACATTGCAGATACAATAAGAGCCATATACGATGTGAAGGTAAAGACAAAAAACGGATACGGCCAGATCAGAAGGGTTAATATAAATGCCTCTCCCATGTCTATTTCCGACTTCGAGATGTTGAGAGAAGTAGGCATCGGGACTTACCAGGTATTTCAAGAAACATATCATCACGAGACTTACAAACAAGTTCACCCCGCGGGAACACTTAAGTCAAATTACCGGTGGAGACTCTATGCCCT
>CAZYTP010000020.1:0-35824 GCA_964650385.1 uncultured Syntrophales bacterium | reverse complement strand
AACTATTTAATTTTACAATGCAAACTGCGCTAACTGCGGGGTTTGAGGGTTAGGCTTGATGGGAAATTTGTAAAAATGAATCGTCATCATACATTGATAAAATTCGTTCTTCTTTTGTTATTGATCAGCTTTTCTGCTTGCGTGTCTTTAGGGGAACACCAAAAGGAACAGTTGCCCGAGGGATTTGTCTATGTTGACAGGGTTATTCCGAACATAGTTATTGAACTACGGTACTATACAGCGCATAATTTTGTCGGGGAACGAGTCGATGGATATTTAGAACCGAGGTGCATTCTCACCAAAGAGGCGGCAAACGCTCTCTTACAAGTCCAGGAAGAATTGAAGCCATTCGGTCTTGGCCTTAAAATATTTGATGCTTACCGCCCACAGCGGGCTGTTGATCATTTTGTTCGTTGGGCTAACAACTGGGAGGATACCCGGACGAAGGCGGAATTTTATCCGGACATAAATAAGAATACCCTGATAAAGGATGCCTATATTGCCAGCCGGTCAAGTCACAGTCGTGGCAGTACTGTTGACTTAACGATCATTTCCCTTCAACCTGAAACACGAGATAAAGAACTCGATATGGCAACCGGCTTTGACTTTTTTGGACCACCGTCCTGGCCGCTCTTCCCTGGTTTCTCTCCCGGTCAGCGAGCACACCGGATGTTGCTGCACATTCTGATGAAAAAGCATGGCTTCGAGCCCTATCCGGAGGAATGGTGGCATTTCACCCTGAGAAACGAACCATTCCCGGAGACCTATTTCAATTTTCCAGTTCAATGAACAAAATGCCGAACCAGTGCATCCAGGCGACGCGCGGGGAAAACTGCGGGTGGACTTTTTGAGTCTTTAACTATGCGCGCCTGTCTTCATCTCTGATAAATAAAGAATCCTAGCAGTTCATCTCTTATATTATTTGCTTTTATTTTAATATTTTTATACTGTGTTTCGTCGCAATAGTAGCAGATGAAATGGATGGTACGGATAGATGGGACTGATTACTCTTTTAATCAAAAATCCGGTGGCCTTTTTTTTGATAGCCATACCGCTCTTATATTCAGTAATATTCCATGAACTGGCCCACGGCTGGGTTGCCAACAGGATGGGAGACCCCACTGCCAAGCTCATGGGAAGATTAAGCCTCAATCCGCTGAAGCATCTCGACCCGATGGGGACGTTTATGCTTTTTATCTTCGGCTTCGGATGGGCAAAGCCCGTTCCCGTAAATTTCAACAATCTCCATGGAAGCCGGGCAGGGATACTACTCGTCTCTTCGGCAGGAATTATCGTCAACATAATGCTCGCCTTTGCCGCTCTCTTCCTGCTCCAATCTCTGGCACTCCCCTCAAACGGTGTCGCCGCTACGATGCTTTACTACATGGCCCAGATCAATATCATACTGGCAGCGTTCAACCTGATCCCGATCCCGCCCCTAGACGGCTCTAAAATTCTTATGTGCTTTCTCCCCCCACGCCTTGAATATCAGCTTTCACGGGTTGAACCTTACGGTTTTGTTGTCATAATCGCCCTGCTCTTCTTCGGTGTCCTCAACCCTGTCATCGATCTGTTCCGCTGGATCATAATGTCTATTATAGGTGTCATGCTCTTTAAATAATTGTGGATTTTCGACCCAATCCCTGATACACATACCGGCGGTATTCATCTCCCGGCAGGAAGAAAAGCGCTCTGAACAGTTGGCGACCTGCGGGGAAAAACACGTCAAACGGAGAGAAAAAAATATGGGATCAAAACAGAGACAAACACAAACGGAACAGAAGGCCAATTTCGAACGGAAGCTGGAAGACCGCCTCTCTTTCCTGTCTGAAAAGGAGATCGAATCTCCCGGGATCAAAAGAGATCCTGTCGTTAAAAAACTGCGGGCACGTATCAAGGAGGTAAATTCAAGACTGAAGACAATCGCCTCCCACGAAACGAGAACGGAAGAACTGGCGAAGATGAAGGCGGAAAAAGCGGCCGCCCCCAAAAAAGATCAAGAAGGCGGTAAAGGCAAGAAGTTAAAGGAAAAACCCCAAGAGGGCAAGGGGAAAAAGAAAAAGAAGGAATAACGTGACAAGCGGCGTGGGGGCAGCTGCTCATTTTTATTCAGCTCCCCCGCTGAAACCGCACATCAACACCCCAATATTCTGCAGTAAAATCAACTCTTATCAAACAAAGATTTTGTATCTAAAACCAATGGTTCAAACCATTTCTCATCCAACTTCGCCTCCCCCAATAAAGCAGTTTTAATCCATCAGATTAAGAAGAAAAAATGGTAAATTTTTCCTTGACAAACCATATGCCTGTCCTTATAGTGGGGGAAAGTGGATAATTGTGGAGGAACTATATAGATGTCTGTGTTTAGGGGAAGATATTACCACACCATAGACACTAAGGGAAGAATAATCTTTCCTACCAAGCTTCGTGAAGTCTTCGCCGAGAAATATGACAACAGAATGGTGATCACGAACTGGGACGGTTATCTGATGGTTTTCCCCTATGACGAGTGGAGGATATTAGAAGAGAAAGTCAGCCACCAGTCGATATTGAAAAAAGAAGTGAGAGAGTTTCAGCGTTTTTTCATGTCCGGTGCAGTTGATTGTACCTTTGACAGTCAGGGAAGAATTCTCATACCACCAGCACTTAGGGAATTTGCAAAACTTGAAAAAGATGTCGTTCTTGCGGGAATGATTAGAGTTATCGAGATATGGAGCAAAGAACACTGGGGAGATGAGATAGATAAAGCTTCCACCCATATAGCCGGCTTTAGCGAATATATGGCCAACCTGGGCATATAAACGGTATGGATTACTCCTTTCACACACCGGTAATGTTAAAGGAGACAATTGATTCTCTTGATTGTAACCCGGGAGGTATCTACCTGGACGGGACGATAGGAGGCGGGGGGCACGCCTATCATATACTTACGAAAACAGCCCCTGATGGAATTCTTATCGGAATTGACGCAGACGATGATGCGTTAACGGAATCGCAGCGCAGGCTGGACCAGTTTGGCAACAGAAAGATTCTTGTTAAGGGCAATTTTGCAGATATCGGGGAGATATTAGCCAACCTGAACATAAAAAAAGTTGACGGGATACTGTTTGATCTTGGTGTTTCTTCCCATCAGCTTGAAACGGCAGAACGTGGTTTTAGCTTCTCTTTAGACGCGCCCCTTGACATGCGGATGGATCGGAGGCAGAAGCTCAGCGCCTATGATCTTATAAATACACTTTCAGACAAAAAGTTAGAAAGGATAATAAAAAAATATGGCGAAGAAGTAATGGCCGGGAGGGTTGTCAGAGCTATTTCGGAAAAAAGGACAATAGCCCCGATAAAAACGACCAAAGAGCTCGCCGCTATTATAGTTAAAGCACTACCCCCCCAGTTGAAAAGGAAAAGGACGCACCCAGCAACTAAAACCTTCCAGGCCTTAAGAATAGCTGTCAATGATGAGCTCTCAAATCTTTACAGGGCAATAAATGACGGCATCGACGTACTCAAACAAGGAGGCAGGTTTTCCATAATTTCGTTTCATTCTCTTGAGGATAGAATTGTTAAGAACTTATTTCGCTCTTGGGAAAAGGGATGTATCTGTCCCCCCGATTTCCCAATTTGTGCCTGTAAGCGAAAACCAAAGCTGAAAGTACTGACCAGAAAACCGGTTATGCCAGGCAATGCGGAGATAGATGCCAATCCGAGAGCCAGAAGCGCCAGACTGAGAACAACTATGAGGGTTTAAAAATGTCTGCAAAGCATAGCAAAAAAGAGCGTTTGGAAATTAAATTTTCCACCGTGATTATTGTCAGTCTCGTTCTTATGGCAACTGCTCTTATCTATGTCTGGTCGCATCTACATTTTACAAAGCTGAATTATCTTATAGCAGAGGAAATAAGTATTAGGGACAACCTTATCGAAGAAAACAAAAGGTTGAAAATTGAATACGCTACCCTGAGATCGCCCCAGCGCATCGAGGCGATCGCCAGAGACAAATTAGGCATGCATTATCCTGAAAGGGAACAGGTTATTTTTATAAAATGAAGGGGAGCGCAAAAAAGTGGCTGCGGTTCAGGACAACAACTCTGCTTGTGTTTTTCCTGGTGTTGTTTATCGCCCTGATATCAAGGGCGTATCAGCTACAGGTTCTTTCAGGAAAGACTCTCAAGGTACAAGCGGATAAGCAGCATACGAGCACCCTGCAGTTTCTGCCTGAAAGGGGTCTTATACTTGACCGGAATGGCGAGAAACTTGCTGCAAGCATAATGGTAGATTCAGTCTGCGCTAATCCATCGAAAATAAATAATCCCGAGGAGGTTTCTTCAAAACTTTCGTCTGTTCTCGGGATAAAGAGAAAATCCCTTCTGAAAGAGCTTTCAAAATCAAGAAATTTTTGCTGGGTAGCAAGAAAGATTTCTCCCTCTCAGGCAGAAAGTGTAAAGGCCCTGGATATCGACGGAATTTTTTCAATAAAGGAACCTAAACGATTTTATCCTAACAGGAAACTGGCAGGTCAACTTCTCGGGTTCGCAGGTTTAGATTCGACAGGGCTTGAAGGATTGGAGCTAAAATATGACAGTCACTTAAAGGGATTACCAGAGAAAATCTTTCTGGAAAAAGATGCAAAAGGAAAGAAAATCTATTCAGGGGAGAACCCGACTGCCGGAAAGAAAAGTAAAAACTGCAACCTGATCCTTACCATAGATAGCAGAATTCAATATCTGGTTGAATCACAACTGGATGACGCTGTCAAACAAACGGGGGCAAAGGGAGGGGTTGCCGTTGTTATGAACCCAAAGACAGGTGCAATACTCGCAATGGCAAATATGCCCGGTTTCAATCCCAACACCTTCTTCAGATATTCTCCCGAATCATGGAAAAACAAAGTAATCACGGATTGCTTTGATCCCGGCTCAACATTTAAACCATTTCTGTTGGCAGCGTCGCTGGAGGAAAACGTAATCGATGAGAACAACAGGTTTTACTGTGAGAATGGCTTTTATGCAGTGGGAGATAGAGTAATACGCGACGTAAAAAAACATGAGGACCTCTCCTTTCGGGAAATTATCAAATATTCAAGCAATATCGGTGCTGTCAAGATCTCGGAGGTACTGGGCAAGGAGAAATTTTATCAATATATCCAGAAATTCGGGTTCGGCTCAAAAACAGGGATAGACCTCCCCGGAGAATCTTCCGGAATCCTGAGACAACCTGAAGACTGGACAAAGGTTGACACGGCAACCATATCTTTTGGTCAGGGTATTTCGGTAACGGCAATACAGATGATTTCCGCCTTCTCTGCCATAGCAAACCATGGTGTTTTGATGAAACCATATGTCGTCCGCGGACTGATTGACCAGAACAACCGGGTAGTCAAGGAATTTACACCTACAGTTATCAGAAAGGTAATCTCCCCGGCTACCGCTGAAAAGCTCACATCTGTTCTTGTAGATGTCGTGGAGGGTGAAGGCGGTACCGGAAGGAGCGCTCAAATTGCCAATGTTGCCATAGCAGGAAAGTCAGGAACATCTCAAAAATTTGATTTTGCTGAAGGCAGCTATTCGCACGACAAGGTCAGCGCCTCTTTTATAGGATTTTTCCCTGCCGAGGACCCGTGCGTAGCTATTCTTGTGGTACTGGATGAACCTGCAAACCACAGATGGGGCGGGGTGGCATCAGCACCCGTCTTCAAGAATATTGCTGAGAGTATATTGTATTGGGCAGGGCCCTCATCTCTGACAACCTGTGCAACAGAGACCGGCAGCCATGATTTAAGTCCCACAAGTCTTACGGTATCCACCTCTGATGTCAACACTTCGGATATGGCGGATTACGGTGTTAAATATGTAAACCTGACCTTATCGGATGAATCGGCCATGCCGGACTTCAGTGGCATGTCTATAAGGAATGCATTAAAGCTGTCACAGGAAAGGGGAATAGATTTGAAAATCGTGGGAAGCGGATGGGCGGTAAAACAGAACCCATTGCCCGGAGGCCCCACAGAAAGCAATAAGTCTTGTACCGTTTCCTTTAGTACCGGCTTTTAGTAAAAGTTCAGGGTTCCGAGTTCAAAGTTCAGAGTCAAAAGATTCAGAACTCGAAACTAATTCAGAACTATATTAAGAGGAATTGATTTTGCAACTGTCTCATTTAATAAAAGGACTCGATATTATTGAGATATCCGGAGATGTATCGGGTGATGTCTCCTCCATCTGCTATGATTCCAAAAAATGCGAGGAGGGGTCTCTATTTGTTGCTGTCTCCGGCCATAAATCTGATGGTCACGATTATATCTCTGAGGCGGTCAACGGAGGAGCACGATACATTGTGCATGAAAAGGATATCTACACAAAACCGCAGATAACTTATATAAAAGTTGCAGACAGCCGGCGGGCTCTCGGCGTACTGGGGAAAAATTTCTTTCAGAACCCTTCTTCCAAACTCTGCTTAATAGGCATCACGGGAACAAACGGAAAGACTACGGTAAGCTACCTCCTGGAAGCAATTCTCACCTCCGCAGAACTCAAGGTTGGAGTAATTGGAACTGTAGATTATAGATTCAATGGAAAGGTATTCCCCGCCCCAATTACAACACCAGAATCTCTTGACCTGCAGAAAATGCTCAGGGAAATGGCAGATTCCGGGATAACCCATGTAATTTTAGAAGTATCTTCTCATTCGCTCGACCTGAAAAGGGTGAATAGCTGCGAGTTTAATCTGGGGATATTTACAAATCTTTCCCGGGATCATCTCGACTATCACCATACCATGGAACGATACTTCCTGGCGAAGAAGATATTTTTCGAGGAGATACTTAATGTCGGCAAAAAGATGATCATAAATAGTGATGATATCTGGGGACAGAAGCTCCTTGAGGAAATCGACAAGAAGGCCAAGACCTTCGGTATCGAAAGTGAATCTGATGTTTCAGCTGAAAATTTTACCATTTCACCGAACGGCATAAAAGGGGAGATAAAAACGCCTCACGGTAATTTTACAATAAATTCTTCAATGATCGGAAAGTTCAATCTGTACAATATCCTGGCTGCAACAACAGCAGCCCTGTCACTCCGGATTCCGGAAAAGCACATTCAGGACGGTATAGAAAATCTAAAGAACATACCCGGGCGGCTGGAAAAAGTGAGCAAACCGGGACAACCCACGGTCTTTGTAGACTATGCCCATACGGAAGATGCCCTCAGAAAGGTACTCGAGAATTTATCCGAACTTAATAAGGGAAAGATTATTACCGTCTTCGGGTGCGGTGGTGACAGGGATCACGGGAAAAGACCTCTGATGGGAAATGCCGCCACAACACTGAGCGATATTACCATCGTCACCTCCGATAATCCGAGAACCGAAGACCCGCTTACGATCATAAAAGAAATAGAAAAAGGAATCATCGGGTTAACAGGCACCATCGTGAAAAAGTATTCTCCGGAAGAGCTGAATAAAAATTTTAACAACAGAGGATACACAATTGTGCCCGATCGAAAGGCTGCAATTGAGCTTGCAATCGCCATAGCAAATGTTTTAGATACCGTTCTCATCGCTGGAAAGGGGCATGAGAATTACCAGATTATAGGAAATCGGAGGACTCCCTTCGACGACAGAATAGTAAGCGCGGAGGCGCTTAAAAAAAGTGCCTAAAGTTTAAAGTGACTAAAGTGAACTAGAATTAAAATGATCTTAAACTTTAAACTTTGATGCACTCGTAAAAAGTCATAAACTGCACCATTTGTCATGCTGAACTTGTTTCAGCATCTAATTATTTCAGTAAGTTAGAGACCCTGAAATAAATTCAGGGTGACAAAAAAAGACTTTTTACGAGACTGTCAACTTTGAACTTTAAACTTTGAACTCTAAACTTTAAATATGAATTGTGTATTTACCGTAGACGAAATTATTGAGGCAACAGGCGGGAAAATAATAAAAAGAAGCTCCGGCGGGACATTCAAGGGGCTGTCCACCGATTCAAGGCACATCTCAAAGGGAGCACTCTTTTTGCCTATTGTAGGAGAAAGGTTTGATGGACACAATTTTATAGCAGCCGCTATTAAGGACGGGGCCTTGGGATCACTGGTTCAAAGTGGTCTGGAAGAAAAAATCAAAGCTGTCTCCTCCGGGGACGCTACTCTGATCTCTGTTAAGGATACTTTGAAGGCCCTGGGGGATATTGCTCACTTATGGCGGAAAAAATTTGAGCTCCCCGTTATAGCCGTAACAGGAAGCTCCGGGAAAACAACAACAAAGGAAATGATTGCGGGGGTGGTTGGAACGACTAAAAGGACATTAAAAAGCCGGGGGAATTTCAATAATCTTGTTGGTCTTCCTCTGACACTCCTTGAGATCAATGCAGGCCACGAAGTGGCGATCGTAGAGATGGGGACAAACAGAAGCGGTGAAATCGGGAGACTCACAAAAATTGCTATGCCGGACGTCGGACTAATTACCAATATCGGGCCGGCTCACCTCGAAGGGCTTAAATCCTTGGATGTGGTGAGAGAAGAAAAGTGGGATCTGTTCAATAATATGGGAGACCGAGGGACTGCCATTCTCAATAACGATGATGATTCACTGCGTGAACTGGCCGGCCGGTGGAAAGGAGAAGCCGTGACCTTCGGCATTAAAAATTATGCCGATGTCCGTGCAAAACATATCTCTATAAAAGGGAGAACAGGGACAAAATTTACCCTCACTATAGATGGAATCTCCCGCGAACTAATAATGTCAACCACTGGAGAACACAACATCTACAATGCCCTTGCCGCCGCCGCGTCTTCCCGGGCCGTGGGCATCGAACCCGATTTGATATGTGAGGGGTTACTGTCATTCAAGCCTATCTCCGGACGCATGGAGATACTGAAATTAAAAAACGGGGCATTTTTAATTGACGATACATACAATGCCAATCCGGCATCGGTCAGCGTTGCCCTGAAGACACTGAAAGATTTAAAGGGGAAACAGAAAAGTACGGTTATTTTGGGAGATATGCTTGAACTGGGTGCGTGGGCGGACGAAATGCACGAAGATATCGGAAGCCTTATGGCGGATACCGGTGTTGACACAATCTTCCTCAGGGGAAAGTTTTCCCGCGCGGTCACAGAAGGGGCAGTCAGGAGAGGTCTTAAAAACAACCAGATATATTCCCCCGAAACTACAGGGGAGATAGCGACACATCTCCGACAGCATTTAAAAAAAGGGGACTGGGTGCTGGTGAAGGGATCAAGGAAGATGAAAATGGAAGAAATTGTCCAGGAATTAACCAGCGTGTTTGGGCTTGAAAAAGCTGAAGGGTAAGGGGATTTAACAGTGCTGTACCATCTATTATATCCACTACATAAAACATTCTTTTACTTTAATGTATTCCGGTACATTACCTTCAGGACAATATATGCAACGATAACCGCCCTGATTATCTGTTTCGTCCTGGGACCATGGTTAATACGGAAGCTTAAAACATTGCACATCGGCCAGCCGATAAGGAAAGACGGCCCCGGTTCTCACCTGTCGAAGGAAGGAACCCCGACAATGGGGGGTATTCTTATTATTTTTGCTGTAGTCGTATCGACTCTTCTCTGGGCTAATCTTACAACGGACTATGTATGGTTAGTGCTCGTGGTAACGGTCGGGTTCGGCCTGATAGGCTTTATCGACGACCTGTGGAAACATATCAGCAAAAGCAGCGGAGGTGTGCCCGGTTATGTAAGGTTATTAGCAGAAACTGCTATAGCACTGTTTATCAGCGTTATTCTGTTTATGAAACCGGGATTCAACTCATCTATAACCATACCCTTTTTCAAGACATTGCTTCCCGATTTGGGATGGGGTTATGTGATTTTTTCAACATTTGTAATTGTGGGGGCCGCAAATGCGGTAAATCTTACAGACGGGCTTGATGGACTTGCAACAGGCCCGGCTCTAATATGTTTTGCAACCTATATTCTGTTTGCATACTTCGCAGGTAACGTAAAAATATCAGGATACCTGCAGATACCTTATGTGTCGGGAGTAGGGGAACTCACCATCTTTTGCGGGGCCATGACGGGTGCATGCCTCGGTTTTCTCTGGTTCAACACTTACCCTGCCCAGATTTTTATGGGTGACGTGGGGTCTCTTTCTCTTGGTGGCGCTCTTGGAACCATGGCTATAGTAACAAAACAGGAGATGCTCCTTGCCATTGTAGGCGGGATATTTGTGTTGGAAACTATTTCAGTCATATTTCAGGTCGGCTGGTTCAAGATGTCGAACGGTAAGCGCATCTTCAGGATGGCTCCGATCCACCACCATTTTGAGCTGAATGGATGGGCGGAACCGAAAGTCATCGTACGCTTTTGGATTATCTCAATAATCCTGGCTCTCATCGCTATAAGTACTCTGAAGCTGAGGTAGACGAATGGATCTGAATGGGAAAAGGGTACTGATTGTCGGCTTGGGGAAGACAGGTATTGCAACTGTCAGGTTCCTGAAAGAAAAAGGTGCAGTGGTTTTTGTAAGTGATGAAAAACCGGCATCAGAACTTGTGGATGCAACCTCTGCACTCGGGGATTTGAATGTGAACATGCAGCTCGGCGAACACAGTCTCGACGTCATGTCTCAAACAGATATGGTTGTACCGTCACCCGGTGTCCCGCCATTTAACGTAATACTTTTGGAAGCGGTAAAGAGGGGAATCCCTATTTTAAGCGAGATAGAACTTGCCTGGAGATTTCTGAAAAGACCGATGATAGCTATTACCGGAACCAACGGAAAGACAACGACAACTACATTATTAGGAAAAATGCTCAAAAAGGCGGGGAAAGAGGTGTTTATCGGAGGTAATATCGGAAATCCCTTAATAGACTATGTAAACGGAAAACAGAAAGACGATTATGTGGTTGTTGAGGTTAGCAGTTTTCAGCTGCAGTGGGTTGAACTTTTTAAACCTCTTATATCCATACTTCTGAACACAACCTACGACCATCTGGATTATCATGGAACTTTTGAAGAGTATTCCTCAATTAAAGAAAGGATTTTTAAGAATCAAAACGGTGGTGACCTCGCCATACTCAATGCGGATGATCCTCTATCACCATCACTTTCAAAAAGAATCCGGGCAGAGATTACGTGTTTCAGCTCTTCCAGAAAGCTGACGGAAGGTATTTTCCTCAATAGCAAGGTTTTGAGATTTGGCGATGAAAATTATCCGCTCGAGATGATGAGACTTCCAGGTGTTCATAACATAGAAAATGTTATGGCCGCCGTGGTCGCTGCAAGAAGATGCGGATGCCACCCCTCTAAAATCATTTCGGCAGTAGAGGACTTTAAAGGAATACCGCACCGGATAGAATTTGCAGGTCAAAAAGGCGGAGTGGAATTTTATGACGATTCCAAAGCAACTAATGCGGGTGCAGTTGTCAGGGCGCTTCAGACCTTTTCCAACCCGATTATTCTCCTTCTGGGAGGGAGAAACAAGGGCGGAGATTTTAAAGTATTAGCCGAACCAATCAGGGAAAAGGTTAAGCAGCTTGTCCTGTTTGGTGAGGCAGGAGAGGAGATAAACTCCAATATCGGCGGAACAGTTCCAACCAGGCGTGTACTCTCCCTTAAGGATGCAGTTCGCTTTGCCTGCGCTTGCTCCTCTTCCGGCGATGTCGTTCTGCTCTCCCCGGGATGTGCAAGTTTTGACGAATTTACAAACTACAAGGAACGCGGAAGATATTTTAAAAAACTTCTAGGGAACCTCTGATATGGACAAGAAGAATCCTGCCCGCTCATGCCTGACTATGGCAGGCGGGCCTGACATCATTCTCCTGCTTGTTACACTGATCCTCGTCACTTTCGGTACTGTGATGATATACAGCTCAAGCTCAGCCATCGCCGTAACAAGGTTCGGAGATGGATACTTTTTCATAAAGAAACAGATTTTGTTTGTAGCCCTCGGACTTGGAGTAATGATCATACTGTCCAGGATACCTTACTACTATTTAAGAAAAGTGGCCTATTTCAGTATGTTATTTTCTGTTGTGCTTCTTTCTCTGCTTTTGATCAGGGGACTGGGAACCAGAGTGGGCGGCGCCACAAGGTGGCTTGACCTTGGAGTGTTTTCATTTCAGGTAACGGAACTTGTCAAGGTCTCCTTTGTTCTCTTCCTGGCTCATTTCCTGACCAAGAAAGAGGAACATATAAAGGAGTTTAACAAGGGTTTTTTGCCGCCCCTGATAATAACGACCATTATTATCGCCCTCATATTACTGCAGCCCGATTTTGGCACGGCGACAATCATGGGGATGATATTAATATTTATGTTTTATCTGTCCGGAAGCAGGATTTTACACCTGGCCGGCTTAGCTGCTCTTCTTGTTCCGGCGGGTTATATACTGATTACGCAGAAGGGCTACCGTTTAGAAAGATTCCTGAGTTTTCTTGACCCCTGGAAAGATCCTACAAATTCAGGCTTTCAGATAATTCAGTCTTTTCTTTCCTTCGGATCTGGTGGAATACTCGGTGTCGGGCTCGGAAACAGCATGCAAAAACTCTTTTATCTTCCCGAACCGCATACGGATTTTATCCTTTCGGTCATCGGTGAAGAGAGTGGGTTTATAGGGATTACGATTATTATTCTGTTGTTCGCCATTTTTGTACTACGGGGATTTATGATTTCATATAAGGCTCCTGACTTATTTGGAATCCTCCTGGCCTCCGGCCTTACGATAATCATCGCCCTGGGAGCATTTATAAATATGGCTGCAGTTATGGGATTAATTCCGACCAAAGGGTTGGTGCTTCCTTTTCTTAGCTATGGGGGAACATCATTAATTATGAGTCTGGCAACGGTGGGGGTGCTCCTGAACATATCATCCCATCGGGAATGAAGGGCAATGGGTGAAAAGTTCAAAGTTTACTTGTATTTGAACAAGGGACCTTGATGTGAAAATAATAATAGCAGGTGGAGGAACAGGCGGACACATCTTTCCGGGAGTCGCTGTTGCAGAGGAATTCCTGAAAAGGGACAAAAAAAATAGGGTCCTTTTCATCGGAACCGGAAAAGGATTGGAAGCAAGGATATTACCGGACATGGGTTTTCAACTGCGAACCATTGATGTAGAGGGCGTTAAGGGAAAAGGCATTGCAAGATCAATCAGTGCCTCATTAAAGATTCCCTTGAGTATGTTTCAGTCACTTATGATTGTCCGTGAATTTTCCCCGGATATGGTTCTTGGCGTCGGGGGGTATGCATCCGGTCCGACAGTGATAACGGCTCACTTTATGGGGATCATGACCGCAATCGCCGAACAGAACGCCAGACCCGGGGTAACAAACAGAATACTCGGCAGGTTTGTCAACAAGATCTTCCTTGCCTTTCCCGAAACGAAGAGATTTTTTCTCGAAGAGAAGGCGGTGGTTACAGGAAATCCTGTCCGGGAAAGATTTTTGGGAGAGAAAAAGATTCCAGAAAAGACAGACGGCAGATTTACGCTACTTATATTTGGTGGAAGTCAGGGCGCTCATACTATAAACAAGGCTGTCTGTGATTCTCTCGAATATCTGAAAGAGATAAAGGGCAGATTGAAAATTATTCACCAGACAGGAGAAAGTGACTTTAAATGGGTCGCAGATGTTTATACGGATTATGGGATTGATGCCGAAGTCTTTCCATTTATAGGTGATATGGCACAGGCTTTTGGAGCGGCCGATTTACTGGTATGCAGGGCAGGGGCAACATCAATAGCTGAAATAACAGTAAGTGGGAAAGCCGCCATCTTTGTACCATTTCCCTTTGCAGCAGGTGATCATCAGACAGAAAACGCAAGGGTTTTAACAGATGCAGGGGCTGCCGAGATGATCCAGGAAAGAGAACTCAGCGGCAAACTCTTTGCGGAAGTTATTCTGCGACTTTACCACGATCCTGAAGCGATTAAGAAAATGGAAGAAAAATCCGCCGGGTTTGGAAATATGAGGGCAGCAACAGACATTGTTAATGAATGTCTGGCACTGTGTAAAGTGCATAGTGCACAGCACTGTGTGTAAAAAGAAAATTGCACTAATTTACGGAAATCAGGGGCCAATAAATGGTGGCAGGCTGTTGCTCAAACAAAAATCTTTTGGGCTGTCTTTAAAACGTTTTTTGCGAATAAATCTTGGCTACGCGTAAGATAAGCGATCTCTGGTATTTAGGCCCTAAGGGTGGGACTTAAAATCGCATGTAGCAAGCTTTAGATTTATCAAAAAAACTCCCTGGCAAAGCAAAAAGGATTTTGGGCAACAGCCTGTTCAAACCGGGAAGTCCGGCAGACAGCAATGAACTTATAAATTTGCTGTCAGATAACAAGGAAATTTATGTACAGAAAGGTAAAAAACATACACTTCGTCGGTATAGGCGGTATCGGCATGAGCGGTATAGCAGAGGTACTGCTAAATACGGGCTATGCCATCAGCGGATCTGACCTTAACGAAACGGGGCTTACAAAGCGTCTGGCCTCACTGGGTGCCAAAATTTCCTACGGCCATCGTGCATCCAATCTTGAAAAGGCTGATGTTGTAGTCACATCGACCGCCGTTGAAAAAGATAATCCTGAGGTGCTCGCCGCACATCAAAGACACATTCCTGTTATCCCGCGTGCGGAGATGCTTGCAGAACTCCTAAAGATGAAGTTCTCCATAGCAGTATCAGGGTCTCACGGGAAAACAACAACGACTTCCATGATCGCCACTATACTTGCCCATGGCGGTCTTGATCCCACCATGGTTATAGGTGGAAAGCTGGCAAGTATAGGAAGCAATGCGAGGCTTGGTGACGGAGAATATATCGTGGCTGAGGCCGATGAAAGTGATGGCTCTTTCCTCAGATTGAGTCCGTCTATCTCAGTAATTACAAATATTGATCGTGAACATCTTGATTACTACCGGGACATCGAAGAGATCAAGGAGGCATTTTTGCAGTTCGCCAATATTGTTCCCTTCTACGGCTCTACAATACTCTGTCTCGATAACGATAATGTAGTCGAAATACTTCCCGAGATAAAAAGAAGGGTCATTACATACGGTCTTTCAGACCAGTCTGACTATAAGGCAAGGAATATATCCTTTGAAGGATCATCATCAAGCTTCGCCTTATACTACAGGGGTGATTTACTTGGAGATATCTCCCTGAATGTCCCGGGACTTTTCAATGTCTATAATTCTATGGCAGCGATTGCCGTTGCCCGTGAACTCGATATGGATTTCCCTAAAATCAGAGAGGGTATCAAGTCTTACGTCGGTGTTCATCGGAGACTGGAAATCAAAGGCGAGGTGAGCGGTATAACCGTTATTGATGACTACGGCCACCATCCAACTGAGATCAGGGCAACTTTAGCAGCTGCAAAACAGGCGTGGAATAAGCGGCTCATCGTCGTTTTTCAACCTCACCGCTATACCCGTACCAGAGCGCTCTTTGATGATTTCCTGACGGCCTTTCCCGATGCGGATATCCTGATCCTGACCGACATATATGCCGCCAGTGAAAAGAAGATAGAGGGAGTTCATGCATCGGGTCTCTGTAAGGGTATCAAGAGCCGCGGGCAAAAAGACGTAATCCATATATCTGATTTTGACAGGATCGTTGACCGCCTGCTGGCAATAGCCGAACCCACGGATGTGATCATCACGCTGGGAGCAGGTGACGTCTGGAAGGTTGGTGAGGAATTTTTGAGGAAGGCCTTTGTAGAATTTAAGACCGAGGAAATCGAATGATCAGAGAGAAAGCATTTCAGGAAAAATTAGAGAGTCTCGTCTCCGGCAAGGTTTTCTTCAGTGAACCGATGGACCGACATACTTCTATCGGGGTTGGCGGAATGGCCGATGTACTGATATTCCCCAGCAGTATTGAGGAACTCGGACAGCTTATTTCTTATCTTAGATATTGTGATGTTCCATTTATACCAGTGGGTAACTGTACAAATCTTATAGTGAGGGACGGCGGGTACAGGGGTGTCCTGGTTTCCTTAAAAAAACTTATGACTATCGATTATCAGCCATCATCCATCTCAATCCACGCGGAAGCCGGAGTGCCTCTTTCCGAAATCGTTAATCTGTCCATAAAAGAATCTCTTGCCGGCATAGAATTTTGTGCCGGCATCCCCGGATCGGTAGGTGGCGGTGTAAAAATGAATGCCGGAGCCTGCGGCAGTGAACTGAAAGACGTTGTTAAAACGGTATCGCTGATGAACGGTGGAGGAGAAATAAAGACTGCGGGAAGAAATGAACTTGAATTCGAATACAGGAACCTTAATCTTCCGGAAAGAACGGTTATCCTCGGTGCAAAGTTTTTATTAACAAAGGGGGTAAAAGAAGAGATTCAGGAAAGAGTTTCGAAAATTATCAGTATGAGAAAGAAAAAGCACCCTCTTGAACTTCGCAGCGCTGGTTCGATCTTCAAGAATCCGCCTAATATCCCCGCCGGCAAAATCATAGACGATCTTGGGCTCAAGGGTAAAAAGGCCGGTGGTGCAAAGATATCTGAAATACATGGAAATTTTATTGTAAATTCAGGGGGAGCAAAAGCAAGGGATGTAATCTCTCTAATAGATATGACAAAGAAAAGGGTTTGGGAAGAAAGAGGCATTCATCTCGAAACTGAAGTAAAGGTAATAGGCGTCGACTGATGAAGAAATCGATTATAACAAAAATTGCAACGAAAAAAAACAGGTTAAAAAGACGTTCGGTAAAGATTTTTTACGACATTTTTAAGGGGTTAGCGCTGATTGTAACCGTCATCGCTTCAGCTTCATTTATGATACTTGCATACAATTATATGATCAGCGCACCCTATTTTCAAATTGAAAAAACGACTATTAAAGGATGTGAAAGGATCACAGAAAATGAAGTTTTAACTCTTGCCGGCATGAAACCATTTCAAAATATCCTGGCAATCAATCCGGGTGAGATAGCACGAAAGATCAATTCAAATCCCTGGGTAAAAGATGTTTCAATAGAAAGGGGGCTCCCAAACAGACTGGTTATAGAGGTCAGAGAAAGGGAAGTATCTGCCCTGGTCAAGGAGAACAACGGCATCTATTTTATGGATAGCAGCGGGGTCATATTCAAAGAACTAAAGAACGGCGAGAAGGAAGATCTCCCCGTTCTTACCGGATTTCACAAGAATGCGGCTCTCCTAAAAAAATCGACCGAGCTCATCGCCTGTCTGTCATCGAACAGCGGTTCCCCTGAAATAAGGAATGTATCGGAAATTCATGGAGATGAAATTTTCGGGTTCTCCGTTTTTACCAACAGTGGTCTGTGTATACAGCTCGGTTTTGAGAACTATGAAAAAAAACTGAAAAGGTTGAAATCTGTCATAACCGACCTTAGAAGAAAGAATTTGAATAAGGAATGTATATGTATTGATGTCAGCAATCCGAGCAGGGTTGTTGTTAAAAGGAAAGATACTCTAAAAGAAGGTTATAAGACATAGCAAAGGTAGAAAGACAATGGGGAAAAACGGAAATATAATTGTCGGGCTGGACATAGGAACCACTAAGGTCTGTGCCATTGTCGGCGGAGTGACGGATAATGGTATCGACATTATCGGGATAGGTTCTCACCCTTCTGAAGGATTGAGAAAAGGAGTTGTAGTCAATATTGAAAGCACCGTGAATTCCATAAAAGGGGCTGTGGAGGAGGCTGAACTTATGTCCGGCCACGAGATTTCCTCCGTCTTTACAGGAATTGCAGGAGGACATATCAGTGGTTTCAACAGTCATGGTATCGTGGCAGTAAAGAGTCGTGAGGTCGACGAGAACGATGTAAAGAGATCAATTGAGGCAGCAAAAGCTATCGCTATTCCTCTGGACAGAGAAGTCCTCCATGTATTGCCACAGCACTACATTGTAGATAACCAGGATGGTATAAAGACTCCCGTAGGAATGTCCGGTGTCCGGCTCGAGGCAAAAGTTCACATCATCACAGGTGCTGTCACATCTGCGCAAAATATCATCAAATCTGTAAACCGTGTCGGACTCGACGTAAATGATATCGTCCTGGAACAGTTAGCATCGAGTGAGGCGGTTCTCAGCTCTGATGAAAAGGAACTGGGAGTAGCTATAATAGACATAGGTGGAGGTACAACTGATATAGCCGTATTTTATGAAGGAAGCATTAAACACACTGCCGTCCTATCCCTTGGCGGAAATTATCTAACAGGAGATATTGCTGTCGGTCTCAGGACTCCGACTGTTGAGGCAGAGAAGATAAAGATAAACTATGGGTGTGCTTACACGCCTTTGATTCCGAAGGATGAAATTATAGAAGTCCCCAGTGTGGGTGGAAGGGAACCGAGGAAAGTTTCTCGCCAGATACTTGGGGAAATTATCGAGCCACGTATGGAGGAGATACTTAACCTGGCCCACAGAGAAATAGTCAAATCCGGCTACGAGGATCTCCTGGCTGCCGGTGTCGTTTTAACAGGAGGAACGGCTATTCTGGAAGGAATAACAGAGTTAGCCGAACAGATATTCAACATGCCGGTGAGAAGGGGATATCCGATAGGCATAGGCGGACTTACCGATATAGTCAACAGTCCTATGTATGCAACCGGTGTGGGATTAATAATCTATGGAAGTAAGGATTATTACAGGAACGTTTTTAAAAGAAGTGATGGAAATATATTTAATAGAGTAACGAGAAGGATGAAAAGATGGTTCACAGAATTCTTTTAGGAGGAAAGACATATGTTTGAATTGATAGAATCTAAAGTAAATTCTGCAAAGATCAAGGTTGTAGGGATTGGTGGAGGCGGAGGCAATGCCGTGAACACTATGATATCTTACGAACTTAAAGGCGTAGATTTTATCGCGGCAAATACCGATTCCCAGGCCTTGGGAGCATCGCTTTCACCCACCAAGATTCAGCTTGGTTCGGAAGTCACAAGAGGTCTCGGTGCCGGTTCAGATCCTGATGTCGGAAGAAGGGCCGCGGTCGAATCAACAGATGCCATAAAGAGCGCTCTCGCAGGAGCGGATATGGTTTTCGTTACCGCCGGTCTGGGCGGCGGGACAGGAACGGGGGGGGCACCCATTGTAACAGAAATTGCAAAAGAATTAGGGGCATTAACCGTTGCCGTCGTTACAAAGCCTTTTCTGTTTGAAGGTAAGAAGAGACAAAAACAGGCAGATGAAGGAATTTTAGAACTCCGAAGCACCGTCGATTCTCTCATAGTAATCCCCAATCAGAGACTCCTCAGTATAGGGGGAAGAACGATGCCCCTTCTCGATGCTTTCAAGAAGGCAGATGAAATACTGTTCCATGCTGTTAAGGGTATTTCCGACCTGATCATGGTACCGGGACTGATCAATCTTGATTTTGCCGACGTGAGGAACATCATGTCGGAGATGGGATTGGCCCTTATGGGTACCGGTATTGCGAGTGGAGAAAACAGGGCAGTAGAGGCGGCTCAAAAAGCGATATCTTCTCCTCTGCTGGAAGACAACACGATTCAAGGTGCACGCGGGGTGCTTCTCAATATAACGGGTGGATCAGACATGACTCTCGATGAGGTCAACGAGGCATCATCTTTGATCCATGCGGAGACCCATGAAGAGGCCAACATCATCTTCGGAACCGTTGTTGACGACAGTATGGGAGACGAAATACGTATCACGGTTATCGCTACCGGCTTTGAAGAATCCGGGAAAAAGAAACATGATATACCAGACACGTTCCATCTGGATGGACATAAGAAAGAGGACCTGTCCCAGCCCACATTTATAAGGAAGGAAAGACCTACAGATACTCCTAATGTAGTAAGGATGGGACTGATAGATGACGCTGTGGAAAGCGATTTTGAAATCCCGACATTCCTGAGAAAACAGGCAGACTGATATAGTAGGGAACAAGGAGTAGGGAGTAGGGAGTAGGGAGTAGGGAGCAAGAAGTAAGGTCAGAAATGCCTGATATCTGCATACTGCTTACTGGATACTGCCTACTTAATATAATATGTCCTGGAAGCTCAAAAAAAGATACAGAGATATTCTGTCTAAGGAGAAAGGTTATCAAAAAAATCTATGGGGCGATAGAATAACTGTTTGTCTTGCCTATCCTCATTATTATAGGACAGGAATGTCAAACCTCGGATTTCAAACTCTATATGCCCTTTTCAACAGTCACCCTTCATTCTTATGTGAAAGGGTCTTCCTTCCCGATCCCGACGATGAAGCCACATTCATCTCGAAATCGACTCCCCTTTTTAGTCTGGAGTCTCAGAAACCCCTTGCGGATTTCGATATTATTGCTTTTTCCATCTCCTTCGAAAACGATTATCCTAACACCTTAAAAATTCTTGCTATGTCGAGAATCGATCTTCTCACCCACCAAAGGAGCGAAGAAGATCCTCTTATCATCGGGGGCGGCATTTCGGTCACTCTTAACCCTGAGCCCCTGGCCGACTTTTTCGATCTTTTTATTTTAGGAGAAGGAGAAGAAGCGATCCCCGAGTTTCTTGACATCTTTAGAGAATCCCACCATCTCGGCCTCTCCCGCCATGAGACGCTATCCCGGGTGCAAAAAGAGGTCGAGGGTGCCTACGTTCCGAGATTTTATTCCGTTACCCACAATCCTGATGGTCAAATAATCGCATTTGAACCAACAGATTCCTCATTTCCTGAAAGAATCAGAAAAAGATCTGTCGGCAATATAAATGCATTTAACACCGATCAATCCATTATCGCATCGGATACGGAATTCGGGGACATGTTCCTGTCAGAGGTGAGCAGGGGCTGCGGGCGGGGATGCCGTTTCTGTGCCGCCGGTTTTGCTTACAGACCTGCGAGATTCAGAAAACCGGAAATTCTCGAAGAGTCCATCACCAGGGGACTTGAACAGCAAAAAAAAATCGGACTGCTCGGCACTGCGGTATCGGATCATCCCGATCTTATCTCGCTTTGTCAGTCAATACTGGAAAAGAACGGGAAATTATCGATCGGTTCTCTCAGACTGGATAGATTGAACAAAGAAACGGTTTCATTACTCCGGGAAGCCGACGTGGAAATGGTATCCCTCGCTCCGGAGGCGGGCTCTCAGAGATTGAGAGACCTGATCAATAAGAAAATTACAGAATCTCACATCTTCGACAGTGTGGAATTATTAATAGAAAATCTGATCTTAAACATAAGGCTCTATTTTATGGTGGGCCTTCCCACCGAAAGCCCCGAGGATATAGAGGCAATAATCGACCTTGCCAAAAGAATCAAACACCGTGCGATAAAATATTCAGCGGGAAAAAGGAGATTTCGAAGGATTGTCCTCAGCATAAATCAATTTATCCCCAAACCGGCCACACCCTTTCAATGGCAGGGTCTTGAGGATACAAATCTCGTGAGAAGAAGGATAAGAAAGATCGAGTCCTCTTTAAGGAAGGAATCATCCGTAAAAGTAATCCACGACCTCCCAAAATGGAATTATATCCAGGCCTTTCTGTCTCTGGGCGGCAGGTCGGCGGGACAGGTTCTCCTTTCCGTCCATAAAAACAAAGGCAACTGGTCGCAAGCCTTCAAAGAGGTAAACATAAATCCCGATTTCTACGTCTATCGACAGAAGGATACTGATGAAATCCTCCCCTGGGATTTTATCGACCACGGGGTCAGCAGAGAATTCCTGATAAAGGAATATCGGAAGGCTTTATCTGAAAAATAATCCCATGAGGAAGATTTGAAAATGCCGCTGGCAGGCCACTCAAGATAAAAAAAGCTTTTTTATCTCATCTTTCAACACTTTCCCCATAGTATTTTTTGGTAACTCTTTGATGAAAACAATCTCCTTGGGACATTTCCATTTATGAATATGCTCCCTGCAGAACTCTTGAATATCTTGAGCTTCAACCTTCGAGCCGGGCCTTGTAACAACGGCTGCAACTACCTTTTCTCCCCACTTTTCGTCCTCGATACCTACCACAGAAGAATCAACCACATCCCCAAGTTGGTTTATAACCACTTCCACCTCTTTCGGAGAAATATTTTCCCCACCTGATATAATAATATGTTTGAGGCGATCAGTCAGGTAATAGTATCCATCTTCATCAACTCTTCCCAGATCGCCGGTTTTAAACCATCCTTTTTCAAATGAGCCGGCTGTCACTTCAGGCTTCCGCCAGTAACCCTTGGTAATGGAGGGACCTTTAAGCCAAAATTCGCCCGTTTGGCCGGGAGCTACATCCAAAAATGTTTCAGGATCTACTGTTCTTACCTCAAGATCCGGAAGTGGTACTCCGATAGATCCGGGTTTTCTCATACCCCTGATCTGGTTTGAAAAATTCACCCCGGTTTCCGACATGCCCTCCCGCTCCACGGGTTCCTTGCCAAAGATCTTCTTAATTTTCTCAAAATCCTTAACCGAGAGCGGCGCCGAACCGGATGTCCATAATCGCATATGTTCAAAGTCCAGTTTCTCTTCCCCCAGATAATTCATCATCTTACCATACATAGAAGGAACCGCCATAAACACGTTACAAATATATTCTCCAGCTTTTCTTGACAACACTTCTATTACTTTCTCCGGGGAAAATTTGTCAAGCATAACCACATGGCCACCTGCCATTAAGGCGGTATGAAGGGCATAGTTAAGTCCATGAACATGAAAAAGGGGAAGCGAGTGACAGAGCACATCAGATTCCGTTATCTCCCATATCTTCATGATATTTTTTGCGTCATGAACAAGATTCTCCTGGGCAAGAACAGCCCCTTTAGGTTTTCCTGTAGTTCCTGATGTGTAAATGATAAGACCCGGATCTTCCGGCCCGACATCTACCGGGGGAATACTATCCGGGGCGGATCGAAAAAAATCAATATTCTGGTAAGACCTTTCGGTTTGAACCACAATATTGGTGAGCTCCGGAGCTATTTCTTTTATAATTGCCTCCTGTTCTGTTCCTGACAACACCAATTTTGCCTTTGCATCCCCAAGCAGATATGAGACCTCTGCCTTTTTGAAGTCAGGATTCAAGGGAACCGCAATAACTCCTATTTTTTGAAGTGCAAGATGCGCAACTACAAAAGCCACAGATTTTTGGAAGAAGAGAATTACCCTGTCTCCTTTTTCAACCCCCAAATCCAGGAAGGTATTTGCCATTCGATTGGCATCCTGATCCAATTCCCGGAAGGAGATCTCTGTCTCTATTGCACCTTCACGAATAAAACTTATCGCTACCTTTTCCCCGTGTAGCAGGCAACTTTTCATAAAACAACCTTTTAGAGTTTGATTATTCATACTTTACCCCCTTCGTTATTTTTCAAAAACAATTTTTGGGTTTAGAAATTTATTAAACTACAAGCTCAGCATCGTCCGGTTAAGCTTTTGCATATTATGATAGGGTCAAAAAACGATTCAGAGATGGTTCAGAATCATGCGAGGAGGCATTTATGAACAGGAGATGAAAGAGTTATTTTTTCTTTCATGTGAGATTGAGATCGATGAAGCCATGTTTGGCGGTAACGTTGCCGGTAAGAGTGGATGGGGGCGCACCCCGCAAGAACACACAATACGAAACGTATTATCCGGATCGGAAACTCCTGCCCGGAGGGGGGGGTCCAATTGTTAGCAAAAAAACCTTTGATGTGCTTTCAGAGTCCCCATCCACACTTATCACAAGTCTTGGTATCTGGAGAAGATTTTTGTTTCATATCCTCTTGGGAGACGCTTTTTTTTGATTTTTCAATCTTAAAAATATTCTTTATCTTCTCTTTTAAGACTTCCCCCAGAGTATCTTTTGGCAACTCTTCCAGAAAAAACCCTCCCTGAAATATTTTAATTTATATCTGCCCTTTGTTCCGCCTATGAAACGGAACATGCGGGGTGCGCTCCCAGTCAACACCCCGACAAATATTATCTCATTTTGCAATCAGTTGTAAGTATTATTTTGCCCCGAATTAAAAACGATGGACCCGTTTTAAAGATTCTACTTCTTCATAAACCTGGCTGGAGGCTTATAGAGTCCTCCCGACCATTCCACGAGGTCCTCCATAGACTTGGCCGCAAGTAGATCGCGGGTAGCGTCCTTGACATTGATGTCCAGGTCCTCAGGATACTGAACCAGTTTCTTGTCTCTCATCTTTGCTACCGTATTTTCATCAACCAGGCTCCCCAGAGGGGCTTTGCCGGCAATCGAACATATGGCCGCCTTCCTTTCCTCAAGATTCTTGCACCTGTAGAGATAGGCAACCCCAATATCGGTCACAATGTGGGTCAAATCCCGGCCGTAGATCATAACGGGTGGAATGGGAAAATTGACCCTTTCGGCCAGTTCCCAAGCATCGAGTTTTTCCACGAAAGTGGGGTTTTCCGGTTTCTTGCAGGATTGAACGATCTGGACAACCAGCTTCTTGCCCGTAGGAACAGGACCGTTCAGGAGGCTGTTAATGGCATAATTCTCTCCAACCTTACCCCATGCGGCGCTGAAATGACGTCTGCCACCGGCATTGCACCCCATATTGGGGGCGCCACCGAAACCTGATATCCTCTGGATGGTTGCTGTTGAGCTGTTACCGTACGGATCTATCTGCAGGGTGGACCCGATAAACATATCGACGGCATAGTGGCCTGCCACCTGTGAAAAGGTCCTGTTTGATCTCATGGTTCCGTCAGGGCCTACAGGAAATATATCGGAGCGCTTCTCAATATACTCTTCCATGCCGATCTCCGAACCGAAGGGGTAGATAGACTCCACAAACCCCGATTCAATGGCGGGTATCATCGTGGGGTGAGGATTCAGGGCCCAGTGTGTACAGATCTTACCCTTTAACCCGAGCTCTTTAGCATAAGTGGGCAGCAGCAATTCGATCGCTGCGGTGTCGTACCCGATCCCATGGTTCAGAGAGGTAATGCCATAAGGGCCATAAATGCCCTTTATGGCCATCATTGCCATCAGAACACTGACATCAGAAATCTTTGCGGGATCCCTCGTGAAAAGGGGTTCGATATAATAGGGGGTATCGGTAGGTATGACGTAATCTACCCAGTCGCCCGGTATATCAACTCGTGGCAGCTTTTCTTCAATGGAATTGACCTGGGCTATAATAATGCCTTTCTTGAATTTCGTTGCTTCTACGAGGGTCGGTGTCTCTTCAGTATTGGGCCCGGTATAAAGGTTTCCATGGCTATCAGCGCAATTTGCTGCAACAAGGGCAACCCTGGGGGTCAGGTCAAGGAAGCATCTTCCAAATAATTCAATGTAGGTGTGGATCGCTCCGATTTCCAGTTCCTTTTTGATAACCATGTCAGCAAGCTCTTTGCTCTGAGGACCTGAATAGGAAAAATCGAGTTTTGTGGCAATTTTTCTTCTGAATACATCCAGGTGTTCGGGCAGGGCAACCACGGACTGAACCATGTGGAGATCGTGTATCTTTTGAGGATCAACCCGGGATAGGGCCTTGGCGAGAAAAGAGGCCTGTTTCTGATTGTCGCCTTCAATACACACCCTGTCGTAAGGTTCAATGACGGCCTCAAGAAACCTGACAGCGTCCTTCTCTTGAATAATCTTTCCGGAAGGGTTCAGTGTCTCTTTCACTCTTTTGAGACGGGATGAAGTGTTATCAGACAGAGAATTCCATTTCCGATCTTCTTTCTTGATCATTTTCATTCCTCCCTGTTTTGAGGTTGGATTTAATAATTATCGATTTTCCAATATCCGCAAGGGAATAATCGTTTGAGTGCTTTTACAGTATCTCTTTGTTTATTACTCCTTCTTCTTTCAGTTGATTAATCTCTTCGTCCGAATATCCAAGGATTTCTCTCAAAACTTCTTCTGAGTGCTGCCCCAGAAGAGGTGCCGGGGCATAGACTTCGCCCGGTGTTTCAGACAGGCGAATCGGTGAACCGGATATTTTCATCCTGCCCACCCCTGGCTGGTCTATTTCTACAAGCATCTTTCGATATGCGATGTGCGGATCCTCACAGATTTCCTTCAAGTTATTTATCGGAGAATAAGGTAAGCCTGCCGTATCGAAAATATCAACCCACTCCCTGGTAGTTCTTTTTTCTAATTCAACAGCAAGTATTGGAATAAGTTGACCTTTATTTTCATTTCTAAGAGGATTGGTTTTAAATCTCGGGTCGTTGATCAAATCTTCCCTTTCAATCACCTTACAAAATGTAGCCCACAGGTAATCGTTTCCGATGGGCGTTATGATCCATGAATCTTTTGTCTTAAACCCCTGAAATGGTGTTATGGAGGGATGCGCGCTTCCCAATGGCCCCGGAATAGTTCCACTAATTGTGTGTCTGGCAACGGCATTTTCCAGCACGGCAAACAGACCGTCCACCATTGCACCGTCATAATGCTGCCCCCTCCCCGTATTTTCACGATGCATTAATGCGGCAAGAATCCCAATTACAGCCTGATGACCGGCGAAGATATCCCCAACGGACGTCCCTACCCTGCATGGAGGCCCTTCTTCCGGTCCCGTAACACTCATAATACCACTATAACCCTGAGCCACCATGTCATAAGCCGGACGCGTGTCATATCCGGGAAGGGTGTCATGGCCGAAACCGCATATAGAAGCATAAATTACTCTTGGATTTATTTTTTGAATATTCTCCCAATCAAAACCGAGCTTTTTCATCGTCGTTGGCCTGAAATTTTCCACAACAATATCGGAAACTTCAATTAGCTCGTGAAGTATCTTTTTCCCTTTCTCATGTTTCAAATTCAAGACCATACTTTTTTTATTGCGGTTAAGACTTATAAAGTAACCGCTCCGGTTCTTATCCGGCTCACCAACAAAAGGCCCAAATTCCCTCGCATCGTCTCCCTGAGGCGGTTCAACATGAATAACCTCGGCACCAAGATCCGCCAAAAACATCGTACATATAGGCGCCGCCAAGACATGACTCAGATCAACAACCCTTATGCCCTCCAAGGCCTTAGACATAACTCTCCCCTCCTACTTTTTAAAAATCGGCAAAAGGTACCCCGCCCCGCACTGAGTTAAAGAACGGGGCACCTTGACTGCGCAAGGATTTAAGTTAAGCCTCCTTCACTCCAAATACCATATCCAGGTGTTCCTTTTTCGGAACTTTATCTGCTGTCATCTTACTAACAACAAAATAGACGCAGAGAGACAAAATGAATGAAGGTATAATCTCATGGATATCCTTCAGGCCCGCTATATTAAACCTGAAAACCTCCCTCCAGATTATACAAGATGCAATACCGGTCAGCATCGACCAAAACGCTGCATGACCTGTACCCCAACGTAGATATAGCCCGCCAAAAATCGCCGGGAAGAAACTGGCAGCAAAAACCGCTCCCGCAAAGGCCGTCAATTCAACTATCCCGGTAGGCGGTTTAGCAGTTATAAGGAACACTATAATGCAATAGATAAAAATGGTCCATTTCGTTCTAGTTACTATCTGAGCCGGGGGCATCGGTTTGTACAGGTTCCAGATATCCCCGATAACAGCAGTTCCAACTATCAGCATGACTGAGGCAAGGGAAGACATGCCAGCGGCAAATAATCCGGCCAAACAAATACCGCTCAGCCATGGATTGCCGAATTTAGCTAACATAAACCCTATCACCTGATCAGTATGCTTGACTAAATATGCTGCCTCATTCTCTGTAGTCATACCATGAACAAGGGCGCCTAACCCCATCACACATATAAGAGATATTCCCAGGAAAATAGGTGTTGCAATCATTGCAAACTTCATGCTTTTTGCATTGTCCACGGAATAGAACCGAATT
Source organism: uncultured Syntrophales bacterium (assembly GCA_964650385.1). Classification (GTDB taxonomy): domain Bacteria; phylum Desulfobacterota; class Syntrophia; order Syntrophales; family JADFWA01; genus JAUSPI01. The sequence continues at coordinate 8,130 of CAZYTP010000020.1, read as the reverse complement.
AAACAACGAGGCTCAGCGATCTGCTTCATACCCACTGCCAGACCTATACCCAGGATATACATGAATGATACAAGGGAGCAGAAAGTCACAAGGCCATTCTCCATGGGCACCCCTTTCTTAGTCACGTGAGTCACATACGAAATGTTATGCATCAAAACATCCCAGCCGCCAACATATATCGCCGGAAGCATTACCAGAATGATTGCCACAAAGAACATCATCAAACCCTGAATCGCATCGGTCCACAGAACACCGTACATTCCGCCCCATACGGTATAGGCACATGTTATAAAAATGAGAAGAAAGGCTCCCCATACGTATGGAATATGAAGAACTGATTGCAGCAGGTGGGCACAACCTTTGGCAATTCCAGCCATATACCACAGCGTAGCAAATATAATCACAATGGCGGCGAGTGTCCTTATCGCCTTTGATAATGAACTCTTATACCGATAATCAAAATAATCGGGAATAGTTACTGAGTCCAGATTAGCTGTTTGTTTCCTCATTCTTGGACCTAACAAAAGCCATGAGAACATACAAAATACTGTCCAGAAAAGTCCAACCCATGCCCAGCAAAGGCCGGCTTGAAAAGCTTTTCCCGCCTGACCGATGTAAGTGTTCGTACTGATAAACGTTGAGAAAAAGGCAAGAGAAATTACCCACCCCGGTATTTCTCTTTTGGCTATGTAAAATGCATTCTGGCCTTCAGCAGCCTTCTTCTTGAAAAAATAACCTATATACAAACAGATCGCTATATAGACAAAAATCCAACCCAATATTATCCCATTTTTAGCTAAATATTCCATAATCCTCTCCTTCTTTGCACTATATGACTTCTTCCCACCTGATAAAATTATTTATCACCAATATCAACTTTCATCATTAAAACAACTATCCCATTGACAATTGAGAGAATAGCAATTGCCCAGTAGGCTAATGCAGTCATAAAGTCCATATAATGTCACCTCCTTTCCTTTTTAGTCGTTATGACGATTATCACCCCGAAACGGACCCCTTCCGGACAGTATCTTTGTAATAGTTTCGTTATGAGCAGTCAACACCAAATAAATACCGTATAATTACCACCTAAAACTGGGACTTTTGCGCTCTCCGGCATATAAGCAGGGAAAAAGCTGTGAAGGGGGAAAACGATATAATGCTCCAGTTAAATACAGTTAAAGTGGGCAATTTCTTTTATGGCAGGTTAATTTTGATGCACTCGTGAAAAGTCAGTTTTTGTCACCCTGAATTTATTTCAGGGTCTCTAACTTGCTGAAATAATTAGATGCTGAAACAAGTTCAGCATGACAAATGGTGCAGTTTATGACTTTTTACGAGCTCGTCAATTTTGTTTAAAAAAAGATGGTGATGGTTAACGAAATGGATGGGAGGGTAGGTATAGCGTCTATCTACGATTTTAAGTCCATTAAATAGGATTTCAAATTGATTTTTTTGTTTGTCAAACCAAGTTTCTTTCTAATGTTTTCCCTGTAGAATTCAATTGCCCTCAGGGAAATGTTCAGTAATCCGGCTATATCTTTGTTGGTCTTGCCATCCTTAATAAGATTGGCCACCTGAATTTCTCTCGCGGTGAGATTAAAATGCTTTGAAGACAGCCTCTTTGAAACCGGAGAGATAATCTCGTTTAAATTTTTTTCAATGATATCGAGATAGGTTGCCTGTTTAAAGTCAAGCTTGTTTTTCTTCAAATTTTCAATGTAGGGCAGAATAAGCTTTTTGACATTATAGACAACCCTTTCTTCAAGCTCTATCTCATGATCGTCTTTGTGTTTCAATAAAACTTTCAAGGCGATATTGGCTTCCCCAAGTTTCTTGGATTTAGCCTCTAACTCCTTTTCTCTTTTCCTTAAAGCCCCCGCCGCATGTTTTTGAGCGGTTATATCCTTGACTGTGGATACAGTTCCAATAATATCACCCGACTCATTCACAAGTGGAATTAAGGTTAATTTAAAAGTATGTTGGAGAAGCCCTTTAAATTCGATCCTATGCGGGTTTCCGATAAGCAAATTATCCATGCCAGTATAATAATCAGGCTGTTCGTTAACTCCGTGTACTAATTTATAAAACGATTGGCCAACTGCATCCCCGGGCTCCATATTTATCAGGCTTACGGCTGAACGATTAAGACGAGTGATTTTATTTTCCCTGTCGAGTATAAAAATGGCGTCCGATACCGAATTAAATGTTCGCTCCCAGTCGATAGCAGACGCTTTAAGGGATACCATTGTCTTGTCAAGCCTGTCACATACGTCGGTGAAGGCAATGGCAAGATCACCTATTTCATCCCCCCGCTGTATGCTTTCCAGTTCCTTTCTGTACTCACCGTCTCCTGAACCGGCTTTCTCGGGATTAAACAGCCCGGCAGCCCTGCGAAGCTTCAGTATAGGTCCGGTAATCCCCCGAATGACTACGGACACAACAAGGACGGTTATAAAAAGAGCGGTAATAATACCGTAAACTATCCGCTCACGGGCAGCCCTGATGGGGGCGAAGGCTTCGCTTTGTGGTTGCTGTGCAGCGACAATCCAGTTTGTCCCGGGCACATGCTTAAACGAAACAAGCATGGGTACCCCGTGGGAATCGACGGTCTCGCCAACCCCCTCAAATCCCTCTATGGCTGCATCGAACAACCTGTTCGCTCCCGGCTTGACATCCCTCTTTAAAATTCTCTCGTTTCTGGGATAGAGAATCAAAAGTCTTGTGGTATCAAATACATAAATAAACCCTGACTGGCCGATTTTCGTTTGTCTGATACCCTCCAAGGCCAGAGGAGAGTTGAGCTGAACAGAACAGCCCAGAAGCCCCAGCACCTGATCAGAGGTGCCCATCAGCACAGCGGTAAAGGTCAGGACCGGATTGCCCGTCCTCACCGACCTGTAAGGCACACCTATAATACCTTTTTGTTCTTTCATTGTTCTTTTGAAATAAGGACGAAAAGACAAATCCACTCCCCTTGTCTTCTGATACTCCGGATAATCAACCCAGAGTTTCCCCTCTTTATCGAGAAGAAACATGCCATTTTGAAATTTTGGAAATAACTCCAGCATTTCTCTCAATTTTTCTTCGATCTTGGGGATATCTCTCTCTTCAACGGCCTTTTTGTCCAATGCCAAGGCAACAGACCTTGCCTCTCTCTGCGTATCATCAAGGAATCTTGAAATAATCTGAGACGAGGTGTCGGTAATGCTTTCCAAGCCGTCATAAATGGATTTTCTCAGGGAATTCTCAAGAAAGTAAAGATAAAAAATCCCGGTAGTACCTAAAACCACTACTATAACAACAGACATAATCAGCGATGTTTTTCTTCGCAGGCTCATTTTGATTACTCCGGTATATTGTTCACATTCGTGTAGCAGGCCATTTCATGGGACGGCCTTCTCCCCCTGCCTGGAATTGCTATTTTTATCGGTACTCTTTTGTGAACGGATTTGTCAAGACCATTTTTCGATGCATTCCTTCTCAATTAACGACAAGGGATGAAATGGTAACGGAAGAAGTCCATAGTGCGATGGACTTGTCTTTTGAAAGCTCACAAACTGTTGTCCTTGCCTTTCCTCGTTTTCTCTGCCTATATAACGACCATGAGATTATCAAGCCGGATATTTTGAAATGCTGTTGACAACATTTAGAGGGTTGTATATGTGTATATTAGAGCCACGAACTTGTCATCGCTTTACTCCTTTTGGCTTTTATAATTTTACTATTATACGCTATCTGGCCCCAAGCGAGGAAATATAAAATGTTGACCCCGTCCGTATCTTTACTGGCATCCATTGCCGGAATGTTACTCCTCTTGAGACTGAAGCTTCATCCTGGTATTGCCATTTTTGCCGGAAGCCTCATCATTTCCCTTTTGGTCTTACCACTGAATAATACGCCTCCCCTTCTGATCCAAAGCCTGCTAAACTACCAGACCCTGAGGCTGCTTCTTATTATAGCCAGCGCCCTGACTTTGAGCGGTCTGATGGAACAGAAGGGGTTGCTTGCACAGTTAGCGACAACTCTGGAAAAAATCGCCCCCAAGCTTGCCGTCCATCTCATTCCGGCAGTAATTGGATTCGTGCCCATGCCTGCTGGGGCTCTGGTCTCGGCGACCGCTTCACGCGATTCGCTCAAGAGACTGGGCATTACTCCGGAGCAGAGCACTTTCATCAATTATTGGTTCCGCCATCTGTGGGAGTTCTGTCTGCCGGTATATCCGGCCATCATAGCCACGAGTGTAATCCTGGCGGTTCCTTTATCTTCCGTGGTAATGACTCTTCTTCCCGGTACCTTCCTGGCTATCATCACCGGGGCCGCTATCAGTTACACAATCCTTAAAAAGATCCCTGGAACCAAAGGAAGGCCTCCTCAAAATATAGCTTACAATCTTCTGAAAGCTTGCTGGCCAATCCTGCTGCTTGTCCTGTCAATCCTTCTGGGACTGGATGCCATGATAGCATTTCCGCTCGTACTTCTTCTTCTAGCCTTGCAACAGCGCACCAAATGGCCAGAATTAGCCAAGGCGCTGAAATATGGACTTGACCTTAAAATTATGTTTTTTCTATATGCGGTAATGCTTTACAAAACAACAATAGAAAGCGCTAACATTGCCGGTGCCGTCTTCTCGGATATGCAGATTATAGGTCTTCCGATTGTAGTCATTCTGGTAATATTACCCTTTCTTATCGCCTTTATCACGGGAAACAGCATGGCATTTGTAGGCATTACCTTTCCGCTATTAGTACCGTCCATAATGTTGCCCACGGGAATCAACAGCTATGCTCTGCTGCTGGCCTACACCAGTGGTATAATTGGGTTGCTTGTGACTCCTCTTCACCTCTGTCTTATCCTTTCCGCAGAGTATTTCAAGGCCAGCCTGGCTAAAATATATAAGTACATTCTGCCTCCGTCCATAGCGATAGAGGCCGTTGTCATAGTACTCTATTACGTGGCTTTCTGAGCCTAGAGGTTAAGTCCCATTGCGTAGAAATGCTTTATAAAATTCCTTTCCGGTATACGGGTTAGTTTTTCATGAAAGAACAGGGTGCCGGAATAGTTCAGTCCGAAGGACACTTGCGAATTTAATCAAAAGTGATTGGGAAAAATCTGATTTTAGGGTCAATGGTTACCAAACATCTCAAACAGGGAGAATCATGCATGAACAGAGAAGCGATGACAGAAACAGTGCGTGAACGGGCGCGGAGAAATCATCTCGAAGGTTGCAATTGCGGAGAGAGCATCTTCAGAGCACTCCTGGAGACGTTGCGAGAGGCGAATCTCACCGATATGCCACTGGAGACGGTTACCCTTGCCGCGGGGCTCGGCGGCGGCATCGGAAGCTCTGGGAATACCTGCTGCGCCATAATCGGCGGCTGTATGGGGATCGGCATCGTCCATGGGAGAAAGGACCCCCTCCTGCTCCCCACCCCCGAGGCGCGGAGGAATCAGCTCGCCGGTGACGAGGGTCTCTACCGACTCTATAATAATTTTGTCTTTGATGTAAAAAAGACAATCGGTTCCACAAGCTGCGCTGAACTTACCTGCCCCTATGACTATTACAGCGACGAGCGAAAACAATATTGCCGGAATATCATCGGCGAGGCCGCCGCCCTGGCCATGAAGTGGATCTTTATCGGCATAGATGAAGGATACCGTCACCCATTCAACTATAACATCATGGGGAAGAAGTGAGAATGCGGCGGTGGAAACCCTCCGCCGCTCTTCAATTCGGATCACGCTCTCAGTTATTGTCTTACCTTTAATCTACAATATCGCTTTTCCCATCAATAACAGCGAGAGCTTTGCACAACCATACCGAAATTGCATGAAGCTTTAAAAATATGCATGTTGAACCTTCCCGGAAGGGGAGAAGATATGACAACGCCAGCCTAATTTTTGACGTCACCGTCAACTATTTCAAATACGCGGGAAGTTCGTCATCTTCTTTACCTCGAAAACTGCAGAGAATGGGACAGGTTTTACAGGGTCCTTTGGCAACGGGCAATGGCGGTTCGCCCTTAATAGTTTCTATAAAATCGAGACACCTGTTGACCTTGTCATCATCATCATCAACGATCAGGGTAACCGCTCCTTCTGCCCCACCGTAACCCCCCGATGCGAAGTGTACCGCCCTCACACCAAACAGGCTATGGAGTGCTTCAATCTCCGTGATAACCTTTCCACCGGCAACACATGCTATCCCCACCCGTGCACCAATAGTTCTGCCGAGGTTAAGCCTGCCGCCGAATTTTGCCGCCACTTCAACGGAAGGGATCAATTTCTCGAGTCCCACAGGATAAACAATCTGCGCCCCCTGCGCTTTCATCGCCATATAAAATTCGCCTATGGTTCCGCCCACGGGGCTGGCCATAACGACACCGACATTCCCCTTGTGATCAACGGCATTCGCACCTTTCAGCAGCACGTCTTCAGATCCCAGTTTTCCAATAAGTGTCCCCGGATCCACATTGAACACTTCATCCTTATGAAATGTAATTGGCTGTATACGTATTCCCTGGTGCAGCACGCATAAAACTCCCTTAACTACCTGCCCTGCGACATACTTTTCTTTTTCAATGGTTTGGGTTTGGTTCATCAACTCTTCCGCGATATAGGCATTCGTCGAGCCTCTCCCGATGATAAGATACCCCTCTTTTTTGGCTTTTAAAATCTCCGGCATAACGGCCACGGCTTTACCGATAAGCCTCTTTGATTCCGACGGTGTTAATGTAAATAATGCCTCCATTTTTCAATCTCCTTTCTTTGAAATTTAAGCCTATTCACATAGCCAATACAATAAACAGGGCTGTTTAAAGTACGCAAGCCATGAAACCCATATTGTTATAAATGTTAATGGACTCCCATCAAATTAATCGCTTTTAAGCTTCCCCACCAGATATCCATCCATTAAAAGGTGTACCATATGATGCATCACACAAACAACAAGCGCTATTCCATATTGCGGGAAAAGGGATACTTGCAAAATTACCGAAAGTGGCAGTGTCTTCTGTCCACCCATAAAAATAACACTCTCTCTCCTACCTTTGCCCAGCTTTAATAATACGGTAAAAAGACCTGCAGTAGCCAAAAGTATTCCATGGAAGCCGAACACCAATAAAAAGACAATTCCGACCAATTCCACACTGCCCAATATAGCATCTCTTGCCTGGGACATGCCCATCCATACCATTACCAATATCAGACACTCGTTTGCCCTCGCCAGTTTCGGGATAAATGGCTCAATAAAAGATTTTGTATAATACTTTACCGTTAAACCGATGAAAAGCGGCAAAAGGACAAGAAACAAAAGCTTTATCATTATTGCGAGTTTATCAATGGAAACAACAGCTGTTCCGCCAACCAGATTCAAAAGCAGAGATAGTATAAACGGTATCGTGAAAACGGCAAGCCCATTAGCAAATACGGTTATCACCAGGGCATGTGCCATATTTCCTCCTGCAGCCCCGGTCATAACAACGCCGCTGCTCAATGTTGTCGGCATTACCGCTACCAGGAAAATTCCTATGATGATCCCGGTATCTAACGGCACCAAACCAATAAATGCCGCGGTTGCCGGCGCAACAATAAAAATTATTATCAGGGCAATCACTATACCCTTTATATCCATCAACCCCGACTTTATCTGCCAGACATTTAATCTCAAACCGGAAAGAAAGAATACCAGAACAATAACAGTGTCGGGTCCTCCATGCATTTTGAACCACCTGCCAATACCCGAGACAGTCTCGCTGGTATCACCTACCGTAACGGCAAACACAAGTAAAAGTCCTATAAGAAACCAATATTTCTTTATCAAATCAGGCAATCTGGCATTTCCCCCGTGATATTGTGTTTTTGTGATTCGCAGTTCTGCCCCAGATAGAGAGCGCTGCAATTTGATTAGAATGAACGACTACTGGGCTCGTAAAGGGGTTAGTAAATTTCATCGACAAGATCACGCGTCACCTTTTTAGAGGCGGTGACGATGCTATCGACGACCTTTGTTCCTTTTTTAACAGTCACCTTCTCCCAGAGAATGGATCGCCTGATCTCCACCCCCTGTTCAAGACACGCTTCCTCACCAATGATTGCCCAATCCTTGAGCTTGACGGAGCTGTGAATCTG
>CAZYTP010000019.1:23312-36286 GCA_964650385.1 uncultured Syntrophales bacterium | reverse complement strand
ACTTGAACTCAAAATTCATACCCTCTTTTAAAGAATTCTCCATTTTTTCCTCCATTTTTTTATTTAAGATATTACAAAAAAAATCATTTTAAAGTGCTTTATCAAAAAACACCTTTTAAATGCTGAATTCCGGATAATTCCTGATTTGCAACAGTGAAGCTCCCCGCTCACAGGGCGGGGCGGCTTCTTAACCGCTGTTTATATCAGGCTTTGAGAATGCGGGCATCCACCACCACCATCCCATCGGTATAAGCAAATACGGGATTTAAATCAATTTCCATGATGTCCTCATGTTCTTCGGCAATACGGGCAAGCTTGAGGAGCCCTTCCACGAGAGCGTTTTCATCAACAGGCGGTTTCCCTCGAAATCCAGTAAGCAGGGAAGCTCCTTTAATCTCATGGAGCATTTCAAAGGCATCCTCAGAACTGAGCGGCAGTAAACGCAGTGACACATCCCTGAATAGTTCTACCGTTACCCCGCCAAGGCCAAAGATGATAACCGGGCCGAATTGTTCATCCCGGTTCATACCTATAATCACCTCTAATCCAGGACATGCCATAGCACTGACCGTCACACCGTTGATCCGAGCTTCAGGATGCTGGGCTTTGATTTGACTGATCATTTCAGAATATGCCGCTTTAACCTCCTCATCGAATTGCAGATTGAGCTTCACTCCTCCGACATCGGTCTTGTGTGAAAGGTCGGGCGATTCAATCTTCAGTGCTACAGGAAAATCAATCTGGCGCGCCGTCTGCACGGCTTCTTCGGCGCTTTCGGCAAAACGGTTCGTCGTGCATTGAAACCCCTTTGATTCTAAAAACTGCATCGATTCGTAAAAGCCAAGCGCCTTCTTTCCTGATGCCTTGGGAAAGGTGGTTACGGCCGGTTTGACTTTGAGTTTTTTAGGGATTACCTGAGAAAGTGCCCGGATGCCTCGTTCGGGAGTCTGAAAGACCGGAACTCCTTTTCGATGCATTATCAATCTTTCCTCCCGTTCCACCTCGGCGCCGCCTAAGTAGATAACCAGTTCATTCAGCCCCGGCTTCACCACGTCGCAGGAACCCTCGACGGGATCTCCAAAGATCACCCCCAGGGTGTCATAGTAAGGACGTGACAGTTCGATTACCTGCCGGAACATCTCGGCATTGGCATCTCCCGTGAGATCCAGGGGATTGCCGCGAATCGCATGAGGCGGGACAACCTCTTCGAGTTTCCCGGCTAACTCCAAAGGGAGAGGCGATACTACAAGTCCTTCCTTTTCCGCTTCATCGGTGGCGAGGATCGCCGCTCCACCGGATGTAGTGATGAAAAGAATACGGTTGCCCTCTGGAGACTTCAGGTAAGCGAGGGCTTTAGCAAAGTCATAAAACTCTTCCATAGTATAGGCGCGGCACACACCGTGTTTCTGAAAAAGGGCATCATAGGTGGCGTCAGCACCGGCAAGAGATTTGGTATGTGACTCCGCAGCCACTTTTCCACCCGGTGTCCTTCCCGATTTCAAAATTACCAGAGGTTTTGTCAAAGACTCTATGGTCTTTTGAAAACGTACCGGATCTTTAACCCCTTCGATATATGCGGCAATGACTCGGGTATTGGGGTCGTTTTCAAAGTATTCGATCAAGTCGGTCTCATCCACATCGGCCCGGTTCCCCATGCTCACAAAGCTTGAAACACCCAGCTCTTCGACGGAAAACCAATCCATCATGGCGGCACCCACCGTTCCGCTCTGAGCGATCACCGCGACATCGCCCTTAAATGTGAGAAGCGGCCACGACGCACACATCGGTTCATAGGGATTGTTGACCCCCTGGCAATTGGGTCCGATCAGACGCACCCCGTATTCGCGTGCCACTTTCGCCATCTCTTCCTGTAATTTTTCTCCTTCCGGTCCGGCCTCGCTGAAACCTCCTGTAATAACAACTGCTGCCTTGACCCCCTTTTCGCCACAATCTTTGATGGTCTGCGGGACAAAACGTGCCGGAACGATTACCACCGCCATATCAACCGGATCGGGAATATCTTTTATGTTTTTAAAACACGGCAAATCCAGGATGCGCTCGCTCTTAGGATTGATGGGATAGAGCACTCCCGGAAATCCGCCGTCCCGGAGGTTTTTAAGAATTACATTCCCTATTTTCGCGGGACTATCCGAAGCACCAATCACGGCAATACTTTTCGGATGAAAAAACGCCTGCAAACCACTTTGAATCATGGAAACCTCCTTCAAGATCAAAGTCTTCGTTATATTTATCACGCTTTAAGTAATAAGAGCCGGACTCCGACATCGGTATAATAGGAGAATGTCAGTTACGTGTCAATTATAAATCACACCCCTTGGTTCCTGCTTCATCCCGCACTGATCTCCGAGCTGAAAAATATAGTGATACCCCTTGAATTGTGAAAGGGTGCGAGTTTGAACGGGCAGCTTTTCATGAGTTCCAATTACCAGAAATCCACCCTTGTCCAGACTACTTATTACCTTAAGAAAGACAGGTTTCTTTATCTCCTGTCGATAATAGGTAAGAAGATTATTTCTTAAAAAAATGATCTGAAATTTTCCTTGAGGAGGAGGTTGTCTTACCAGGTTATATGTTTCCCATTTAATATCTTTCTTCAGGTGGTTAGCTACAAAATAGAGAGATTTGTCCTTTGATGTAAGGAAAGAAGTATTTTTGATCTCTTCCGGTATCCCCTTTAAGTTGCTCTCTCTATAAGCTCCCTCCATTGCTTTATTGAGGTAATCAGGATTAATATCCGTAGCCCACAGTTGAAGCTGTGGCAGGCTATCAGACTTGTTTTTAAATCTATTCCACAATATTTTAAAACTGTAGACCTCCTGTCCCTGAGCACAGCCAGCCGACCAGACACTCACGTTTTCGCTGTTTCGTTTGATAAGATCCGGGATAATCTCCTCTTCCAAGACCAGCCATAATTGGCGATCACGAAAAAACCTGCTTATCGAAACCGTTATCAGAAGCTCAACTTCCCGTAATACTTCCGGATTATTGTCGAGAACATGAAAATATACTTCCATGTTGCGACAGCCGAGCCGCTGCATATGCCGGACGACACGTTTCTTTACCCCTTTTCTTACCTTACGGTAACCCTCCCAGGAAAGATTAAATCGATCAAGTAGTTGACTAAATTGATGATCATCCATAAAATGATATCATTATTCCTTACGTAATCTGCTATCGTCTAAAAGCCGACAGATTGAGGCACAAGGTATGGGCTGATGCCCTCATCGGCCTTAAACAGGCACTTTTATTAACTTCATGCTCGACAGGAAACAGGCACCCTTCCAATACAAAGAACATAGAATGATCTACCAATGAATACAAACCTTAAGATAAAAAACCGGAGAATTATTCTATGGTCATTGGTTGTCATATATACCTTTTCCCTTCCCTATGCCATTGTTGTATATAACGTTATAGCACTGAGATGGTCTCCCGAATTTGCCGGATTTCTGCCCCGTCTAATACTTCTTGTGGCGGGAACAGCTTATATTTTCTACTCGATAAAAGCTAAACTCCCCTTTAACAAAATGTTCCTTTTAATACCATGTGCTATTATTTCCTGCCTTATTATATATCTTGAACCCAACCCGAACAAACATATACATATACCTGAATACGTACTTATGACCTGGCTTCTCTTTGAAGCGGTTCGAATTGATTATAAGGGCACTGGTATCTTTCTGCTGGTATTTTTCTGCTCATCTTTCCTCGGGGTATTAGATGAAATTCTGCAGGGAATCTTCCCCTCACGCTCTTATGGATGGCAGGACATGCTCATCAACTCCTCCTCAAGTCTTATCGGGATACTGAGTCTTATAGGTCTGAGGGAAGACCAGGGAAAGAATTGGAACTGGATAAATCAATTAAAGGAAATGCGAGGTCCACTTTCTGTCGTTCTCCTCGGCATTTTAAGTACCGCAGTTAGCTGCTATATGTTATTTGCAGTTAAAAACTATCGTGGTCTCTGGTTTGCATATCCTGACTGGCTTATTGCATGGAACGCAACTTTTGTGCTAGTAATTTTTGTTACCCTGCGGGTACTATGTCGCCACACAATGCAAGATGCCGGGGAATTCAGAACTCAAAAAATAACCGCTGCCCTCTGGGTTCTCTCGGCTCTGATAATTATTCTGTATATTCATATGGTCGTTGTGTTAAGCTTCTCGGCAGGTGTACCGTTTCAATAGCATAAATCCTCAGGCTTCCACAGCTCAGGATGTAGGGCTGTTCATTATTCTGGAAACTTAAAAAAAGGGGGAAGTGTCCCTGTATTTGACTGTATTTGAGGAGAAACTATGAATGAGATAACATACAAACCGATCGGAGTAGTACATTCTCCTTTCAGAGAACCGAAAGGAACACCTATTCAACCCCCGGCTGCTAAGGGTATTTCCGGAACAGTCGAGATATTTCCGGAATATGCCGAAGGTCTAAGAGACATCGAAGGATTTTCTCACATTTTCTTGATATATCATTTTCATTTGTCCAAAGGTGCACGCTTAACAGCAAAACCTTTCATGGATAATGAAGAACGGGGTGTCTTTGCAATGCGAGGCCCGAGTAGACCCAACACGATCGGTATCTCGATCGTACGCCTTGTCAGGGTTGAAGATAATATAATCCATATTCAGGATGTAGACATAGTGGATGAAACTCCACTCCTTGATGTTAAACCGTATGTCCCGGAATTCGATTTAAGAGAAGTGGAAGAAATAGGCTGGTTTAAAAAAAACGTGCACAAACTTCAATCATCAAAAGATGATGGCAGATTTACAAAATGATTGACAGATGACACCCGCATCTCACGTCAAACGTCAACTTCTCCTTCGAAAATCGGAAAAGAAAGAAAAACAGTAGTTCCCCTGCCCAGATGACTTTCGATCTTGATCCTGCCCTTATGGGCTATCATCAGATGCTTGACTATCGATAAACCCAGTCCCGTGCCGCCCAGCTCCCGCGAGCGAGCCTTGTCCACCCGGTAGAACCGCTCTCCCAATCTGGGAATTTCACCTTCAGGTACACCTATACCGGTATCGCTTATACTGACGGTCACATAGCCTTTCTTATTGTCAGAGGCCGTTATTAAGATCTTCCCCGACACCGGTGTGAATTTAACGGCGTTATCCAGAACATTCAACAATATCTGGGCCAGCCTATCCCTGTCAGCCCTGACAGACGGGAGGCCATCGGAAATGTCTTTGTCAAAGGTAAGCATCTTTTCCGTGGCTTTAGACTCGATAACAGGCAAGACATTTTCAACCACACCACTGATGGAAACACTTTCAAAGAAAAACTCCTTTTCTCCCAATTCTATATCGGAAATGGTTAAAAGATCTTCCACCAGGCGGTTTAGACGACCGGCATGTTTATAGATGGTTTGCAGAAAATTTATGGCTGTTTCTTTGTTTTCAATTGCGCCCTCCTGCAGTGTCTCAATAAATCCAAGGATTGCCGTCAATGGAGTTTTTATCTCATGGGTTACATTGGCTACAAAATCGACGCGCATCTTTTCCAACTTCTTGAGGCGGGTAACATCATGAAAGACAATCATTATCTTTTTTTCACCCTTTGAGGGTCCCTGGATCGGAGAAACATTAACATCGAGAATAATATGATTTACACCCTTGAGAATGACTTCCTGTGAAACAGGTATTCCGGTTTCCCTGAAACGATCAAGGGCATTTTGCAATTCAACATTTCTGAGCGCCTCCAGCGGTGTCTTATCGATGATATCACCGTATCTAATACCAAAAATGTCCTTAAAGGCCTTATTCGATGCTTCTATCTTATCCTGACTATCGAGTACCAATACACCATCGGTCATACTGTCAAAGGCCGCCTCCAATTTCCCCCTTTCTTCATTTGCAGACCACACTCTCTCCTGCAGTTCCATAACCATGTAATTAATGTTCCTGGCCAATCTTCCCATCTCATCACTCGAATCGATCATAAGAGTTCCCGGATCTTCACCTTCTCTTAACCTTTTGGTAAACTGTTCCATCTCCTGAATAGGTGATGTTAGTCTGGAAAAAAATATAAAGGCGATTAAAAATGAAAGGACAAGGATGATAAGAAATGATTGAAAAATTAGTCCGTACAATTCTCTTACAGAATTTTTAATCTCGACAAGCGGACGCGCCAGTCTTATATAACCAATTGTCCTGGAGTCACTCTTAACGGGCAGTGCAACATAAAACATATCCACGCCAAGGGTGTGGCTGAAATGTGTTGCAGTTCCTTTATCAAGAACCTTTGCTTCCTGGATCTCCGGGCGGTTCAGGTGATTATCCATCCTGGAAATATCCTCTTCCGAGTCTGCCAGAATTTTTCCCGCAGTATCAATCAGGGTAATCCGTGCATTGGATATCCTGGCTAACTGCACAACCTTCTTTTCAATCTCTTTTTGCGGAGAAGTAAGATTTATCATCCGGGCATAAGTAGTCAGATCGTATTCAATCTTTTCCATCAATTTGTTCTTGACCTTATTACCAACCACAAACCCAACGATCACCATAGACAGTACGATAATGATGATATAGGTCACAAATATCCTGTAGAATAAATTATTTTTCATAAGGTAATCTCTTCCAGGTTTTTCAGTTCATAAAAACCTGTTCGCTCTACTTTTCAGAATCTTCAACAGAATATTGATGTCTCACACTCTTTCCGGTAACCATATAGATAACCATGTCCGCAATGCTCTCTGCATGATCAGAAATCCTTTCTAAACTCTTCGATACATGTGTAACCAGAATTGCCCTGTGGATGGTCCGGGGATCCTCAATCATAAACGTAAGAAGTTCCCTGAATATCTGCTCGTTGAGGTTGTCCACCATTTCATCATCGCCCTTGACCTTATTGGCCAGGTCACAATCTTCATTAATCAGGGCATCGAGACTTTCCTTGATCATTTTCCGTGTAATGTCCGCCATCCGTGGAAGATCGATATAAGGCTTAAGCTGTGGCTCTTTGTTTAGAATCAGTGCCCTTTGCGCAATGTTGACCGCCATATCTCCGATTCTCTCCAGATGACCATTGATCTTAATAGCGGTAGTAATAAACCGCAAATCCCTTGCAGCAGGTTGTCTCAAAGCCAGCAGACGGATACACTTTTCCTCAATTTCTACATCAAGCTTATTAATCTGATCATCACCGGCAATGACCTCATGTGCCAGATCTGAATTCCTTTCCAGAAGTGATGTCATGGCATCCTGAATTACCTTTTCAACAAGAGCTCCAAGATATATGAGATTTTTTTTAACCTCCCGGAGTTCCCTTTCATAGTGCTTGCTGGTAAGTTTTTTTTCTCCCATATCTTATCCAAACCTTCCCGTGATATAGTCCTCTGTCTGTTTCACATCCGGTGTTGTGAAGAGCTTCTCCGTCGGACTATATTCTATGAGTTCCCCTAAATAGAAAAAGCCGGTATCGTCCGAAATCCGAGCAGCCTGCTGCATGTTATGCGTTACAATAATAATTGTATATTTCTCCTTCAATTCTTCAATCAGTTCCTCGATCTTTGCCGTTGAGATAGGGTCCAGCGATGACGTCGGTTCATCCATCAGTAGAACATCCGGTTTTATTGCCAGCGCTCTGGCAATACACAGCCGTTGCTGCTGCCCGCCGGAGAGCATCATAGCGGACTGACCCAGGATATCCTTCACCTCATCCCACAGCGAGGCCTGCCTGAGGCTCTGTTCCACCAGGAACTCCAAATCGCTCTTATTTCTCACCCCTGAAAGTTTTGCCCCGTATGTAATATTGTTAAAGATCGACTTCGGAAAGGGATTTGGCTTCTGAAAAACCATGCCGATTCTTCTTCTGATTTCAACAGGATCAACACCGGGGGCATAAATATTTTTGTCTTCAAAAAGGACTCCTCCCTTTACACTGGTTCCATCGATGAGATCATTCATTCGATTAAGCAACCTCAGAAGGGTCGATTTACCACAACCGGACGGGCCTATCAGAGCAGTAACCCTGTTTTCCTCGAAATCCATATTGATATCCGTCAGTGCTCTGAAATCGCCATAATAAAAGTCCACATTTCTAACTTTTATTATACTGTTATTTCGCACTATTACCACCCTTTTCTCTTCCTCATATAACTCCTGATCATAATTGCAATCAAATCAATCCCCAAGACCAGAGCCACAAGTACCAATGCTGTCCCGTATTGAATTGGTCTGGTCTGCTCAATATGTGTGCCCGCTGTCGCCAGAACATAGATGTGGTAGGGAAGAGCCATCACTTCATCAAAGATTGATGTGGGGAGTTTTGCCGTATAAAATGCAGCTGCCGTGAACATGATCGGTGCTGTCTCACCAGCCGCTCGACCGATACCCAAAATGGAACCTGTCAGAATTCCCGGCAGCGCATTCGGCAGGACAATCCTGAAAATCGTCTGCCACCTGGAAACACCAAGAGCCAGCGATGCCTCCCTGAATGTCTGTGGCACCGATTTCAATGCCTCTTCAGATGCCCCGATAATCGTCGGTAAAATCAGAAACCCGAGGGTTAGCGCCCCCGAGAGGATACATGAACCGAACTGGAGAAAAACCACAAAAAGCCCAAGACCGAAAAGCCCGAAAACAATTGAGGGAACCCCGGCCAGGCAATTCACGCCAATCCTGATAATTCTTACCACGGGACCCTGTTTCGCATATTCACTGAGATAAACCGCCGACATTACACCAAGCGGCAGCGCTATGATAATCGCTCCCGACGTTAAATAAACGGTCCCCAGTATGGCCGGCATAATACCGCCTTTCGTCATGGAATCTCTCGGCGGGAGGGTAAGGAAATCCCAGCTAATCACACCTATTCCATTGACAAATATATAAAAAAGGAACCCGCCAAGTGATACCGCTATGATTAAAGCGGATAGCCGGACAATTCCCAAAAACAGATTCTGCTTAAAATAGCGCCATTTCATATTCGAAATTGTTTTTCCCGGGGATGAAGACCCCTTAACCTTCTCTTCGGAAACCATTTGAATCGTACTCATAATGTTGCAGAGCCTACCTCTTTAAATTTTGTTGAAATATAATCCGCGATCAGATTGAAAAAGAGTGTCATGAAAAACAGGACAGCCCCTGTGGCAAAGAGAGCATGGTAATGGTCGCTCCGGAAAGGGGCCTCCCCCATCTCCGCTGCAATACTTGCCGGCATGGGCCTGACGGAATCAAAGATACTCTCCGGTATGGCGGCAGCACCCCCGGCCACCATGAGAACAACCATCGTTTCACCTATAGCCCTTGCCATTCCCAATATAACAGCCGTTGAAATCCCGGAAAGCGCCGCCGGCACAATAACCTTCGCAATGGTTTCAAACTTTGTTGCCCCCAGGGCATAAGAAGCCTCTTTAAACTCCCGCGGTACAGAATAAAGGGCATCCTCCGAAATACTCGAAATTGTGGGAACTGCCATAATGGCCAACAGAAAGGACACATTGACTATATTCAGACCCGTAGGCAGATCAAAGGTCTCTTGTAGGAACGGGGCAATGACTACCATACCGAAAAATCCAAGCACAACCGAAGGAAGACCTGCAAGTAGTTCAATTAAGGGTTTGAGGATCTCTTTCATCAAGGGGGAAGCTATCTCAGACACATAGATCGCCGAAAGAATGCCCAGCGGAACCGCTATCAATGAAGCAAAAAATGTGACGATAACAGAGCCAACAATAAGAGGCCATATACCAAAATCAGGAGGGTCATAAGTGGGATACCACTCGTTGCCGAAGATAAAATCCTTGACAGAAACCACTTTGAATATGGGGAGACCTTCCCTGAAGAGAAAGATAACTATAAGCGCCAGGATAAATATGGAAACCAGTGCAAAAAAGAAAAAGATATTTTTTATGATTATTTCTTTAAGCTTCCTGGACATAACGAAACCTTCACAAAATTGTGTTTTAGGTCATTGCGAGGCGTCTGAACGGACCGAGGGAATAGCAGCGGTAATCTCACGAATTATCAATATGTTATGGGATTACTTCGCTTTGCTCGCAATGACAAACACCCCTGCTTTGTTGTAATGAAAAGATACATCAGAAAAGTTACAGTTTGATTACGATTTAGTTACGGTTTGATGAAGAAACAGCTCCCCACCCTTTGTTATACTATAAATTACAGGCTGGGCAGTGTCTCATCCATATTGACATAGAAGGAAAGACCATCCTGAAATAATCCTTATAACTCCCCTTATTTTCGCAGAGGCAAAGCGAAGCCTCCTCTATCTTCTCCATTCCCTATTCTTCCTTCACTGCATTGCCTATATTGTCTTCTTTAAAGCGTGTAACCTCGATCCCATCTTCACCCTTCAAGAACGCCTTTGCATTCTGAACCGCCTTTTCCATATCCTCATTTGGATTTGTCGATATTTCACCGTGGCCGGGGTATATTTCGAGTATCTTTCTCGTGCTCAGTGATAATATGGAATTGATATAATCGCCAACGCTTCCCGATTCAGCTATGTACGAGAGTGTCCCGCCGGCAAAGACGGTATCGCCTGTAAAAAGGAGCTTCCTGACGGGTTCGTAGATGCATATAGACCCTGAAGTATGACCGGGAGTATGTATGACATTGAGGGAGTAGTTGCCGAGATCGAATCGACTTTTACTTTCCAGCCAGAGGTGAACTTTCATCGGAATCTCATTCAGGTCGGCAGATTTGTAGAGAGTCACGTATCTGTCATCGAAGATCATCTTTGTCGCCGCAAAGCGGTGGGCGGCGATGAGCGCATGATCCTGAAAATAGCGGTTGGCCCCGATGTGGTCGAAGTGTTCATGGGTGTTAATTACTATACCTATATCGCGGATCTTTAACCCGAGCTTCAAAAGAGATTGCTGGAGTGCAGAGAAATTGGCATCGACACCGGAATCGATGAGCAGGTTTGCGCAGTCTCCCTTGATAATGTAGCTGTGGCTGCTCGTTCCATGTCCTTTAATCCTGAAGATATCAGGCTGCAGTTCGAGTATATCGCCGTTTTTCGCCATATCCTTTTCTCTCCCATGGGCTGTTTTCAGCACTGTTCAGGTCTTCATAAATATCAAAGATTTTCCCCAGCCTGTTTTCAAGTAGATAGTTTTTTATATGCGGTCTTAATGAACAGACCTTCAGAAATCCATTCATAAGATCAACCTCCTTTTTAAACGAGGTGATTACACCCAGTTGGGTAACTACATCACTATCTCCATCTATGCCTCCCAGATCCAGGGCTATCCTGAGTTCCGTTCTGGTTCGCCAGGGATGTAAAATATCCCGAGCTGAACAAGGAACTTTCTTAGCCAGTGAACCTCCAATCTCCACATAAATAAAATCCTTTTTTTCAATTACATTGCACTTCATTGTTTTATATCCTCCATTTGATAGTCTTTATTTTTACACGTATGGTAAATGCTTCAGCGAGAAAATAACAAAAGGTTGTTACATCTCTGTGACAGGCCTGTGAAATTTTGATGAAAATATAAGATCTCAGGAAGGTGATCTTTACAAAGAAAACCATACAGAAAACAGCTAACTTATATCTGAGAACTTGTACCCTACTCCCCTTGCTGTAAGAACATATTGCGGTTTTGATAAATTCTTTTCTATTTGCCTTGCACAGGCAGTCTGAGTTTAAAGAGCGAGCTTTGGATTGCAGGGTGGCATATAAAATGCCACCCTGCAATTGACGCCCTTTACCTTCAGTACAGCGGTACAAAACCTTCCTTTTTGACAATTTCCTGTCCTTTGGGGCTGACAACAAAATTGATGAAATCGGATACCTTCCCCTTTGGCCAGCCGTTGGTAAACATGAAAAGCGGCCTCGCAATGGGATACGTTCCGGATAAGGCGGTCTGGACGGAGGCCTCAATCCCATTCACATCGACGGCCTTGACGCTTTTGTTCATATATCCGAGCCCGATATAGCCGATGGCATATCTATTCTTGGATATGACCTGAACAACCGCCCCATTTGATGCCTGCAGTTGGGCCCTGGGTGTAACTCTGGCCTTGTGAAGTACCTTCTCTTCCCATACCTCATAGGTGCCTGAACTGGTGTCCCTGGAAACCACGACAATCTGTTTGTCTTTCCCGCCGACTTCTTTCCAGTTTTTGATTTTTCCCTGATAGATGAGGCTCATCTGCTCGATTGTTAGATCATTCACCGGATTTTCGGAATGAACAATCGGGACAATGGCGTCAATAGCCACACGATGAGGAACCGGATAACTTCCCTTTTCCATTGCGAGCTTTAGCTCGTTACCCTTGATAAAACGTGAAGTGTTCGCAATATCCGTGGATTTATCTATCAGGGCCTTGATCCCATTGCCCGAACCGCCACCGGACAGAGAGATATTAACATCCGGATGGCCCTTCATATAGGTTTCAGCTGCTGCCTGGGCCACAGGAAGAACTGTCGTTGAACCCTTGATCACAACGGTCTCACCCGCAGACACCATACCAGGACCCAGCAACATCAAGCACATAAAACTCAACACTAAAACTCTAATCATTCTAAACATCTTCTTCACCTTCCTTCGTTTTTTGAGAAGAAAGATACAGCATAAATATTACAATTTAATTACAGCTTGATTAAGATAGTGTGAAGATAAGATATGGAATGTGATTAACGATAAAGTATGTTGAACGAATTTGGGGAGAATGGTTTGGGTGGGGCAAAAGCGGCAACTCATTATAATGTTATTTCAGGAATGTTCTGCTGCTTGATATCTGCAAATTTATAGCCGGCGCCTCTTACCGTGAGAACATACTCCGGCTTTTCCGTATCTTTTTCAATCTGTGCTCTCAGACGTCTGATATGAACATGAAAAAGTGCTATAACGTTCCTCTCCTGTAATGTGCTCAACGCTTTTCAGCATCAAAGATCAACTCACCCTCGATGTTTTCAGCGTGTTCGGTTAGGTATGCGTGCTCAACGCTTTTCAGCATCAAAGATCAACTCAC
>CAZYTP010000019.1:0-23212 GCA_964650385.1 uncultured Syntrophales bacterium | reverse complement strand
CGTGCTCAACGCTTTTCAGCATCAAAGATCAACTCACTGCACCGCGGGACGATCAGATCGACCCCGTAATAGTGCTCAACGCTTTTCAGCATCAAAGATCAACTCACCAGAGGGGATCGAGAAGAAGCAACTTATTGTCAGCAGTGCTCAACGCTTTTCAGCATCAAAGATCAACTCACAACGGTATTCTTCTCTACTACTGATAATGCTTTCGAGTGCTCAACGCTTTTCAGCATCAAAGATCAACTCACCAGAGGGGATCGAGAAGAAGCAACTTATTGTCAGCAGTGCTCAACGCTTTTCAGCATCAAAGATCAACTCACCTCCACAAAGCATTACCCCTTACCTTCATTATTTGTGCTCAACGCTTTTCAGCATCAAAGATCAACTCACTGTGGTACCGTCTACCTTTGCAGTGAATAGGGTTTCCAAGATTGATTTCAAGCATCTCTCAGCCTCAAATAGATTTTTTAAAAATCCGTATGACACATTAATAAAAATCGAACGCTACGTGCTATAAATAATAGGAAACAGTAAAATCAAGCATCCAGAGTTCCTTATAATCCCCCATAGTCCAGTTTTTTCGAGTGTTTTCACATCCAAAACAAGTTAAGGACACCAAACCACCACACATACTTGACTAAAAGACCTCAAAACCAGGAACAGGCTCTTTCCAGATGGATTCATCCTTGCTATCTATCACCCTTTTTGCACATGAGCTACAAAGCCGGGCAATCATCAAACTGTCTTCATTGTCCAGAATCTTTTCAAGATCCAACCTCAAACTCTCAAGTTGTTTCCTGCTTAAATGGACGCGAAAAATCGAAAGTTGAAGGTGGTCACCGGTGCCTTTAAGAATCTTATATACCTTTGCCCATCGACGCTGGTCGCGTATATCATAACATATCAGATGCCAATGCTTCTCTGCTCCCATCAGCGCATCCTAAGCATTGCAAAAAGGCCCGGTTCTCCTGCCCATTCCTTTTCAAGCAACCTGGCCTCAAGTTCAATGGTTCTGGCATATGATAGAGAATAGTCGAGGACCGGGTGCTTCCACTTTTCCTGTTTGCGCAACTCAAATAAGGCAATGGCCTTACGCCTGCCGTCCGGGTTGAGCCAAACCTGCTTGCCTGTCACCTGAAAATCCTCTTTGGTCCATTGTTTGCGATTCACAGACCCGATCAGTGGAATATCCCATAGGATGACCCGAAATAAATCCATAAGGTCCAGGGCCAAGGGATAGGCTGCCGAACGTGGTGTATGCAAGAAACCAAATGCCGGATCAAGGCCCACGTTTAACAACGCTGCCACGCAATCCCTGTAAAGCAGGGCATAACCAAAAGAAAGTATTGCGTTAAAGGAATCCTGTGGCGGCCTGCGGTTACGACCATTAAAATAGAGAAAGTCAGACGACTTAATCTGAAGCACAAACGGCAGAATACCAAAATAATCCCTTCCGGCCTGACCCTCATGCCCCCTTATTGTGTCTACCATCTGCTTATACCCTTCACTATCAGTGGTGGCTGTGCCCTCGTCGACCATCTGCGCCAGTCTTTCATCTGTACTGGCCAACTGCCTTAATCCCGATCTCATGGATTCAATGCCCTTTTCCACTTCAGGAACGCGTTTTTGTTCTTTCTTGCCCCTGGTCAGGCGCAACACATAGCGAAGCTGGTTTTCCACCTTTGCCTGGCAAAGACGCACGCTGAGTCTGGTTTTAAGCAAAGGGTTCTGTAACGCCTGAAATTGACGATTTTTACGCTGCACCCCACCTGCACCTTCACTCAGCGCTCCAACATAACGCCCGCCATAGGACAACCAGTGCACACCAATATTGTTAGCGGCGCAAAAATGAATACACTGAGTTGAGATTTGTACATTCCCATGAAGCGCCAACGCTGAAATCATTTTTCCAGGCAATGCCTTTTTTGCCTTGTCAGGCAGATAGACCACAAGTTGGTCTCCGTCTTTTCGCAATGAAGCCCCCTGTTCGACAATGTGGATAATTCTGCGGTCATCATCAACCGGAAACAGGCGCTGGATTTTGACCTTTTCCGAACGGACAAAACGCTCCTCCTCGGGCAGGCATACCGGGGCTAATGAGCAGGCACGGCATAACCTTTCAGGGACAGCAACCGGTGGCCGTTCTAGTGAAGCTCTCAATTCTTTAGCTCGCTCAACCGCGGCCGCGACTTCCTTGGCAGCTTGCTCCATATCTACAGGGATATTGATGAGCTTATTGTCCGCATGATAACGAATACGGGTCTCCTCTATCTCTTCTCCTGAGTGCTCTGCAAGGAGAAGGGTATATGCCAGGGCCTGAAGCCGATCACTGGGCCATGCCTCTTTTCCTCCTTTGGACCTGCCCTTTTTGTGTTCATAGACCACGAGACAGCCGTTCTTGCGCCGGACGTAATCGACCTTACCTCTAATGCCCAATTTTTCATTAGCCAGTTCAAGGGTATAAATATCCGGGCCTTTGTCTATCTTTTCATGCAGCCTACGTCCAGAATAGATGTTCGCATCTGCAACCCGAATTTCCTCTACCTCTTCCAGATAGAAAAGCCGCTCGCAATAGGCCAGGGCGTGCAAAGCCATAACCCGTATAAGCGGTTCATCAGTCGTTTTTTCCACCATGTGGTGAGACTGGAAAGCGTCTTCGGTTTCAACGGCCGTTATGGTACTATTTTTTTTCGACAACATTGGATAACCCCATATCAATCTCGGCAAGCATTTCTAAAGCGTTGATGGGTTTATCTGAAATGATTGCATCATTGCAAAAATTCTCAAGCAGCTTTGTATTGGCGAATATCAACCATGATACCGGAAGACAGGCTTTCTTCTGCAATTTTCAGCAACCGAGAAGTGACATCCTCATTCACATACTCTTCCCCGCAATTGGAACAAACCTGGGCAGGCGCTTCCTTGAAGACAAGGATCATGCCGTCCCGCTCCAGCGTCACGCTAACCCTTCCTTCCTTTGTTTCGCCATATTTGCAAATTACGCATTTCACTACTTTCTCCTCTTAAATTCGTTGTCCCATTGGTCAGGACTGGGTTCATAAACAGCTCACTATACCGACACGTCGGCATTATAATTGGAAGTAACTTACGTTTTTGACAAATTCGTTATTTCGAGTAGATACTGTGAAATATTAACAAGTTACAACGCATTTGTAAATTTAAGTTACTTGGAAGTAACGACGATTCTTTCGCCGGATTTCTGATTGTCAGCTACCACAACATAAACACGAAAAATATATTTTACTTCATTTCTCAATTGTTATCCACCTCTCATCATTTTCCGGCGGCGTTTCAAGAATACCTTCCTCCAACCTGAATTGCCGCCAGACAGTTCCTTTGGAGCCGACGTGGTCTACCCATACTGGCAATGGCAGGTCACCTTCTGGATCGCGGACAAGCCAATACCCCTTATCCTGAGGCCATTTCGGGAACCATAAAATGTCGTTAACCAAATCCCTGCTTTCGCCAAGGCTTAACCCGCCATATCTTTCAATTCGGCCGGGATCTGCTTTAGTAGCCTTTATCCTTTCAGCAAACCCTCCCCCAGATGCCCAAATAGCCAAACTCAAACCCGTTAAAACCTCTTGGTAATCTGGCTTGCGATTGACTCCAACTCCTAGCGGAATTTTTTTGTTTTTGATACGCCAGGTAGTACGTAGTGTGACTGAAAGTTCAGGCTTGCTTAGAAGTGCATAAGCGATACGGCTGCCGAGATACATAGAGCGGTCTTCCTCTCCCACCAGGGATAAAAGAAATCCATATACAGTTGAAGGTGGGGGAACTTTCTCGGTCTCAAGATACTCACGAGCGAATCCTTTCCTGAAGCTGCACGCCGGTACAGTAACAAGAAGATTGACGTATCTATTTTCATGCATCTGTTTTCTCCACGTTTAGTCTTTCCTTGATGGATTTTTTGCATTCTTCCATTGTTATTTTTACACCAGCTAAACAAACCTTTGCGCCAATGGCCTTAACTTCGGGCAGTTCTGAGATTAAACCTCCAATAAAAAGCTCCTCTGCTAATATATCCTTTGCCTCAACTTTACGTACCAGTTCAGGCACGGAAACTTCCCCATTTTCTTCTTTAAAAACATATAATAATCTTGGAGCAGGATCATTCGTAACGCGCAGGACAATGGATTCAGGGGAAAAATCGAAGAGAAACC
The DNA here is from genome assembly GCA_964650385.1 of uncultured Syntrophales bacterium. Lineage (GTDB taxonomy): Bacteria > Desulfobacterota > Syntrophia > Syntrophales > JADFWA01 > JAUSPI01. The sequence goes on along the minus strand of CAZYTP010000019.1, from coordinate 19,022 downwards.
GACCATGGTTTCCAGCAACTTCTCCAAGAGCACTCAAGCCATCTAACGCATCAAGACATCGCATTTTACCTCTAAGTCTCTCAGGAGTGATGGCAAAGCCGTACTGGTATCGTGTAGCATGTATTTCCGTACCATATAACGAAGTCCTGTCTTTTTCCCCACTCCTGGCATTAAAGGAGATATCACCTGCATATGGGATTGTGGAGATAGCCCTGCATATTTCCAATACGCCTCTTCTCTTTGTAGTACTCCCCCTTTCTCCCTCCGTTTTCCCACCTTCAGCCTTCATATATCCAAGAAGATCATCGTCAATAAAGGTTTCTCCTTTTTCTTGCGCCCAGCCTGACCAGTTTTCATCCTGCCATTTATGGTCTTCTGCTTCGTCATCCCATTTTCTGTTTACCGGTAAACCGTTAGTTTGCCATAAATAACGGAGTGCCCAGCGAATAGCTTCCGCTGAAACAGTTGTATGCACATTGCCCTTCCAAAGAAGCTTTTGTAGGGTGGTAATGTTGCCCTCGGTTTCACCACGATTATTGGCCGCACAGCCGAATCCAGTAACAATAGCCCCAAAAATGTGTAAGCTCATTATTCTACCTCCTTATTCTTTAAGAGTTTCGTTTTCGATTTCATCAACGCCCTTCCCTGAATAAGAAGCAAGGGCAAGTAAAGCCAAATCCCTTGCTTTTTGCCAGTCCGGCCCAGTAAAAAGGGATAAAAGTTCTGGCCAGTGTTGCTGAAGGCTTTTATTGACTCCCCCCCGGGCAAAGATATCGGCTAATTCGGCCCGAAGCGTCTGGCTGTTTTTGGCGCGCATCAGGGAAGAACGTATCTTTTCAAATTCCCTGTCGAAACGCACTTGTTCGCCTTTTTGCTTAGCTCTTGCTGCCAACGCACCGTATCGGTTACGAATAGCCTTGTGGATGGACTCCACAAAAATCCTGTCAGACTCATATGACCATGAACTTTTTTCAACCATTTCGTTTAACCCCCTTCTTTCAAAAGAAACCATCCTTGCCAGTTTTTTTGAACACATAAGTAAATAAAAACCTTCAAACCAATCCCTGTTCGAAGCAATATTGTCCGCGATTAGCCCCCGGGAAAGACTCGTATGGATATAAAATGTCCCATCTTCCTTTACATACGGGGTGCTTGCGAGACATCTCAATGCAAGATTAAAAGCATTCAAGCATGTTGTGTCTATTTCCGCCAGATGCATTAACCCGGTTCTAGTCTTTTGCTGCTTAGACCATCCCACAGTCCCCATGGACACCACTGTACATGAATCGATTTCCAATTCTTCCACCATTCCACCTGGAACAAATGAATGCAGAGCAGTTAAAGCCATCAACCCGGCATCTCCCAAACTGTCGGCGTATAGCCTTTGAACAGGAGAATTGCTATACCGGGTGTAACATCCATCATAGGCTTGTAAATCTTTTATGTAAGGCAGCACTATGGTTGCCCCTTTTCTCTTGTCATATTTCCCATCCGGATTCCTGTGAGATATAAGGTAGTACAGAGAACCAACAGGCGCAAAGAGGAGACATAAAAATTTTTCAGGATCGGCATACAAAGCCGTATTTAAATTGTATGCAACATGCCTCACCGTTCCTCCGGGAAAAAGCCATCCAGCCAAACTCACGTTCTTCTTAAATCCACCGCTATTATCAAAGAAACCAGAATTTTTAATTTTCTGGTTATTATATTCCGTTAAGGACTTAATCTTTTGAACAACTGTTTTGTCCTCAAATTGAATACTTATGACCTTTTCTTTTTTTTCGGTCTTACGTGTTCTGCCATGTTGCAAATACGTGCGAAGTATTGCATTATGCAAGAGAACAGCCTCTAAATCACCCATTTTATGATCCCTGTGAACCCAAAAATCGATGAGACCCTCTCTAATACCGAAAGATTTATTGATTATGGGCTCCAGCAGACTTCGAGGGTTGTGTTTCCACCTAATTTCAACACCTTGTGCACCCAGGGTCCAATCGCCAAATTCGGTAAAATGACTAGGATCAAGTCTGTTCAAAGTCATATACAAGCCAGCCAAACCGACCCTGTGGAGATGGGTCATTCCGGGATCAAATAATCCAATCCTCAATCTGTTGTTGGGCATATTTTCCTCCCCAAAATGGATCATATTCAATAGCTCCCGCAGGAGCAATCAGGTATCGGCCTTTGGCTGACCATTGTTGCCAGGAATTCCCCTTGGGAAAGGGCATTGGAATGACCACCTCACCAAGAGGAACTTCAGCAAGATCCTCTTGCCGGATCACCTCGACGGTATGCCCCGGTTCCATGAGTGAATGTCTGTTTGCAAGTGATATCCAAGGGGCGTCAATCCAGTCACAATGGATGGAAGTATCCAGCTCGAACGTGCAACTTTCCTCGACAGACACAAAGGCTTCTGCCAATTCTCTCTGCGACTTAGTTTCTGCATCAGCTACTATGGACAGCCATGTTTCCACTTTCTGCCATAATGCTTGCTCCTCTTCGCCCTTAGCATAGGGTAAGGCGCTTTCTGGTTTGAGAAGCAATGCTTTACCAATTTTGTCAGGAATATCGTCAAATCGGTTCAACCTTCCAAGTCTCTGGATCATAGCCGCAATAGGTGCATATTCGCTCACTAAAAGATCAGAAGAAAGGTCAAGAGACATCTCCGCAACCTGAGTTGTTACCGCCAACATTGCTGGTTTGCCGGGCAAAAAGCCATCAACTACCATTCGCTGTCGTTGTAACCGGTCTCTGTAACAATATCGGCTATGGAAAGGTTGCACAGGAAGCTCGTCAGCGAGCGCCTTTCTCGCCAAAGCCATTGTCCTGGAAACGGTATTACATATCCAGAGTACTTTCCCACCTTTCAGGAGAACTTCTCTGGCTTCTTGATATGCAGTATCCTCATTCGACCGAGACAAAATATAACGTTTCGCATTTTCACGGTCACCAAGCCCTTTAACCACAGAAAATCCGCCACGCAATTGACTCACCTTTTCCAGTTGCTGTCTTCTTTCTATAGGCAAAGTTGCTGTCATAAGCAATATAGGAACTGATTTGAAAATCTCCAGAAACCGGAGGAGATGCTCAAAAAGTTTGGGGGAATAGGAATGTATTTCGTCAAAGACAAAAGCGGAGCGAACAAGAGATGGCCAGGCATAGATACCGCGACGCACATTCTGTAAAAGACCCAAGACCGTGTGAGTAGTGCAAACAACTACAGGAACGGGCCAGGTTTCCAGAGCTTCCAGGCGAAGGCTCCTTATCTCGATCTGGGATTTGGATCTTGCGGGAAGATTTTCCAGAAGTCGGTAATCAATATCGGCCTTAGAATTAACAAGAATGGCCTCGAAGTCAGGGTCATGAAGATAGCCGGCAAAGCCTTCCGAAGCCGAAGCCGTTGTTGGATAGCAGAAAAAAAGCCTTTTGTTTACTGCGTGTTCGGCAGCCCATAGATACGCAGCAGCGGTTTTTCCAGAACCACATCCTGCTTCTACCAGAACGGTTTTTGCCTTAGCCTCGACAACACTTCGCTGGAAATGTCTTGGCGGCGATCCTTGTAATTTCTTACTGACTATCTCTTCAAGCTGGCCCTTTTGCAAGACCGGGGCAATGCGTCTTTGAAGCCAGACTTTGATGTCCTGATCCACATCTGTTACTTTATCCGGCAAAGCGGAACCAGCCACATCGGCGCACATTAGACAGGCTTTAAGGGAGGCAATAAAGAGCTTCTGCACTGAGGTAAAATCCCGGTCGAAGCTCCTTCTAAGTTTCCTCAGCTTCTCTTCAATACCACCAAATGCAAGAAGGGAATAGGTGCGCTTGCTTGTGATTGGCTTGCTATTCATACCGAACAATTCCTGTCCGATTTTCCAAAACTCTTCCAATTGTGGATGATCACCCAAGAAAGTGACATCTATCCCGCCACGATCCTTTTTATCAGGAAATTTCAGATGGTGGCCTGCTACAGCAAAGATAATTGAAGGCCAGAACCATTCAGGATAATTTCTTTGGGACCAGACATGTTTAAGCCAAGGGGAAAGGAATTCAGCCGCCACTACTATTCCCAACGCCTCATGGCGAATGCCCTGTTGATAAGTACGGTTGCGGATCATTTTTTGAAAGTGATCGTTTGCCTTACCAAGATCATGCAGCCAAACTGAACAGAACAAGGCGTTCCTCCATAATTCTTTGCTAAATTCACCGCCCAGGATAGAAATAATTCCCTCCGTTAAGACTTCATCGAAAACTGTAGCGGCCTCCATCACCGCCTCCGTATGCCCCACAAGGGTCTCTTCCGGTCTGGGATTATCTGGGTCTTTGCTGCTCTTTGCCAAAAGGTGCTTGTATTGCATTTTGCTGTTTATTCCTCGTAAGGCTCAAAGAATCCGCAGCCCATTTTTCGGCGTCCGCCAAGCCCGTTTTCCTGGAGTTTTATAGCCTCCTCAGCGTTTAATTCGGAGACCAGGAGGGCGTATCCGACAACCTGCTTGCCGTGGACACGAAAGGTTTTTCTCTCTCGAACCGAAAATTGGCCCCGGACATTCAAGTTAGCCATTTGTTTTGCAATCTCTTTTTCAAATCTTTTCTGGTTGTCTCCATTTCTTGTTGTCACCAGATGGGAATATAGCGCGACGGCGGGAATAAGCGCCCTGGTTTTTGGCGTGCCGATTGCCAGGTTTTGCCCCAGAATTTCCAGCCGTTTTCCTGCCAACTGAATATATTGAGAAATACGACCAACGGGTAAACGAAGAATCAGATCCGAGTAAGGAGAAATATCCAGCATGCCGTTGCCGATATATCTTCCACGTATCGGTTTCAACCCGACTGCTTGATCTTCATGAAAATGCGGCAAGACATCGCTGATCGCCCCATGAAGGGCAAATCCGTGATCCACAGGTATGGTTTTCCCTAATACATGAAAACAAAAATCCACTTTGGGGTCAGATTTCATGATCGCCTCCCGAAAACTATTGTAAATGACTTTATTATACACTTTTGACAGATAAGATCAAAATAGAATAGAAGAAAATTACCCTTATGCAGTACTGGCCGGTTAGAAAATTGCGCATAGAAGGCCTGCCTGCCGCGCAGGCTTGGCATAGGCAGGGAACTTGCCCTACACAAACCGGTTTTTCATAGCTAGATTCCCGGTCAAGCCGGAAATGACACGATAGAAACAACACGTAGGGGCGTATGCAATACGCCCCTACGTGTTATCTGCGAATTTATAGCCGGCTCCTCTTACCGTGAGAATATACTCCGGATTTTCTGTATCTTTTTCAATCTGTGCTCTCAGACGTCTGATATGAACATCCACAGTTCTGGGTTCCACAAAGGCTTCATCACCCCACACATGATCCAGAAGTTGATCCCTGGTGTAAACCCTTCCCGGATGTTGGGAGAAGAATTTCAGAAGCCTGAATTCTGTCGGGCTCAGATCAACTTTTTTATCATCAGCTGTAACTTCATAAGTATTGTAGTCGATATGCATACTTTTAAAGGTAAAAGTTTCCTTTGCCTCTGTCTCTTTTTGTGATTCAACCCTCCTGAGCACCGCACGTACACGAGCTATCAGTTCTCTCACACTGAAAGGCTTGGTGATATAATCATCAGCCCCCATCTCAAGACCCAGGATTTTGTCGATCTCTTCCCCCTTTGCTGTAAGCATAATAATGGGCAAGGAGGCGGTCTCCGGATTTTTCCGGATGAATTTGCAGACTTCCAACCCCCGGATTCCCGGAAGCATAAGATCGAGGATAACCAGATGGGGGTCTTTGGACCCGATCAGCTCCAGAGCTTCCTCTCCATCATAGGCCTTCAGGACTGCGAACCCTTCTTTTTCAAGGTTATAGGCAATCAAGTCTACAATGTCTTTCTCGTCATCAACAACAAGTATTTTCTTCATGGACACACCTCGGGGTCTGGGGTTTACCTCTTGGGATCAGGCCTTGCTTTTTTGTAACAAGATTAAAAAAGGTGCTCCAGTAAATCCTTGAGATTGCCTATCTTTACAAGTTTCATCTCCGTTTCCGAAGTTACACTGCGCGAGAGGGTCTTTGGAAGGATACATCGGTTAAATCCCATTCGTGCCGCCTCCTTAATCCTGCTTTCCATCTGACTTATTCCCCTAACCTCTCCCGTGAGACCGACCTCACCGAAAACCACGGTACCCGAATCTATCGGACGGTCAAGAAAACTGGAGGCAATAGAAGACACTATCCCTATATCAACTCCGGGTTCATCCACCTTCACCCCACCGGCGACGTTAATAAAAATATCGTGATTGCCCAGATGAAGACCGCATATCTTATCAAGAACGGCAACCAGCAGAGACACCCTGTTATGGTCAACCCCTATGGCCGTTCTCCTCGGCATACCCAGGTTCGTGGGGCTTACCAGCGACTGAATCTCCACCAGTATCGGTCTCGTTCCCTCGATACTCGGTACAACTACGGACCCGGCAGCACCTTCAGGTCTTTCAGCGAGGAAAAACGCTGAGGGATTTGCTACTTCATTCAGGCCATTGTCTCTCATTTCAAAGACACCGATTTCGTTGGTCGGCCCGTATCTGTTCTTTATCCCTCTTATAATCCGGTAAGCATGTCCTGAATCTCCTTCGAAATAGAGGACGGTATCCACCATATGTTCCAGCACCTTCGGCCCGGCAATAGCCCCATCTTTGGTAACATGACCGATAAGGAATACGGGTATCCCCGTTTTTTTCGCAAGGAGGATAAGCCGCGCCGAGGCTTCCCTCACCTGCCCCACGCTGCCGGGAGCGGAAGAGAGCGCGGAAGAATATACCGTCTGAATCGAATCGACCACCACGACCTGCGGTTCTATCTCTTTAATATGTTTGAGGATGTTTGCTAAATCGATCTCGACCAGCACAAGCAGCCCTTTTGATGAGGCACCGACCCTTTTCCCCCTGAGTTTTATCTGTCGTGCCGATTCTTCCCCGGTGATGTAGAGAACGTTGAGCCCTTTTTGGGCCAGATTCTGCATGACCTGGAGGAGAAGCGTCGATTTCCCGATCCCCGGATCACCACCGACAAGTATGGCGGAACCGCCTACGATGCCGCCACCTAACACCCTGTCCACTTCATCAATTCCGACCTTGATCCTCTCCCTCTCATCGGCCTCGATGGCATCAATAGGCATTGGGGGTTCATTGAATTGGAGCTCTTGGGAGATACCTGAACCGGAATTCCTTATCTCCTCTTCAACAAAGCGGTGCCATTCACTGCAGGAGGGACATTTACCAAGCCACTTCGGTGATTGATACCCGCAATTCTGACAGAAAAATGTGGTTTTTATCTTTTTCAATTGTGGACTCCTCCGCTAACCTGTAGCGCATCCCGTATGTCCTTTTTTGTAGACAGAACGCCTCAATATATGTTCTTTTTATACTCCGGTCAATACCAATTACAGACCCGAAATATCTTGAGTAATAAAAACATTTCTGATATGTGGTTCTTAATGTAGAAATTTAAGGGGAAGGTGTTATGCATAACCCAAATTTTAGTTCAGGACCCTGCAGTAAGAGACCGGGATGGAGTTTTGATGTCTTAAAAGATGCCCCCGTTGGGCGTTCTCATCGAAGTGCTCTCGGCAAGGGAAAGCTGGCAGAGGCAATCCGTAAAAGCAGGGAGTTATTGAAGGTTCCGGAAGATTATTTGCTCGGAATATTTCCCGGGTCTGACACCGGGGCATTTGAAGCTGCCATGTGGACACTTCTCGGCCCCAAACCAGTGACTGCGCTTGTCTGGGAAAGCTTTAGCTCAGGTTGGGCTAACGACATTAAAAATGAATTAAAACTCAACCCAACGATCATTGAAGCAGATTACGGCAAAATCCCGGATTTTAAAGAGGTAGACTGGAAAGGCGACGTGGTCTTCGTTGCAAACGGAACCACCAGCGGAGTCAAAATTCCGGACTGGGACTGGATCCCGCAGGAGAGGGAAGGTTTATCACTCTGTGATGCCACAAGTTGTGCATTTGCAATGGATATCGACTGGTCAAAGGTCGACACACTCACATATTCCTGGCAAAAATGCCTTGGCGGTGAAGCTGCTCATGGTGTACTTATCTTAAGTCCAAAAGCCGTCGAGAGAGCGGAATCGTACGATCCCCCATGGCCGATGCCAAAAATATTCCGAATAAAAAAAGGTGGCAAGGTTAACAGGGCTATCTTTGAAGGAAGCACCATAAACACGCCTTCAATGCTTTGCGTTGAAGACTACCTTGATGTCCTAAACTGGGCCGGAGATATAGGGTTAGATGGTCTTATCGAGAGAAGTAAATCTAATCTAAGAGTTATCGAAGAATGGGTTGAAAAGACTGCCTGGATTGGTTTTCTTGCTGAATCCAGGGAAATTCGCTCAAACACCTCTGTCTGTCTCGTAGTTACGGATGAGAAATTTACATCACTATCCGTGGCAGAACAGAGCGCTCTTGCTAAAAGTGTTACGGGTAAGATGAGCAAAGAAAATGCCGCCCATGACGTCAATTCTTACAGGGACGCCCCTGCCGGATTCCGTTTCTGGTGCGGTCCAACTGTTGAACCATCAGACATAAAGACAGCAGTAGAGGCATTGGAAAGAGCATACTTGGAGGAAATTGCCAAGTTATAGGAAATATTGTAGAAGGACTGACTTCTTATCTCTCAAAAATATAGTGGGGATGAGAAATGTTAATTCTATGTTTTATATGAAAATCCCCCTGTACTCCACTTGGTAAAGGTGGTAAGGGGGATTTTCATGCTTAGCTGTGACCGCTTACAGGTCATGTCAAAAATTTGTAAAGCAGGAGAAAGACATAAAATGAAAAAAGTTCTCGTAAGTGACACCCTCGCCAAGGAGGGAATAGAAATATTTGAAAATGCTCCAGGGATTGATGTTGATGTAATGACAAATCTCACACCTGACGAGCTTAAAGGGATAATAAAGGATTACGACGGCATCGCCATAAGAAGTGCTACAAAGGTTACCAAGGAACTCATAGATAAGGCGGACAATCTCAAGGTAGTAGGAAGAGCCGGAATAGGGCTTGACAATGTTGACGTTAATGCGGCGAGTAAGAGGGGTGTCGTGGTGATGAATACCCCCGGTGGTAACACCATCACTACAGGGGAACATGCCATATCGCTGATGCTCTCCCTCGCAAGGAACATCCCCCAGGCCACAGCTTCCATAAAATCCAAAAAGTGGGAAAAGAAAAAATTTATGGGCACTGAGGTCTACAATAAGACCCTGGGAATTGTCGGTATTGGGAGGGTTGGCTCCATCGTGGCCAGCCGGGCATTGGGCTTGAAAATGAATGTGATCGCTTACGATCCATTCATATCTCCGGATGTGGCAGAAAAGATCGGTATCACCCTCGTTACCCTGGATGAGCTTTTAGAAAGTTCAGATTTTATCTCCGTACACGTTCCGATTACAAAGGAAACAAAGGGAATGATCGACGCCGATATGATTGCCAAGATGAAACAAGGCGTTTTCATTATCAACTGTGCCAGGGGAGGAATTGTAAAAGAAAAAGACCTCTATGATGCTCTTGTCTCCGGGAAAGTCGCCGGTGCGGCACTCGACGTCTTTGAAGAAGAACCCACACAGAACTGGGACCTTGTTTCTCTCGATAATGTTATCTGCACACCGCATCTGGGCGCCTCGACGGACGAGGCCCAGAGGAATGTTGCCATAGCTATTGCCCAACAAATAGTCGAATATCTCACGGACGGGACAATAAAAAATGCTGTCAACTTCCCTTCAGTCAGTGCAGAAATACTCACAATAATACGGCCGCACCTGGTACTTGCTGAGAAACTCGGGAAATTTCAGGCCCAGCTTGTCTCTGGAGGAATAAAAGAAGTTGTTGTCGAATACAGCGGAGAGATCCTTAACTTCACAGTAGCGCCAATCACGACCGCCCTGTTAAAGGGACTTCTGACACCGCTACTCAGCGAAAATATCAATTTTATCAATGCACCCGTCATCGTAAAAGAGCGAGGCATAAATGTTATCGAATCGAAGAGCAGCAGTGTAAAGGATTACACCAGCATGATTTCCCTCACTATAAAAACGACCAGCGGAGAAAGTTACGCTGCAGGAACAATTTTCGGAAAGCAGGATCCGAGGATTGTGAGGATTGATAAATTCACCCTTGAGGCAATCCCGGAAGGTCACATGCTCGTGATATACAACTACGACAGACCGGGTGTCATAGGCAACATCGGTACAACCCTTGGGGAAAATGATGTTAACATTGCAGGGCTCCAGTTGAGCCGTGAGTTGGTCGATGGACAAGCACTCGTTGTCCTGAGTACAGACAGTGTGGTATCTGAAGAGGTTATCAACAAACTCAAGAAGCTGCCCAATATGATTTCAGTAACTCAACTGGAAATATAAAAATTTGCACAACACATCTCCTTAATTATAAAAGATTAATTGGAGGCATATTATGGCAAAAGCGGTTATTGTTGTCGGAACTCAGTGGGGTGATGAGGGCAAAGGTAAAATTGTCGATCTGTACGCAGAAAGTGCAGATGTCATCGCAAGATTTCAGGGGGGAAACAATGCGGGCCATACCCTCGTGGTAAAAGGTGAGCAGACGATTCTCCACCTGATACCATCCGGGATACTTCACAACAATAAAATCTGTATTGTAGGAAATGGTGTGGTTTTAGACCCGAAGGTCATCATAGAGGAGATTGATAATCTCAAAAGCCGAAACCTCTTTCCCTCAAGCACAACCCTCTTCGTCAGTGAGGATGTTCATATCATCATGCCGTATCACCGGAGGCTGGATATCGCCCGTGAGTCCCGAAAGGGTGGCAAAAAGATAGGAACCACCGGACGGGGGATCGGGCCATGTTATGAAGATAAAGTCACACGGATAGGGATAAGGCTTTGCGACCTCCTTGATGACGAGGTATTTCGGGAAAAACTGAAAAGGAACGTTGAGGAAAAAAACTTCTTCCTGACGGAATTTTTCAAGGAGGAACCGGTCGACGAGCAGGTAATCTATGACGAATACAGAGAATACGCAGATCGTCTAAGACAATACGCAGCAAACACTTCGATCATTCTGAGCAGAGAGATAGAAAAAGGAAACAATATCCTCTTTGAGGGTGCCCAGGGAAATCATCTTGATGTAGACCACGGCACTTATCCCTTCGTTACATCTTCTAACACCGTAGCCGGCAATGCCTGTTGCGGAAGCGGCATAGGACCTACAAAAATAAGCGCTGTAGTGGGAATATGTAAGGCTTACACTACCAGAGTTGGAGGAGGTCCATTTATTACAGAACTCTCCGATGATATAGGAGAGAGAATACAGAAAGTCGGAATGGAATTTGGTGCCACTACCGGAAGAAAACGCCGTTGTGGCTGGCTTGACATCGTTATGATCAGAAAGTCAGCCAGGATCTCCGGCATCACCGGGATAGCATTAACAAAGCTCGATGTCCTGACCGGTATTGAAAAATTGAAGATCTGTGTCGGTTACAAGGTCGACGGAAAAGAATTCACGGAATCAGTTCCATCAAACCTGCAGATATTATCCAAATGTCAGCCTATTTATGAAGAAATGGAAGGTTGGACTGAAGATATAAGCAAGGCCAGAAATATTCAGGAACTTCCCATTAATGCCAGAAAATATGTGGAAAGAATTGAGGAACTTACTGGAGTCAAGATATTTGTTGCTTCTGTAGGACCGGGTAGAGAGGAAACAATCATCGTAGAAAATCCTTTTACTAATTAGATAGTTTCTTGTTGACAACTAAAGTGGCTTCCTGTTAGAAGGTGCAATTTCAATACGCATTTGATGGGCCGTTAGCTCAGCCTGGTAGAGCAGCTGACTTTTAATCAGTTGGTCAGGAGTTCAAATCTCCTACGGCCCACCATAAATATCAGTGATTTGGGGGAAGTTACTTAAAACTTCCCCCTTTTTTTTGCGTTACGCCAAAGAGGATCAAAACGGGCACAAAAAGAGGAAGTTGTTTTCTACTTTCTTCTCTTGGGACGAAAGAAATTTAAGGTCGTTTTTGGAAAAATTTGGAGGTTTTTCAAGTGGAGCGAAAACCGACTTACGAGGAACTGGAACGAAGAATCAAGAAATTAGAAAGAGAATCCGTTGAACGTAAGAAAACCAAGGAAGCACTGAAGCAAGCAGAGAAAAAATACCGAGATATCTTCGAATATGCCTCTAAAGACATATTTCAAACCACACCTGATGGGCGCATTATTACAGCAAACCAAGCAATGGCACAAATGCTAGGCTACGAGTCACCCGAAGATCTGATAACCAGTATCACCAATATTGAACAGCAAATTTATGTCGACCCTGATCGTCGAGATGAGTTCCAGCGCCTGCTGGGAAAACATGGTATCATATCCAATTTTGAATGTCAGTACTATTGTAAGGATCACAGCAAGATCTGGGTTTCAGAAAACGTACGCACCGTGCGCAGCGCCAGCGGCGAAATACTCCACTACGAAGGCACCATCGAGAATATCACCGTCCGTAAACAGGCGGAGGAAGCCCTGCGGAAAAGTGAGGATCGTTACCGTGCATTATTTGATAACAATCCTGTTGACACTGTCATCGTGGATCGTGAAGCAAAGATAACTGAATACAACCTGGCAAGAAAAAAGTCGGATGGTAGATTGCCGAATATTAATAATGATGTGATGTATAAGGATTATGCAGCGAAGCACAAAACTGATATGTTTGAGGAATTGCTGGAATGTATCAGATCAGGCATATCCAAAGAATTCGTCGAGCAAGAATATGGGAATAAATTTCTTGACATAAAGATAGCTCCCTTTCCTGAAGGAGCTATCATAACATCAATAAACGTCACCGACCGCAAGCGTGCAGTGGAGGAGCTGCGGGAGTCTGAATCGAGATACCGCAGTGTATTTGAGAATACGGGCGCGGCCACCATGATTGTTGAGGAGGATACTATCCTTTCTACGGTAAACAAGGAATTTGAACAGCTCTTTGGATATTCCAAAGAGGAGATAGAAGGGGGGAAAAGCTGGACAGAGTTTGTAGCAAAAGAAGACCTGGAAAGAATGAAAGAATATCACAGGTTGCGAAGGATTGATTCCACCTCTGCCCCGAGAAATTATGAGTTTAGATTTGTTGATAGATATGGCGCTGTTAAAGACATTCTTGTCACTGTAGATGTTATTCCAGGAACCAATAAAAGCGTAGCATCTTTTATGGACATCACCGAACGAAAGCTTGGGGAGGAACAACTCAAAGAATCTTTAAAAGAAAAGGAAGTGCTTCTCCAGGAGATACACCACAGGGTGAAGAATAACATGCAGGTAATCTCCAGCCTCCTCAATCTCCAGTCAGAATATGTAAAGGATAAGGAATCCCTTGAAATGTTCAAGGAGAGCAGGGACCGTATTTTCTCCATGGCATCGATACATGAAAAGCTCTACCAGTCTAAAGACCTGTCAAAGATTGACTTTGACGATTATATAAGAAGCCTGGCTCGATACCTCTTCCGTATCTACGGCATTGATCTCCGTACCGTTAGGTTCAACGTCAACTGTTCTGATGTATTTTTAGATATTAACAAGGCCGTGCCCTGCGGTTTGATTGTAAATGAACTGCTCTCCAATGCACTTAAACATGCCTTTCCTGAGGGTAAGAAAGGAGAGATTACTATCGACTTTCTTCCTGATGGTGATAACAGATTGACACTGGCTGTCAGTGACAACGGTACAGGATTCCCGGAAGATTTGGATATCAGCAATGCAAAGACACTGGGATTGCATTTAGTCCGCGCTCTGGTTACTCAACTTAAAGGAACAATGGAGATTGAAAGAGACGGCGGCACCGTATTTAAGGTTACGTTTGGAACATAAAAGTCTGCCCTTGGCTCATCTGTTTTTAAACACAATATGATGAATAAAAGACAGCAATTAGAAAAAAAGTATAAAGTTAACTCAGTCGGTATTATTGAGTCTCCCGGAAGTTACGAAGGTGAAAAGATTTATGTGCCGTACTTTTACGAGGCACCCCTTGACCGGGAACCGGACATTAAAGAAGTAGGCACGATAGGTTTTATCGTAAACCGTAAGGACGTCGAACTGTTCCCCGAGTTTCTAAAAGAGGGTGAGATTGTGAAGATTCATCTTGCCACAAGCGCCGGGGCAGTTTATGAAGTAACATGACAAACACAGAAGGTGATTCCTTGCCATTTCGAAGGCACCCTGAAGGGGCAACTATCGGAACTTCACTCTTATGTAAATCTCCCCGCCCACAGGGCGGGGCTTCCCGGTAAGGAATATGTTTGTTTTATATTGCGCCTCTTACCCCGCCTGTAAGGCGGGGCTTGCGGGTGCGCTCCCGGTCACCGGACTTTGAAAATACTTTCCTTCAATCCACCCTCTGACAGTTTCACAAGCGGTTACAACATTTTACAGTCCTTTCTCTTGACACACAAAGACATTTCACTCTATACTTCCCCCACCCAAAAGGGAATCCTTAGAAAAATATAAAACCCCCACAATGGTTCAACTACAAGCTATTGAGCGAGCAGCTGAGGTGCTTGACGGTGCGGCAATCAAAACTCCGCTGGTCTACTCCAATTACTTCAGCGAAAAGTATGGTGTACGTGTTTACCTGAAATTGGAAAATCTTCAAAAGACCGGCTCATTCAAGTTTCGAGGAGCTTACTATAAGCTGGCAAAAATCCGCGACCATCTCAGCAAAGGGGGCGTGGTGGCAGCGTCGGCTGGAAATCATGCCCAGGGGGTGGCCCATGCCGCCTATCTCATGGGCGTTCCCGCTATTGTTGTCATGCCGGAATGGGCCTCCATCAGCAAACAGATGGCCACCCGATCCTATGGTGCTCAGGTAATTCTAAACGGTAAGAACCTGACAGAGAGTTTAGCCCATGCCCGAAAACTGGGAGAAGAAGGCCGCACCTTCATCCATCCTTATGACGACGAGGATATTATCACCGGCCAAGGGACCATTGGTCTTGAAATTTTATCAGAGCTGCCTGAAGTTGACTCTATTATTGTCCCCATAGGCGGCGGCGGACTGATCGCCGGAGTTGCCACTGCGGTGAAATCACTTCGGCCGCAGGCAGGAGTTATTGGCGTGCAGACGGACGCCTGCGCCTCGGCTCTTGCTGCCCGACGCCTCGGCAAACCGGTTGCCATACCAGCCAGAAAATCTCTGGCAGACGGCATCAGCGTCAAACAGACGGGCAAACTGACCTTCACCATGATAGAACGCCTGGTGGATGATATCGTAACCGTGGAAGAAGAGCAGATTGCCGCGGCCATGCTCGAACTGCTGGAACATAAGAAAGTACTGGCCGAGGGGGCCGGTGCGGTTACCCTGGCGGCTCTGGCGGGCGACCGGCTTCGCTGCCTGCCGGAGTGGACAGTGGTTCTTGTCATTAGTGGCGGCAATGTAGACAGTCATCTGCTGGGAAGAATTCTCCATCAGGGATTATTCCGGACCGGTCGCATTTTGAGATTTTCGGTTCAACTGGAGGATATTCCGGGTGCTTTGGCGGAACTCCTGAATGTGGTGGGTAACCATCAAGGCAACGTTCTGCATATTCATCATGATCGTATGGGGCGTCATCTGCCCCTGGGCTTGAGTCGCGTTGAACTGGAAGTGGAAACCCGTGATTCCAACCATATAGAACAACTGATAGATGCCCTCACTTCCGGAGGTTACAAGGTGGTAATTTCCCGGTGATAATCGAATTCGCACGAGGATCTGCAAAAGAAGCAGCGATAGAGATTGAAAAAGCGGTTAAGATATTCTAAGCCGTTCATGACCAGATCAGATATAATCCCTCACATCAATACCCGGACCACATGTGAAAATAATAAGAGCAATGATGAAATTATGCGTACAAAAATGACCCTTATATTTATTCTGAGTCTCATGTTCATCTTGCCCTGGCAGGCTCGCGCTGAAGAAAATGAAGCGCGACAGGCAGACACCGTTACTTTGTATCTGGAAAACGATCTGTTCGGGTTCGACAACACTGATCGTTACTATACCCACGGGACCAAGCTATCATGGATCTCACGCGATCTCTCGGACTATCGAAACAATCCACTCATCCCTGCGTGGAGCTGCCCCTTTATCGAACGGCTCTCGTATTTGAATAAGCCGGGATGCCAGCGATCGGTTTCACTTTCCCTTGGGCAGAACATTTATACCCCTGATGATACAGACCGGAGCGACCTCATCAAAGACGATCGCCCGTATGCAGGCGTAACATATCTGGCGCTCGGATTCCACAGCAAGAACGATTATCAGATGGACACCCTTGAGTTTGGTGTGGGCATTGTCGGACGCCATTCCTATGCAGAGGACTGTCAGAAACTCATCCACAAGTGGATCGATGCACCCGACCCTAAGGGGTGGGACCACCAGCTCCATGATGAACCGATTCTTAATATCTTCCTCGAGCGTAAATGGCGGGTGTTACAGATGAAATATACACATAACCTCGCTTCAGACTGCATCCCACACATAGGATGTGGTATCGGAAACGCCTTCACCGGTGCCAATGTGGGGACCCAGGTACGGTTTGGATGGAACCTCCCGGATGATTTCGGGACATTTATCATCAGGCCCGGCTCGGACAGTAACGCTCCCATAAAGACTGACGATCCGCGCTTTTTTCGGCCCCTCCACCGGTTCGGCATCCATGTTTTTTTTGCCGTCGACGGAAATGCCATCGCACGAAACATCTTTCTTGATGGGAACACATTTCGCGACAGTCACAGTGTCGACAAGGAACATTTTGTCGCCGATTTTGTCGGGGGAATCGGAATTATCATCCACCGATTTAAGATTACGTACTCATATGTCTACCGAACGAAAGAATTCAAGTCCCAGAAAGTCGGACAGCAGTACGGGGCGATATCCATATCATACACATTCTGATTTTATACATGCAGTCCTGACAATGTAATCTGGCAGAAAACAATCATGCGATCTTTAATCAGCAAAAAGCAAGGAAACAACTTCTGATGGTGGTTTACTTGACATTAATTGTTTTTATCGTTATTTAACATTCAACTTCAATTGTTTCATCATTGGGGGCATGGTGAGAACAAAATTGTTTTCAGAGGATTTTCGGATATATCTTCAACCAACTAAATTCATTGATAGCGATTCGCCGCTTATAATTGAATTTGCACGAGAATCTGCAAAAGGCGTAGCGACACAGATTGAAACGGCAGTCAAGATATTCTATGCCGTTCGTGACCAGATCAGATATGACCCTTATAATATCAATGCATCTCCTGAACAATTCAGAGCCAGTGTCGTTCTGGCTAAAAAGTCCGGCTTCTGCATAGAAAAGGCAGTTCTTCTTTCGGCAATGGCACGTGCTCTGGGAATTCCCAGCCGCCTCGGATTTGCCGATGTCCGAAATCATCTGACTACGGAACGGCTGAAAAGCCTGATGCAAGCAGACCTGTTTATTTTTCACGGCTACTCGGAACTGTTTATAAATGGCAAATGGGTCAAGGCGACTCCCACGTTCAACAGTTCCCTTTGCAAGCGATTCGGTGTCCACCCTATCGATTTTGACGGGATCAACGATTCCATATTCCATGAATTTGACACAGAAGGAAAGAAACACGTGGAATATGTTAATGATCGGGGTCACTTTCCTGACCTGCCCTATGAAGAAATAATGGCCACACTCAGGAAATACTATCCCCTGTATTTCAAAAAAGACATATCTGCATCCGCCGATACATTTGAAAAGGAAGCCGTTAAAGAGCGCACCGAAAGTTAACAATCATGATATCTGGCAAACTCGAAACCTGTTTTTTGCCTGTTTTCGGAAAACAAAAGATGTTATTCTGAAAATCCGGCATTCCCTGAACTAAAGCGATCCTTCAACAACCCTTGCTATCCTTGATTATTTGTGAGAAAATATGTCTACTTCTACCTCGTGAGTATTATGCTATTGCTACTTTAAACTTTAACAGGAGGTATTAATCATGTTGAAATCAAAAAAAAGAGTACTTAGTACAATGTGCATCCTCTTGATTCTATTCTCTTTTGGGTGTGCAGGTCTGGGTCTCGGAAACTACGGTAAAATAGTACCGGATGGAAATGTCATGCATGCTTTTGAAACCTATCAGGTAAATCCCGGCCTCAATTACTACACAAGCGGTTCTGATGTCTATCCTAATGCAATAATGGGAATAGACAAACGCTATTCTCTCAATTCTACATTGTGGAAGAAAGTGGAATTTACCCCTCAAACCCTCAAGGCCCTCGTTGACAATATGCAGGCCAAGGTTTCTGAAATCAACCAATCCTTACATGGATTTACTATACTGGACACCAAGGGGAATGATATAGGAATCTGGTATTCTATCCTTTCAGCCAGGACAACTGTCAAGATAGAAGATCACAGCGTCGTTATTTTCACCCCCGATCTCGACACCTATGACAAATACGAATACGAAAAAGAGGAATCTAAATAACAACAATTCAAAACTCAAACAGCGAGTGTATTCCCCGCAATAAGTTGCGGGGAATACGCTCGCTGTTCAGTTCATAAAATGGGCAGACTCGCAAAAATGGTAAAACGGGGTTAGAAATCCTTAAAATCCCCTTCTTCCATGGGAATAATCTGATCGGGTCTGACTCCCTTTGCGCCAGGAAGTGCTACTTCTCTACCCTTGAAGACTTTTCTATCAGTAACTCTCTCCTTTCTGTTTATTGCATACCCCTTTCTTCCTGCTCCGTTTCCGTTCCCGCCAATCAAAGTTGCCAGTTCACCTACGGATACCTTCATTTGCTCCGCCTGAGCACTCATCTCCTCCGATGCAGCGGCCGATTCTTCGGCATTTGCGGCATTGCTCTGGGTTACCTTGTCCATCCCGGCTACTGCCTTGTTAACCTGGTCAATACCCTGTGATTGCTCCTGAGAAGCAGCGGTAATCTCGCCAACAAGCTCTCCGACCCTGGATACGCTTGTTGACATTTCAGTAAAG
>CAZYTP010000018.1:0-39470 GCA_964650385.1 uncultured Syntrophales bacterium | reverse complement strand
ACAGTTAGAATTATGCCAATTCAACCCGTGAAAGTCAAGACCTTATTTTTTTCGTAAGCGTTAAGCTCTCAAGTATCCCGAAAATGGACAAGAAGCAACTTCACCGCAGTCTGTCTGCTATTCCGGCATAGACAGGTTTGCCACCGGCACATTCAATACTGGTTCATTCATCCAGTATTAAGTTTTAACGTTTAGAGATTTTTCACTTTTGTTTTTACAGACACCGGCCATTTTCCTCCTTTTCACTGATAGATTGAAAATAGTCGTGAACCATAGTCAAGAGAGATTCTTTCCTATCTATTTTGACGACCGTTTCCCTGAACCGGGAACTTCCTTTCAAGCCCTTTGTATACCACAACAGATGCTTACGGAATTTTCTTAATCCAGTCTTTTCACCAAAAAATTTTACACTCATGTTCAAATGCCGATTAATCATATCTTCTCTTTCATGCAAAGCAGGTGGTAAAAAGACGTTTTTATTTTTAAGATATCCTACTACATCCCTTACAATCCATGGGTTACCCAAAATCCCTCTCCCTATCATCACACCGTCACACCCCGTCACATCGAGCATCCTCTGGGCATCTTCGGGCCTTATTACATCCCCACTCCCAATAATAGGGATATTCAAACTTCTTTTCAGACTTGCTATAAGTCTCCAGTCCGCCCTGCCCCCAAATCCCTGATTCACTGTACGGGGATGCAGGACCACAGCATCGACACCACAATCCTGAACAACGCGGGCTATCTCCAGGACATTTATCTCGTCGTTACTCCACCCCGAACGCATCTTAACCGTTACTGGCAGGAATGTTGCCTTTCTAATGCTTTGCAGTATAACTGCAACCTTGGAAGGATCCCTCATCAAGACCCCCCCCGCTCCGGTCTTTAAAATCTTTTTTACGGGACAGCCCATATTAATATCCACAAGATCGGCGCCCCTGTCTGTCACTATTCTTGCGGCTTCGGAAAGTACACCGGGGTCAGAACCAAATATCTGTACGCCGAGAGGCTTATCACCGGGCATGGATTCAAGATACCGATAGCTTTTTTCTGTCCCCCTGACCAGACCGTTAGCGCTGACCATCTCGGTAAAGCACAGGGAAGTTCCGAACTCCCTGACAAGCAATCTGAAGACGAGATCTGTAATTCCCGCCATCGGTGCCAAAAACACGTTATTTTTCAATAATAAATTGTCTATTTTCATCTGTTTGCTCGTGAAGTGGTAAAGCTCTGTGCTACAGCTATAACGCCTTACCCAAAAGGATTTCCATACATGGCAGCAAATTCCGCTACGCAGCTCGCTCCTTGACAAAGGACACGAATTTCAAAACTTATGTGCTATTATTTTCAGTTTTTGGTCCTTGAACCCTCAGTTAACGACCTGTCTATCAATGCCTTATTATAGGCAGTAAAGATGTCTCTCCTTGAAAGAATTCCTATTATCTTTCTTGGATTATTTTCCTCAACTACCGGTAGTTGTTCTATATTCTTGAACCCTATTTTCTTTAGAGCACTACCCAAATCTTCATTTTCGGTAATAGTAATAACATTCGTCGTTAAAAGCTCTTTTACTACTACGAGATGTCCAAGTTCCTCTTCAAAGAGAATCTCTTTGAAATCTTCAATTGTTATTATCCCGGCAAGTAATCCATTACTGTCAACCACAGGAAAACCCAGATGTTTACTTGAAAGGGTAAATTTCAACAACTCTTTTAGAGACATATTTTCAAATACAGTTTCCACTTCTCTTGTCATTACATCTTTTACAAAAATAGTACTTAGGATATCAGCCTCTTCCTGTTTGTGAATATCAATGCCACGTCGCACCAGTCGAAGAGTATAAATAGACTCCCGGTTGAAAACGCTGGCAAGAAAAGTGCTAACAACAACAGCAGTCATTAAGGGTAAAATAAGGTTATAATTTCTTGTCATTTCAAACAAAAGAGCAACTGCAGTGATTGGTCCTCGCACTGCTGCAGCAAAAAATGCTCCCATTCCTACTAAAGCATAGGCTCCTGAAACATCACCCACTGAGGAAGCTGTAATTGCAGGAAATAGACTATGGATTATTATTCCAAAAGCTCCACCTAATACTGAACCGATAAAAAGCGATGGGGCAAATACCCCTCCACTGCCTCCACTGCCGAGAGTGGCTGAGGTAGCAACTATCTTCAGAATCGTCATTATGAGAAGAGTAACAAGACCAATTTCACCAGCTAGAACCTTATCAACTCCTCCCCTCTCCACGAACGCCCCGCCTATCCCGTAACTTCCCCCGTAACCCACTCCAAGAACATCAAAACAATACAGACCAATAAGGCCGACAATGACACCACCAATAACTGGCTTGAGATATTCGGGAATCTTTAAGGCGTTAAACAAATCTTCACATTTATAGAAAAAGCGAATAAAACCGAGAGCAGCAAAGGCTGAGACGATACCCAGCAAAATATAAGGCAGTATTTCCCAATAGCTTGCCATGCTGTAGGAAGGTATACTAAAGGAAGGATGTGCCCCTAAGAAGATATGGGCAACAAAGTCTGCTGTAATCGAACCGATTACTATGAAGCCAAGATTGGGAGTCATGAATCGCCTTTGAATAACCTCAAGGGCGAAGAAGACTCCACCAATAGGAGCGTTGAAGGTAGCTGAGATACCTCCTGCTGCCCCACAGAGTACCAGCATCTTCACCCATTCATCAGGCAATTTGAACCATTGCCCCACAGTCGATCCAAAAGAAGCACCAATCTGCACAATTGGTCCCTCACGACCAACCGAGCCACCGCTCCCAATACATATTGCGGAAGCCAACAATTTAGCTGCTGATACACGTGATCTAATACGTCCTTTCCTAACGGTAAAAGCCTCCATAACCTCGGAAGGCCCCTCTCCTTTTGCTTCCCAAGCGAGGTAATAGACTATTAATCCTACTAGTAGCCCCCCAACTGCTGGTAGTATAATAACATAATATTGATCTAAGAAACCAAGAACAACTGCTCCCTTATTGAAGAAGAGAAAGTTGAAACACTTTATTAGCCATCTGAAGAAAACAGCCCCCAGCCCTGCAATAATTCCCACCACTATGGATAGGACAAAACAAAGAGTCATTTCAGAAGAACACAGCTGAATAAAAGGAATCCATAGCCTGTCCTTTAGGTAAGTAGCTCTTAGCCCTGGTTTCTTTATTCTCGCCATTTTCTTTACTTTTAAAAAGCTCTCTTTCTTTAGTCGTAAAAACCCATGAAATATAAAGGCACTACAGAAAAAATACCAAGCAACTTTCTATCTTTTAGGATCAGTTTTTGCAAGAAATACTTTAAAACAAATTTTTTGTAATACAACAATGCCGTCTTTCAAGAAAGTATGTTTATGGGCGTAGAAGGCATTGATAAAATCGCTCAACTTAGGATGAAATTTTTGAGGGCTTCATATCGCAACGAAGGAGATAGGAATCAATATTGTTAAGGAAGAAATTTAAAAATAGCAAAACATATGGCGGAAGCGATAGAAGGAAATCTAATCTAAAATTTTACGTTAATATAAACCGGATCAACAGACGTTATTGTTTCGGTCAATCAGGAATCTGCAATCTTTGTTTGACATATATTCGGTTTCTAAACTTAAGCTTATTAAGCTTCAGCAAGGTGCTAATAGTAGTATTGTGCCTCCTGGCAACCCTTTCCAGGGTATCTCCCCTCTTGACAATATAGACAGAACTTCTAGGTTCCACTACGGCAGGGATCTTCAATTTCTGTTTAACGTGTATTTGATTGGCATGCTTCAATTTATTGAGCCGTAACAACGTTTTGATGCTGGTGTTGTATCTTCTCGCAATCCTCTCCAGGGCATCTCCCCTCTTGACAACGTATATAAAACTTTTCTGCCGTGGTGTTGAAACGGGGGCTGATTTTTTATGGTCATCTTTTACGATACGGGTCGGACTTGCTGGCTTGGAGGGTGGAATGAAATCCATGACGGAGGAAGCAATTACCCGTGCTATTTCAGACTGAAAGCGAGGTTTACGCAAAAGGGACTCTTCTTTTGAATTTGAAATATAGGCTGTTTCCACCAGAATAGAGGGAATTTCGGGCAATTTGAGTATGATCAGTGGAGCCTCTTGAACTTTGTAGAACTTAAGGTTGTTCACTTTTTTAATATTTCCAAGAACAATGGAACCAAAGGCCTTTGACAGGTTATTCGTTTCTGTTTGAACCATATTGAGGGTTATAGGATCAGACTCATTGTTATACTGGCCGTTGGGGGAACCAGCAATAATATCGGAAAGGTTTTCCCTTCTGGCTAAAAGCCTGGCGGCTTCACTACTTGCCCTCCTTGTCGATAAACAATAAACAGAACTTCCACTTGATTTTCGGTATCCGCAGGCATCTGCATGAATACTTACAAAAAGATCGGCGCCATATTCCCTTGCTATCTTCAATCTTTTCTTAAATGACACATAGTAGTCACCTTTTCTTGTAAGAAAAGCCACATAACCTTTCTCTTTGTTCAGTATGTTTTTTAATTTCTTTGCAATCTTAAGGACAACGTGTTTCTCCTTTGTTCCATTTCGTCCAACTGCCCCTGGATCTTCCCCCCCGTGACCTGGATCTATAACTATTATCTTATCCTTCCTTGAAATTTTGAACTGTTTTCTTTCTTCGATCTCTTTTTTTTCTACATCCGGGAGACTGATGTCAACCACTGTACGGTTAGGTTTATTGAGAAATTTCTCCAACTTGAACACCTTTGTTTCGACATTGCCCGCCAGCCACAATTCTACTCTGACTGTACCGCGAGGCAACGGCATCACCAGGATCTTGTAGATTCCCGGCTTATTCAAAACATAAAGGTGCGGAATTGCTTTAGGAAAGACAGTTTTTTTGAAATCAATAGATATTTTTTGAGCAGTCTTTGTCACTTTAAATTTCGCCGACTTACTGGTATCAATCACGACCCTGGTATAGTCAGGAGCTGCCCAGTACCGGATGTTAAGAATGTTAATAAGGCCACAAGCATGAGAAATAGGAAGGAAAATACAAAACAGCACTGTGAAAAAGATAATTTTCTTTATTTTGATCATTTTTTAAGGTATGAAGCTTTCCCCCAAAGTTCTTGGTGTTTTCAGAGTACTCTTATAAATATATCAAATTTACTAAAGGATTTCAACCATACACAGAAAATGTATTGACAATAGTCATCCTTGATGACATTTTCATAAGGAAAACCTTGAGGAGTTCATCGGTATGAAGATAAAAGACATGCTTCTAAAGAAAAAATTTACCCTTTCTTTTGAAGTTTTCCCTCCTGTTAGAGAGGGGAACATAAAGAGCCTTTTTTCAACGATTCGGAAACTCAATGAATTAAACCCCGACTTTATTTCAGTTACTTATGGTGCCGGCGGAAGTACACGAGACAAATCAATAGAAATCGCATCTAAAGTCAAAAGCGAGGTTAACAGAGAAGTCCTGGCACACTTAACCTGTGTACAATCTTCAAAAGATGATATTTTCAGCATCCTCGGTGAATTCAAAAAGGCGAACATGAAAAACATTCTTGCACTGAGGGGTGATCCACCAGAAGGTGAAACTGAATTTACCAGGACAGAGGGGGGGTTCAGTCATGCCAATGAACTGGTTGAGTTTATTAAATCAAACGATGATTTCTCCATAGGTGTCGCCGGTTATCCCGAGGGCCATATTGAGGCTCCAAGTTTTGAAGTTGATTTGGCCAACCTGAAACGTAAGGTGGACGCTGGAGCAGATTTCATTATTACACAGCTATTTTTCAACAACGAAGATTTTTACAGATTTAGGGACAGAGCTTTAGAAATAGGAATCCGCGTGCCGATTGTTCCAGGTATCTTCCCGATCCTGAATTATAAACAGGCATGTAGAATCGCATCCCTCTGTGGAGCCAAAATACCGTCCGAGCTTAATCGGAAGATATATCGTTTAAAAGAAAAACCGGAAGAAACAGAAAAATACGGCATTGAATACGCAATCACCCAGACTGAAAACCTGATAAAAAATGATGTACGGGGTCTCCATATCTACAGCATGAACAAAAGCTATCCGGCAAAGCAGATTTTAGCGGAACTGTCATATCCCAGATAAAGAGTCCGATGGTCTTATAAACAGCAGACATACCGCTCAATAACATCAGCAGATATGACACATAACTGAAGGGGTTTTTACTCTTACTGAAAATTATTGAAAATTAATCAAACACGTTATATAAGTGAAAATTAGCTGTCAGCCTCCAGTTCAATTGTATATAATGACATTTTTGAAAAATTGAAATTTGAAGCATGACTGTCTGCTAACCGCTGGACACGTTCAATTAATGGGCGATTAGCTCAGTTGGATAGAGCACTGGTCTCCGGAACCAGAGGCCGCGGGTTCAAGTCCCGCATCGCCTACTAACTATTTTGAGGAAAAACCTTGATTTATATAAAAGTATATTATAGTAACAGCCGGTTATAAAAACGCTTAATACGTATTAATGAGGAGGTAGTAATTTGAGAAGATACGAAACAATCTTTATTGCCCATCCCGATCTGCCTGATGATGACATTGGCGAAGTAGTTGAACGACTCAGTAAAATAATAACAGATCTAAAAGGTATTGTAGTTAAGGTGGAAAAATGGGGCAAGAGAAAACTGGCTTATCCGATTAAAAAACAACAAAAAGGATATTACATCCTTGTGGATTTTGTTGGTGAAAAAACCGTTGTTGTTGAACTGGAAAAAAACATGAAGTTTGATGATAAGGTTTTAAAATACCTCTCTGTAAAGAAAACCGAAAAGGTTGATCTGGAAGAAATTGAAAAGGAAATAGCCGATTCCGGCAAGGATGAAGAGACAGAAGAGATTACTCCAGTAAATATAGAAAAAGAGACAGCTGAGGAGAAAACCCCGGAAGAATCACCTGAAGAAAAGGAGTAGAACGAATAGAAAATGGCAAATAATAGGGAAATTAGAAAAAAGCCTTATACAAAAGGGAAGAGGTTTTTCCATAGAAGAAAGGTCTGCAGATTTTGCAGTAATTCAAACATGAAAATGAATTACAAAGATCCAGGTACACTAAGAATTTTTCTCACCGAGAGAGGCAAGATTGTACCCAGAAGAATCTCAGGAAATTGCGCTAAACACCAAAGGGAACTAACCTCAGAAATCAGAAAAGCCAGAATAATAGCCTTGGTACCTTTTGTGACGACCGAAGGCTGACGCAATCGTAACGAGCACCAAATGCAGATGTATAATCATGGGGAATGTGCAACGTGCATACAAGCACGCTACATTGGGGAGCTTCGACTTTACTTTGAAATTAATCTATTATAGTTAATCATTGCCTGACTAAACGGCCGAATCAGAAAGTGGATATGGTATAGCTAATTTTTTACAGACATAAATCATTTTAGATTTTTATGTCTTTCATAAAGGGTCTATTTAGGAAATGGAATCACACCTTGAAGGAAGGAAGGAGTAAAATCTTACATAGAGAGTTTATCCGTGGTATCGCTATTTCTTCATTCGTCTTTTTAGCTGTTTCTTCAACTCCCATTGTGGGTTCCATTGGATTAATATTTATACCATTCCCAATCCTCTATTATTACTCAAAACTGGGTAGAACTCAAGGTCTGGTCGTTTTCGTTGCGTCGTTGCTCGTCCTTGTAATAAGCTATAAATTTTTGGATTCAAAGGTAAACTTGCCTTTCTTTTTCCTGTTAGGATCTCTCGGATTGATCCTTTCTGAGATACTGAGAAAGAACTATTCCATAGAAAAAACTGTCTTTCATTCGACAGTTGCTCTTTTAACACTGTGTTTTGCTGTGCTGATCTACTACAATGTAAAAACAGGCAGAACACCATGGGGTCTTATTGAATTTTACATATCAGAAAGTATACAGGAAAATATAAGGTTATACTCTCAACTCGACATATCCTCAGAGCAGATTAACCTGATTAAAGAAAATGCCGATCAGATAAGAGCGGCCATTATCAGTCTCTTCCCCGCTCTTGTCCTGATAAGCACATCTTTTATAGTATGGCTGAACATTCTGGCAGGAAAACTGATTTTCCAAAAAAGCGGGATGTGGTATCCTGACTTTGGCAACCTTGCATGCTGGAAGGTGGCCGATTGGATGATCTGGTTTGCAATACTATCCGGCACCCTGTTTCTGGTGGCTGCCGGAATGATTAAAATTGTCGCCCTGAACCTACTGATCGTTTTTTTGTTCATTTATATGTTTCAGGGTCTTGCAATTATAAGTTTTTTCTTTAAAAAGAAAAAAGTTCCGGAATTCATTAGGATAATATGCTATTTCTTGATTTTCGGCCAGCAATTCTTACTTTTGCTTGTTGTCGGTCTGGGTTTATTCGACATTTGGCTTAATTTCAGGAAACTCGACAAAAAAATGAAACAACATCCTGCATGAATGTTCTTCTTTCCGGGCAAACCATAGTAATTATTCTATATAGGAGGTTTGTAGATGAAGGTTATTTTAAAAGAAAACGTCGAATCCCTCGGGAAAACAGGAGACATGTTAAATGTTACCGATGGTTATGCAAGGAATTTCCTTATTCCGAGGGACCTGGCTATTGAGGCTAGTAGCAGAAACATAAAAGCCTTAAAGCATGAGAAGATGCTTATCGAACATAAGCGTGAGCGTGAAAAAAAGAAAGCAGAATCATTGCTTGAAAAATTCTCCGATGTAACCTGCACTATTTCCAAACGTATCGGAGAACAGGACAAGCTGTTCGGTTCCGTAACCACCAAAGATATAGAGAAATCGCTCCATGAACAGGGAATAGAAATTGACAGGAAAAATATTGTCCTGGAAGAGCCGATTAAGAGTACGGGAGAGTTTTCTGTGAAAGTTAAGTTATCTCCAGAAGTTACCGCTGAGATTACGGTCTCTGTTGTGGGTGAAGAGTAGAAAAATCAGATGAAAGATATAGACCCTTCTTTGCATAAAATTCCACCTCAGAACATTGAGGCAGAACGGTCAGTCATAGGGGCAATCTTACTTGAAAATGAGGCTATTAACAACGTTCTGGAAATACTCCGTGTAAATGATTTCTATAGCGAATCACATCGAAAAATTTTCTCCGCTATCCTTGAACTTTATGAAAAGAATGAACCGAGTGATCTGATTACCCTCAGCAATACCCTAAAGAATAATAATCAACTTGACAGCGCCGGGGGGGTATCATATCTGGCCTCACTTGTTGATAACATTCCGTCTGCCGCAAATGTCACCTACTATTCAAAAATAGTTAAGGAAAAAGCGATCTTGCGCGGACTTATCGGTGCTGCCACAAAAATAATAACCAAAAGCTATGATACGGGAAAAGACGTAGAAAATATTCTGGACGAAGCTGAACATACTATATTCGAGATATCCGAAAACAAGATAAAACCCGCCTTTTATCCTATCAAAGAGATAATAAAGGATACTTTCAGGACCATAGAGAAGCTCTATGAGAAAAAAGAACTTGTAACAGGCGTGCCAACTGGTTTTGAGAAGTTAGACGATCTCACCTCCGGATTTCAAAAATCTGATCTGATCATTATTGCTGGTCGGCCGAGCATGGGGAAAACCGCTCTTGCCCTTAATATCACACAGCATGTCGCAATAGAAAAGGGGATTCCGGTCGCCCTCTTTTCCCTGGAGATGGCCAAGGAGCAGCTTTCCCTCCGTATGCTCGCCTCTGAAGCTAAGGTAAATTCTCAGCGTCTCAGAAAAGGGTTCCTCGGAGAAACCGACTGGCCGAAGTTAACAACGGCCGCGGGGAGGCTTTCCGAAGCACCGATATTCATAGATGATACTCCTGCCATTACTGTTCTGGAAATGAAGGCTAAGGCGAGAAGGTTGAAGTCTGAAACTGACCTGGGGCTAATTGTTCTCGACTATCTTCAATTGATGAGGGGGATAAAGTTTAGAGATTCGAGGGAGCAGGAAATATCAGAAATCAGCCGTTCTCTTAAAGCACTTGCTAAGGAATTGAACATCCCCGTAGTTGCCCTGTCACAGCTTAACAGAAAAGTAGAAGACAGAA
Organism: uncultured Syntrophales bacterium; assembly: GCA_964650385.1. Classification (GTDB taxonomy): domain Bacteria; phylum Desulfobacterota; class Syntrophia; order Syntrophales; family JADFWA01; genus JAUSPI01. The sequence continues at coordinate 29,407 of CAZYTP010000018.1, read as the reverse complement.
CCAATAAACGACCCCAGCTGGCTGATTTGAGGGAATCCGGGGCCATTGAACAGGATGCAGATGTTATTGCCTTTATATACAGAGACGAAGTGTACAACAGGTCAGAAGATAATCCGGAAAAGGGGATGGCTGAAATAATTATAGGGAAGCAGAGAAACGGTCCCGTCGGTATGGTAAAACTGGCCTTCTTGGAAAAATATACCTCTTTTGTAAATCTCGCTATGTCAGACGAAGGGTTTTAAGCCTCGAGTAACGCCACTTCATTTTTCAAATACGGAATAGCAGTCCGAAGCTTCCTTAGCGCAGCTTTTTCAATCTGCCTGATCCGTTCTCTCGTTATGTTAAACCTGTCCCCTATCTCTTGCAGGGTTTCAGGATTATCGGCCATTATCCGGTTTTTTATTATATAGTTTTCTCTGTCATTCAGTTCAGAGAGTGCTCTGTCTATCTTATTTTTTGCCAAAACCGTCTCTTCTTTTTTGATTAACGATTTTTCCTGATCCTCTCCCTCGAACATCAAGTGATCGATATGAGACGATTCACTCTCATCACTTATCGTTGCGTCAAGGGAAAGGTCGCGACTATTTAGACGGCAATCCATCTCTGCAATTTCAGCTTCTTTTACATTCAGTGCTTCTGCAATCTCTGTAAACTCTGGCTTTTTAAGGGAAATACCCTGGAGTTTTCTTTTGACTTGATTGAGTTTGAAAAACAGCTTTCTCTGAGCCTGTGTGGTGCCAATCTTCACAAGGCTCCACGACTTAATGATAAAGTTCTGCATATACGCCCTTATCCACCAGACAGCATACGATATGAGCCTGTAACCCTTATACGGGTCAAATTTTTTCACCGCGTGCATGAGACCAATATTCCCCTCCTGAATTAGGTCAAGGAGCTTAATCCCGTACCCCCTATACTTATGGGCAATCTTAACCACAAATCTAAGGTTTGAAACGACCAGCTTTTCGGCCGCTTCCATATTGTTGTGCCTACTGTATCTGACGGCAAGTTTAAACTCTTCTTCCGCAGTCAAGATTGGAAACTGGTTTATCTGTGACACATATGCATCTAATGCATTTGAAACTTTAGGAAGATTCACCTGCAAATGACCCCCATATAATTTATACTTTAACTTCGAATTATATAATCGTTTTTTTAATAGTCAAGCTTTTTTTCGTCATTGTCCCGTGACGATCAAGCGTGTGACAATGGGGAAATCGGCACTAATGATTTCTCGTATGTAGAATTTTTACAGGCCATTTCCCTTAAAAATCGTAGTCTTCTTTCCGGAAGGTACCCTTTGTAACAGAAAAAGGGTGCTTCAATCTATTCTTTTTTTGATCGCGGGCTCATTGTTGCTCCTCACACCAATTCGGCAACATCTATTACGGAATATGTTTGTCTCATCTTGCGCCCCTTACCCAGCTTACAAGGCGGGGCTTGCGGGTGCGCTCCCGGTCAATTAGGCACCACCATCTTTCTTGACATAGGTGCAGTTTATGGTTAAGTTACTGAAGAACATATAAAGGAAAATCTGTGGAGTCTCTCAACAAAGCAATTATGAAATCTGCGTGTCAAATAGCGCAGGAGATAAAGGCCAGGGCTATATTGCTATATGCTGATGTGGCCTCTGATCTTCTGATAAACGAAGACAACAAAGCATGCTATGACACGATTCTCGTAACGAGGGGCGATATCGAGATACCTGATAATTTCAGGAATACAGGGAACGTGTTAAACGTCCCCGATGTAAATCTAACACGCGTAGGGCAGATAAAAATTGCAATCACCAAGGGAATTGTAAAAGGTTTTTTCAAAAATGGAGACAGGCTCGTCTGCCTTACCGGTATCCATAAATTCGGATACGTGGACAGTATAATGGTTATCGATGTGGGTAAGGAATTTGAAATTTTCACATCAGAAAAAATTACAGACATTACTGAAAGTGTATCTCCCGAAGTCTTCAATACCGTGTTGAATATCGCCCTGGAGCTCGCCGCTCAGGGGAGGGAAGGCCGTCCGGTAGGAACAATCTTCATTCTAGGAGATCACGAAAAGGTGCTACAACTTTCACGACAAATGGTGATCAATCCCTTCATGGGATACAAAGAGGAAGAACGCAATATACTCAGTCCCAGTTTGAAGGAAACAATAAAGGAATTCTCAGCTATTGACGGGGCGTTCGTCTTAAAGGACAATGGCGTCCTCGTGACGGCTGGCAGTCACCTCAATGCCGCTTTAGAAAGTAAAGATTTCCCCCAGGGGCTTGGCAGCAGACATATAGCCGCTGCCGGCATTACAAGCGTAACAAACGCTATTGCCATCGTCGTCTCTGAATCGACGGGGACGGTCAGTGTGTTAAAAAACGGAAAAATCTTCGTGGGCATTGAAAAGCCGGTGAGATAAGAAAATAAAGAGAGGTATCCAATGAATACAATCAGAACAGGCATACTGCTGGGTGCCCTAACCGGTCTTCTGATGCTGATAGGTGGGTACTTTGGCGGCCAGAAAGGAATAATAATTGCGTTTATTTTTGCGATGGTAATGAACTTTGGAAGTTATTGGTTCTCAGACAAGCTCGTACTGAGGATGTACCGCGCAAGAGAGGTTTCGGAAAGCGAAGCTCCCGAACTCTATTCCCTTATAAAAACCCTGGCATTAAGAGCTGGTCTCTCTATGCCTAAGGTCTATATTGTTCCAGGTGATACTCCAAATGCCTTTGCCACTGGAAGGAACGAGAAGCATGCCGTTGTGGCAGTAACGGAGGGAATTTTACAGATATTAAACAGGGAGGAGCTCGAAGGTGTTCTTTCCCATGAACTTACTCACATTAAGAACAAGGATATGCTGATAGGCTCCATCGCGGCAACACTGGCCGGCGCCATTATAATGCTGGCCAATATGGCCAAGTGGACGGCTATCTTTGGCAGCTTTGGAGGAGACGACGAAGGAGGTGGAATTTTTGGTCTCATAATGATGGCCATTCTGGCACCTATTGCAGCAATGATTATACAGATGGCTATATCCCGCTCACGTGAATATCTTGCCGATGAGGGGGGCGCCAGAATATCGGGCAAACCTTACGGCCTTGCCAGTGCCCTGGAAAAGCTGTCCCGGGCCTCAAAAGCGATCCCCATGCGGGCGAATCCATCAACGGCTCATATGTTCATTGTGAATCCTCTGACGAGAAAATCATTTGTCAACCTCTTCAGTACCCACCCACCGATTGAAGAAAGAGTTGCGAGACTAAGAAGGATGTAGGAGGAAAATATGGGAGACGAAACGCACGAGAAGGATTTTATTATTAAGGATAAACGAACATTTGATGAATCAGGAGAAATTCGGCAGAAGGAAGAGAAAAAACCAGACCGGGCAGAGCAAGCCTCAGAAGATAAAGAGAAAAGTGAAGGTGAAGAAAAGGAGTTTTTGCCTGAGGTGAATTTTTCAAGTTTTGTCTTCTCTCTGAGTACATCAGTAATGTATCATTTGGGAGATTTTCCTGATCCGGTATCTCAAAAGACGGAGAAGAATCTTGCTGCGGCAAAACAGACTATAGATATACTCGGTATGCTCAAAGAAAAAACAGAGGGCAACCTCGATGATAACGAGAAAGATTTGTTAGACGGTATGCTCTTTGAGTTGAGGATGAGGTATGTAAAAGAAAAGGAAATTTAATGGTAACAAAAAGGTCGCCGGCAAAGGTAAATCTTCACTTACGTGTGCTGGGAAGAAGGGAAAATGGCTATCATGATATAGTAACCCTGATGCAAAGGATAAGTCTCTATGACGAAATGGATTTTTTTTCCAGGGAAAAGGGAATCGTGATAAAATGCCCGGGAACTTCCCTTCCCGAGAATGAGGGCAACATCGTCTATAAAGCTGCAAAGTCTCTTTTTTTACACGCATCCTGCCCTTCAGGCATAGAAATCGTAATCAGAAAGAAGATACCGATAGCAGCAGGACTGGGTGGCGGAAGCTCAAACGCCGCTACTACCCTTGTTACGTTAAATGATCTGATGGGATTTAATTACTCTAAAGATGAATTGATGAAAATAGGGGCAAAACTTGGGGCCGATGTCCCTTTTTTTGTTTTTAATAAAACAGCATGGGCCTCCGGCATAGGCGACCAGCTTCAGGCTGTAGAAAATATTCCTCAAATGTGGTTTGTACTGGTAAACCCCCGCTTTGATATCTCAACAAAAATGGTTTATGAAAATCTCAATTTAAGATTGACAAACAAGGTGAAAAAGTTTAGTATCCCTCGTTTTAACACCATAGACGACGTTGTAAATAAACTGCACAATGATCTGGAAAAGGTTACTTTAAACCTACATCCTATCCTGAAAGAATTAAAGGAACTCTTAATTGCTTGCGGGGCTCTTGGCTCCTTGATGTCTGGAAGTGGACCAACAGTATTCGGGATATTCGCAGATAAAAAAGATGCACTAAGAGCGGAAGAGAAGCTCAAGGCAGGGGTAAAGTGGGCCGTATTCGAGGCACACTCGATCAATTAACTATTGATGGTTTTTTATTACAGTCCATCACTGCTAATTATTATAAGCAACTAAATATTGGGGCGTCGTCAAGTGGTAAGACACAAGACTTTGGTTCTTGCATTCGGAGGTTCGAATCCTCCCGCCCCAGCCAGTGTTTTAGATGTAGGATTACACTACATTGCAACGACTAATAACATTTGTTTACGGGAGGATTAAATGCTTGAAAAAATGAGAATATTTTCCGGAAACTCTAATTTACCTCTCGCAGAAAAGATATGCATAGCATTGGGAGTTTCCGTCGGAAAGGCAAATGTAACAACATTCAGTGATGGTGAAACGAGGGTAGAAATTAATGAAAACGTAAGGGGAATGGACGTCTTTATTATTCAATCAACCTGCCCGCCTGTGAATGACAATTGTATGGAGCTTTTAATCTTGATAGATGCCATGAAGAGGGCGTCCGCAGACAGAATAACGGCTGTCATCCCCTATTACGGTTATGCACGGCAAGACAGGAAAGTATTTCCCAGGGCACCAATTACGGCAAAGCTCGCTGCTGATTTAATAACCACTGCAGGTGCTAATCGTGTCCTTGCCATGGATCTCCATGCCGGTCAGATACAGGGGTTTTTCAACATCCCGGTTGACAATCTTTTCGCCACGCCCGTACTCCTGGATTATATTAAGGAAAATTATCAGGACAACATGGTTATCATTTCGCCTGATTCCGGTGGTGTTGAAAGGGCGAGGGCATTTGGAAAAAGATTGGGGGCAAGTATCGCTATTATCGATAAGAGAAGAGAAGGCCCGAATGAATCGCAGGTCGTCAATATAGTCGGTGATGTTAAAAATAAGAAAGCAGTAATTCTTGATGATATGATCGATACCGCCGGAACCGTGGTACAGACAGCCAAAGCCCTCAAAGAAGAAGGAGCAACCGGGGTATCTGTCTGCTGTACCCATCCCGTTCTGTCTGGGCCTGCAATAGACAATATCAATGGTTCCGTCATTGAAGAGGTCATTGTGACCGATACCATCCCGCTACGGGAAAAGGTAAAATCCTGCAAGCGAATTAAGGTTCTTTCTGTCTCCGGGCTTCTAAGCGAAGCGGTCAGAAGAATTTATTATAATGATTCTGTAAGTTCACTCTTTATATAGGAGAAATAAATATATGGAAACAATAGAGTTAAAGGCTTATGCCCGCAATGAATTTGGAAAGGGATCTGCCAGAAGATTGAGAAGGCAAGGTTTGACGCCAGCAATTTTTTATGGCGCTACCGTTAAATCGATTCCGCTGACTGTCAACGCTTCCGAGTTGAAACTATTAGGAACAGTGAGGGGGGAGAGTAAATTTATCAAATTAATAATCGAAGAAGACGGCAACAAAACCGAAAAACTGTCAATAATAAAAGAACTCCAGGTGAATGCCATAAGCAGGAACCCTCTACATGCCGATTTCTATGAAATCAGAATGGATCACAAAATAACGATGGATATTCCGATTCGTCTCACAGGACAAGCTGTCGGTATCGAAGAGGGGGGAGATCTGCAATTCTCCAAGAGAAACCTGAAGGTCGCCGCTCTACCCTCTTTAATCCCCGACCTCATTGAAGTTGATATCAGCGAACTTAATATAGGTGATTCGGTTAAGGTTGAGGATGTCGTCCTCGGGGAAGATATAGAAATCATTGATCCGGCGGATGTAATAATAGCAGCGGTCGCTTTCACAAGAGTCACCGTCGAAGTTGAAGAGGAAAGACCCGAAGAAGAATTGCCAGAAGAAGGTGTTGAAGACTCAGAATCAGAAGAGGAGCAGAGTAAAGAACCAACCGAATAATTCTGGGGGTTTTGGTGAAGCTAATTGTAGGACTGGGAAATCCGGGCATCAAATACCAGCTTAGCAGACACAATATGGGATTCCTGGTACTGGAGGCATTGGCAGAAAAACAAAACATTGAAATCCGCCAGAAGAAATTCGACTCCTTTTTGGGAAAAGGAACCCTTTCGGGTACAACTGTCATGATGGCCAAACCGCAGACATTTATGAATCTAAGTGGTGCAGCCATCAAGAAGCTTCTCGGATATTTTAAGATAGACCTTAGTGATTTGATAGTAGTACATGATGATCTGGATCTGCCATTCAACAGTATCAGGATAAAGGCGGGTGGAGGTCATGGAGGACATAAAGGATTAATATCCATAATCGACTCCCTTGGCAGGTCGGATTTTATCAGAGTCAGACTTGGTATTGGGAAACCGGAGCGTAAGGAGATGGTTGAAGGGTATGTCCTCGAACATTTTACTAACGACGAGATAAAGATTCTGCCGGATATACTTACACGGGCGTGTGACGCTGTGGTGGAGGTTATTTCATCTGGAACTCAGCCGGCTATGAATCAGTTTAATATCAGAATGAACAACAAATCAAACGAGGAGGCATAAGCAGGGATTATGGAAAATTTAGTAAATTATGGACCATTATTGGCAGTTTTTGGATTGATCTTGGCGTTTCTAATCTACAAATACGTTATGTCGTTTTCCCCTGGAAATGAAACTATGGTGGATATTATGGAGAAGATCCACTCGGGTGCCATGATATTTTTAAAAAGGGAATATAAAATCATAGCAATATTCATTGTCGTTGTTTTTGTCATACTCTTTTTCGCTCTTGAGTCAAAGATGTCAGCCGTGGCCTTTTTGACGGGTGCACTCGGCTCGATGCTTGCGGGAGTTTTAGGGATGCAGGCGGCAACTTACTCCAATGCGAGGACAGCTCACGCCGCTGGAGAATACGGCCAAGCTAAAGCCCTGACCGTGGCCTTCTTCGGCGGATCTGTAATGGGATTGGCTGTTGCGAGTCTCGGGTTGCTCGGACTCGGCGTATTCTTCTATTTCTTTTCAGAAAAGAATCCCGTGGTAATCAACGGTTTCGCCATGGGCGCCTCGTCGATCGCGCTGTTCGCCCGTGTTGGCGGCGGCATATATACAAAGGCAGCCGATGTGGGATCTGACCTGGTAGGAAAAGTCGAAGCAGGCATTCCTGAAGACGATCCGAGAAACCCGGGTGTTATCGCCGATAACGTCGGCGACAATGTGGGTGATATAGCCGGAATGGGTGCAGACCTTTACGAGTCATACTGCGGCTCGGTTATTGCGGCGATAGCGATAGGCGCAACTATGGGAACACAGAAGTTGGTATGGATGCAACTGCCGATGCTTTTTATCATGGCAGGCCTTGTCTGTTCAATCATAGGAATCGGTTTATTCAACTTCCTCAAAAACATGAAACCGCAATCCGCACTGAGTAACTCTCTGTATATAGCGGGCATTCTGTTTATCATCGCCTGTTACTTCATTGTCAGGAATATGACTGCGGGAATGTCGGCAAAGTATTTAAAAGAATTACATATGACAGGTTCCCTGGGTCCATTCTGGGCGGTTCTGCTTGGTATCGTCTGTGGCATGTTGATAGGAGCCATCACAGAATATTACACTGCTCGCGGACCTATCGTCAAGATAGCCGAGGCCTCACAGACAGGTTCCGCGACAACTATAATCAGCGGTTTGTCCATCGGCTTTGAAAGCGTCGCCGCTCCCATTTTCTTTATCGCCATTGCCATCTGGCTCTCCTATATCTGTGCCGGCCTTTACGGTATCGCAATTGCCGGTGTCGGAATGCTCGGAACAGTGGCAATGACAATGTCTGTAGACAGCTACGGCCCGATTGCCGATAACGCCGGTGGTATCGCGGAGCAGGCCCACATGCCGCCGGAAGTCAGAGAAATCACCGATGGTCTGGACGCCGTGGGTAACACAACCGCGGCAATAGGTAAGGGTTTCGCCATAGGTTCAGCGGCGCTGACTGCGCTGGCCATGTTTGCCGCTTACACGGCAACGGTAAAAACCTTTCCCGGTTTTGAAAATTTCACACTGAATCTGAACGAGGCACATGTGGTCACCGGTATGTTTCTGGGAGGCATAGTCCCGTGTCTGATTGCCGCCATGACGATGACGGCGGTTGGGGATGCCGCATTTGAAATGATCAACGAGATCAGAAGGCAGTGGAGAGAAATCCCCGGTATTATGGAAGGCACAACGCCCCCGGATACCAACGCGTGCGTGGATATAGCTACCTCAGCGGCCCTGAAAAAGATGGTTATCCCCGGTTGTTCCGCGGTTCTGGCGCCGATTCTGGTCGGTATTTTTATCGGCCCCGAAGCCCTTGGCGGATTCCTGGCTGGAGCGACACTCACCGGTGTAATCCTGGGTCTTTTCATGGCCAACGCCGGCGGTGCCTGGGATAATGCTAAAAAGTATATTGAGCAAGGTCATTTTGGCGGTAAAGGTTCCGATGCCCATAAGGCAGGAGTTATCGGTGACACCGTTGGCGATCCCTTCAAGGATACATCGGGTCCCTCGATGAACATCCTGATCAAGCTAATGTCGGTTGTTGCACTGGTCACCGCCCCGGCCATCGTTGCTCTCTATAAAATGATTTATTAAATCACTAACACCTGACAACGAAAAAAGGGGAGCCGGATTCAATATGCTCCCCTTTTTTATCTATTTAAAAATTCCCTCATAAAAGGGCTCCTGCAAAATGTAGCGTAACTCTTCAGGGTTGCCATAAATTGAGCAGAGCTGAACCCCTGCGCTATACTACTTTCTTTGTGCCTCTGTACCTTTGATACTTTGTGCCTTGTAACTACTCACACCTGCGCAGTTACAATATCAGGTTAAAAAGCCTTGACAGGACAACCAAAAATATTTAGCTTCTTATAAAATAGAAAACCCTGACTTCTTACATCTAATCTGTCGAATTTCGATATTGAAGCTCCCCCGCAACTTGTTGCGGGGGAGCTCCGACTGTTTAGTAAGTTAGAAATTATTTTGTGCCAGAAAATAATTTCGTTAACGCATTTATCCCCTTTAGTGGGACTTATCCCGTTTATCGGGGTAAGGAAAATGTTTTTTGTGTTCGCTCGCTATTTAGTTCAATCCCATATGAAAGGGGGCATATGCTGTGGGATTCAGATGTGGCATTATTGGGCTCCCCAATGTTGGTAAATCTACCATTTTTAATGCACTTACAGCCGCCGGTGCCGAGGTGGCAAATTATCCTTTTTGTACAATTGATCCCAATGTCGGGATAGTCCACGTACCTGATAAAAAACTCGAAAAAATCGCTGATGTCATCAAACCATCGAAGACTACATATACTACCATGGAGTTCCTCGATATAGCAGGACTTGTAAAGGGAGCCAACAAAGGAGAAGGCCTTGGAAACAAATTCCTGGGACATATAAGAGAAGTAGATGTAATTGTTCATATCGTGCGCTGCTTTGATGACGCAAATGTTACACATATGAGCGGTTCCATCGATCCGGCTCGCGATATCGAGATAGTAAATACAGAACTGATACTGGCGGATCTTGAAACTGTTGAAAGGCGGATTGCAAAAACTGAAAGGATTGCGAAAGGGGGAGATAAGGTCTCCGATAAAGAACTAAGCCTCTGTTACCATATAAAGGATTCCTTAGAGAAGAATATCGCCGCAAGAAATATCGCTCTTGACGAGAAACAGAAAAAGGCCTTGCGAGATTTTTTCCTTCTCACCGCAAAAAAGGTACTGTACGTTGCGAATGTAGATGAGGAAGTTCTTAAGGAAGGAAAAGATTATATATTTAAGATTAAAGATATTGCAGAAAAAGAGGAGGCAAAAGTAATTGTAATATGTGGTGATATGGAAGCGGAGATAGCAGAACTCGAAGAAGATGAAAGAAAAGAATTCCTTGACGATCTTGGCCTTGAGGAGTCTGGGCTCAGGAAATTGATCAGGGAAGGTTATGATCTCCTGGGATTAATCACATTTTATACCACGGTGGGACCTGAACTTAGAGCATGGACAATTACCAAGGGTACCAAGACACCAACCGCCGCCGGAAAAATACATTCCGATATGGAACGAGGTTTTATCAGGGCAGAAATCATCCATTACAATGATTTTATAAGAATTGGCAGTCTATCTGGGGTAAAAGAAAAGGGACTACTTCACGCTGAAGGAAGGGATTATGTTATCTCGGATGGTGATATCATTCATTTCAGATTTAGTGTATAACGCTTCCGGGAAAACCACAAATCGCACCGCCCGACAGAATCCAATATCGAGAAAGATTAAGAACAATAGCGCCCCATAGTAAGAAGAAAAAAGTCCCCCCGAAAGCGTCACACCAAATCCAAAAATTGGTGAATGGTAAGATTTCACCATCCACCAATATATAGAAACTGAAAAGGTTTCAAACCACGTTACTTTTCAGATTATATTCAAGGGGGTAGGTGGATGGAAAGGAGGGAACAAAAACCACCCACCAAATATAACATCCCAAAGATCTTTTTCCTTAATCTTTATCATCATAAGATAAAGGAAATTTTCTAAGGAAGAAGTCGATACTTTTATCGACCTTTACTTCCCCCTTCGTTTGTTCAATTACCTTCTTACCAACCTCACTATTTTGCGTTAAATCGAAAAAATTTGATTCCGGACTCTCGTCGACTTCCACATATAATGAATTGCCCCCTGCATCACTATCACTGGGCTCAATGTGTTTTTTTCTACCCTTCTTCATTTAAATTCTTTATTATCCATAATGATTTTACAAATATTCAAACGTAAAACCATTAGTCACTTCCGGTTTCTCAGAGACCTTCGAGCAGTTATCCTCTTAGAAAACCTCTTATTATATATAATTTGGATTCAAGGGCTTTATTATAGCTCGAAGGTCTCCATCTTACTTGTGTATGCTCCTTTACTACAATAATAATGCCAATTCGCAATTTTGCTCTAATTATTTATGTTAATAGCGTACATTTATAAAATAAGCGTAAAAACAAGATCTTATAAAACAACCTGCTGACGATTTACCCAGAATATCTGTTTTATCTGGTATGGAAAGGATGCGTTGAATGATAAAAAAATGAGAAGTTGTGCGATAATCGCAACATAACGCTCGGTAATACAGGAAGGTGTGTGTGAATCTACCTTGGAGTGGCGTGCGTTAATAGAACGTATCGTGCAAATACTGCACGCCTATTTTCAGGACTCTCTCACCCTACACTTTGCCAATTTTTTTCAGTTCACGAAGAAACGAATAACGTGAAATACGTAAAATTTTTGCAGCACCCGTTTTGTTACCTCCACTTATTTCAAGAGATTTTAAAAGTATTTTTTCTTTAATCTGGCCTGTTAATCTGTCAACGGTCATTTTATAGTCCATACCTTCAGGAGTAGGCAGGGGAAGAGATTCACCAGCTTGCACGGTGAGACCACTCCGTGGTGACTCAGCTTTGATCTCGGCAGGAAGGTTCTCTTCGGTAATAACTGCACCCACATCCTGAAGTATCATAATGCGCTCAACGATATTTTTCAGTTCACGTACATTCCCCGGCCAAAAATAATTCCTTAGAATTTTTTCAGCCTCTCTGCTAAACCCTATTACCCTTTTATTGAATTTTTTATTAAACTGATCAACATAGTATCGTGCCAGAATAATCGCATCATGATTTCTTTCCCTCAGAGGGGGTATAATTATCGGAACAATACTTATCCTGTAGAAAAGATCCTCTCGAAAAGAACCATCAGACACCATGCCTGCAAGATCTCTGTTCGTCGAAAAAATAAAGCGAACATCGATTGGAATGTTTTCCGTCCCACCAAGTCTCCGGATATGTCCCTCTTCTAATACCCTCAATAGCTTAGCCTGAATCGGGGGACTCATTTCCCCTATTTCATCTAACAATAAAGTCCCGCCCTTTGCATATTCGAGAAGTCCAATTTTTTTCTTTCTGGCATCGGTGAAAGCGCCGGCCTCATATCCAAACAGCTCGCTCTCCAACAAAGTTCCAGGTATAGCAGCACAATTTACATCAACAAAGCGCTTCGAACTCCTGCCGCTATGCCTGTGAATTGCACGGGCGATCAATTCCTTACCGGTGCCACTTTCTCCCTGTATTAATATACTCGTGTCATGTTTGGCCACTTCTTTGATTACATGAAAGATACGGAGCATCTTTTTTGATTTACCAAGGATATCCTGGAAACCTAAAAGCACATTCTCTCTCTCCTTGAGTTTTCTAACTTCTGTTTTAAGTGACTTGGCCTCAAGCGAAAGCTTCGAATGCATAATTGCGTTATCATAGGAAATAGCGGCATTCTTAACAAGTATATCCAATACGTTTATCTGATCCCGCGAATAGTCTCCCGCTTTTTTCCCCAAATATAAAGCTCCTTTAAATTTATCTTTTATTTTAATCGGAAAAGCTATCCCAGAAGGATATCCGTCAAACAAGTCTACGATACTACCACCGGTCGAATCTGGTGAAGGTCGCCGAACGACAATTGTATCGGTATCTATAGCTTTCTTAATGATGCTCCGGGCTATTTTTTCATCATATTTGCTCTTTTCGTTTATATAAACCTTCTTTCCATCGTTTATAAAACAGCTTTCTTTTTCAAGATCTAAGAAATATATCAGCGCCTTATTTGCGCTACTTATTTTTAACGCATTCCTGATAAGGACCTGATGCATTTTATCTAAGATATAATTAGAACTCAGTTCTGAAACAGCTTGCTGCAATACCAGTAGTTCACGTATTTTTTCCCGGTTATTCTCAAATAGCATCCTAGTATGTAGAACCAGACTTATCTGATTTACAAAAGTACGAAGGATATTTACCTCTTCCTGCGAAAATTTCCATCTTTTCATGCGCCACAAGGCAATGATACCCATTACATCAGAGTCTACCTTGAGTGCATCACAGAAGGTCGACCCTCTCTTGTAGAATTTTGTTAATTTCCGGTCAATTTCAGTCACCTTGGGATCAGTTTCAACATCATCAAGAATAATACAGTGACCAAATTTTACCACTCTTGTTTCAAGGCAATCGTGCTTTTTCAGATTCAGCTGTTTGGAAAAAGCTCTCCTTACTTCTTCAGGGCTGTAGTTTTTCACCACTTTTGTTATTAAATTTTCCTTCGTATCATCGTAAAGACAGATTATGCCGCGATCAAATTGCATTGTATCAACAACTTCGTCTAAAATTCTTTTCAGCACACTATCAATATGTGACGACGAAGTGAGAAGAGAGCTAATCCGATGAACACTTTCAAGAAGCTTATCTTTATTAGGCAGATATTGAAAAGTGGCATGTATTGTCTGTGCTGTTTCTTTCATTAAAAACAACCTCTCCGAATCGTTTAATCGATAACCTTTAAAAAGCTTTACAATTCTTTCAATACTATACTCAACACCGTAGTTAACTTGACGGTCTCTTCATCAGCTTTCCGAAGCCTTGAACTTACTATTCTGGACATGTTCAGTAATACCCTGTACCCCAGTTCGTAATCCTCCCCGGCAAGTCTTAGAAAGTCATCTTTTTTTACTTCATATAAAACACAGTCAGTGACCGCCCTTATGGTCGCTGTTCGTTCGCATTCTTCCAGGAGGGTAATTTCGCCAAATACTGCATGTTGTCCAGCGCTCAACTTTGTAAACACCTTGTCCTTGCCTGTACTTTCGTCATCCATACCCTCGATTATGAGCCTTTTGGCTACTTCCACAGTTCCATCAAGCATTATATACATTGTATCCCCAACTTCTCCCTCTTTCATTATTACATCATTACTCGAAAAAGTGATCTTCTTAGAAATACTCAGAATCTTTTTTATATGTTCTGCAGTAAGGTCATTAAAAAGGCCTGTTTCTTTCAGGATAGAAATATCTCTTTCCACCAGCTCACCTCTTTTTCCAAAGGGAAGTTTATCCTAACTCAGGATAATTGCATAATCATACCCTCCTATAATATATTTATCATCCGGATTTACTACAATCGTCGCCTCATCACTCTCAAGAAAAATATCCTTTTTCGATTCCTTAATTTTTTCCTTAATAAACATATCAATAACAGATGTATCATCCGATAACAAGTCCTCCAGTCTCATAGCTTTTTTCTCTTTCAGCAGGCCGATAAGGATTGCCTGTTCCTTCTCTCGATAGAATTTTGACAGCTCTTCAAAAGTCTTGCCGACAAAATTACGGGGGACTCCGGCTCTCCGTAAGTTATTTTTATCACTCAGAGACAGGATGCTGGAAAAAACCCCAGGAAGACCCGGATGGCTTATCGCAGAGGAAAGGAGACTTCCCATATGTTCTCCCCTCACAATGATTTCGTCCACATTGGCTCTTTTAAGATGTTGCTTGTTTTCAACGTCGAGAAGTTCGGCTATCGTTTTTATGTGGGGTGCAAGAGACCTTATAGTCAGAGCCGTCAGGATTGTTCGTTCGTCAGCCCTCTCCACAGCATGGGATCCGGAAAGATCAGCCATTATAAGTGCAAATTTGGCCTTATTGATATTGGCCCTCAGCAGAACATCTTCATATACATAATTCCCCCTGAGGAACTTCAGGTTATACTTGCCATATTTGAGCTTAAGGGTATCTATTTCATCAATCGGAAGTTCATTGATAAGAACGATAAGAACATCCGGCATAGAACCATACGTGGTCAGGCCCGTAAGAACATCCTCAGTATTTTCATTCCAGCCGCATATTACTATGTGGTCTTTATCTTTTATTGTTTCCAATCCCTTCCCCTCCTTGATCTTTTGTTCCACAAAAACAGAGGCAATGGTTGCCGTAAGCAGAGACACTAAAACAACACCGGAAATCATCAGGATAAATGCCACGGCCCTTCCCGCGCCTGAAACCGGAATTTTGTCACCATATCCCACCGTACATATAGTTACAACAGCCCACCAGATCCCATCCCATACGGAGTGAATGGAGGAATCTGTCCTAGCATGTTCGAAAAAGTATATACCAACGGAACATAGAATTGTAACACTTATTATCACGGCTGCAATCAGGAAAAAACGTTCTTTCCTGAGCTTACTTACAATTTTTTTTAACCCTAAAAAAAACTTCATATAAACTTCTCTTGGGGACAGATTTCAAATCTGTCCCCATAACCAAATTATCTTTTATCATATTCAGAAAACTGCATGGAGAAAGTAGCCCTTCCCTGGGTGATAGATCGAAGGTCAGTAGAGTATCCAAACATCCTTTCCAACGCCACCTTTGCACTTATTTCACTAACAGGACCTCTGTTGGTCATGGATTCAACTTCTCCTCTCCTTGAATTGATATCTCCGATAACCTCTCCCACGAATTCACTCGGTGTAATAATATCAACCTTCACAATAGGCTCAAGAAGTATGGGCTCCGCCTGCAGACATCCTTTTTTAAAGGCAGAAGAAGTCGCCACCTTATAACCGAGTTCTGAAGATTCACCTTCCCTATAAGATCCGCCGGTAATTCTGACTTTAACATCCAAAACAGGGTAACCCGCTATAACGCCGCTCAAGGTGGCCTCCCGAATACCTTCAACAATTGCAGCATGGAACTCTTCAGGAATCAACCCCCCTTCTATCTCTGCCGGCAGTTCGATCCCTCCTCCACGCTCCTTGGGTTCCATGAATAACCTGACATGACCAAAATGTTTTCTTTCTCCAACCTCTCTCTCAAACCTCTCTTCTACCTCCACTGCGTTTTTAATTGTTTCTCTGTAAACAACCCTTGGCCTGCCTACATTAACATGAGCATTAAATTCCCTTATCAACCTGTCAATAAATATTTCCAGGTGTAGTTCTCCCATGCCCGAGATGACAGTCTGATCAGTTTCATCCACATACTTCACCCTGATTGTAGGGTCCTCTTCCACAAGCTTATCCAAAGCAACCATCAGCTTTTCCTGATCTGACGGTGTTCTTGCCTCAATTGCCTGAGTGATTACCGGTTCATAGAATTCCATCGGCTCCAGTATAATCGGATGTGATTCATCGCAGATGGTATCTCCCGTGGTGGCATTCTTCAAACCTATAACGGCGATTATGTCACCTGCACCTACTTCCTCCACCCTTTCCCTCTTATTTGCATGCATCTTAAGGAGTCTTGCTATTCTTTCTTTCTTACCTTTGGTCGCATTATAGACATCCTCACCCGATTTGATCCTCCCCGAATAAACTCTCAGATAGGTCATTTTCCTTCCCTCGTCCATCACAACCTTAAAGGCAAAGGCAGCAAGGTGTTCTTTACCGCTACTGTACCGCTCCTCATTCTCTCCGGTAAGGGGATGAACGCCCTCGACAGGGGGGATATCCACGGGAGACGGCAGGAAGTCGACAACCGCATCAAGGAGGGGTTGAATGCCTTTGTTCCGTAAGGCCGCGCCACACAGAACGGGCACAATTTTCAAGGAAATAGTTGCCTTCCTGATAGCATGTATCATCTCCTTTTCAGAGATATCCATCCCCTCCAGATACTTTTCGGCAATACCATCATCTACTTCTGCAATAGTTTCAATAAGATTTTCTCTGTACTCTTCCACTTGGGGGGGGAAATCGGGGGGAATATCCGAGAGCTCAAAAGACAACCCGACGGTATCTTCCTCACTCCAGGTAATAACTTTTTGTTTTATCAAATCCACCACACCGCTAAACTGCTCCTCCTCACCTACGGGTATCTGTATAGGAAGTGGGATGGAATTAAACCGTTCCTTCATCATTCGTATTGCTTTGGGGAAATCAGCTCCTATCCTGTCCATCTTATTGATGAAGGCTATTTTCGGCACACCATATTTATCCGCCTGGTGCCAGACGGTTTCCGACTGGGGTTCCACACCCCCAACGGCACAGAAGGCAACCACCGCCCCATCCAGCACCCTCAGACAGCGTTCAACCTCTATAGTAAAATCAACATGACCAGGTGTATCAATAATATGTATTTCATGATTTTTCCATTCACAGTTGGTAACTGCCGAAGTAATGGTTATTCCTCTTTCCTGCTCCTGTGGCATCCAGTCCATGACGGCTTCACCGTTATGAACTTCACCCATCCTGTGAGATCTGCCCGTATAGAAAAGAATCCTTTCCGTAACGGTAGTCTTACCCGCATCTATATGGGCAATTATGCCGATGTTTCTTGTTCTCGAAAGTTTTGCCTCTAAGGACATCCTTGATTTCATCCTCCCACAGAACCCTGTGCCATTAATTCCTTGTTAAGGACAAAGGGGCGTCTCACGTCAACATGACCCCCTATTGTTCTAAACTTCTTCTCCTTTATCAATATCTTCACCCTTTTAATACTTGGAATATTAAACATCAGGGTATTGGTAAGAGAATATATTGTTGCCATTTCAGCGCTACTTCCTCCAGGATGAAGTTCGATAAAGCTCTTCCCAAAACTAACATAGGCGGTTCCATCCTTTTCTATTCTAACACTTTGAAGCTGTGAGCCTTCTGGAAATGTTCTCACCAAACCAGTTTTAGAACCTTCCATAAGGGCCTTCACCAGTTCCTTTGCCTGATTGCTTATGTTTTTCCTTTTCGGAACATATCTCTTTTCAGGAACCAGAAATCGTTCGTTAGAATCGGAAAAGCAAAGCATTACTTGTTGTTTTTCCCTTTTCTTTGAGGAAACCCCTTCACCAGTAGTTGGTGGATATACATAATCAAAGAGAGTCACAAAGAAGAAAAACAGGAAACCAATTACAACTATAGTAATCATTGAAAGGAAGACCAGTTTGGTGTTTTTTTTCCTTTTTTTCGATTTCATTGAACTGGTTCTCTTTTTTTTCTTTGTAGCCATAATTTGTTACACTCCTATTCTGTTCTTCTGTTAACGGATTTGCAGAAAACCCACTTTGTGAAGGTCGAGCAAAAAGTTTATGTGGAAGCTCACCGCTCACTGGCCGGAACTTCCCGGTAAGGAATAATTTAATCACACTCCCGGTTACTTAAAATGGGATATACATAGAATTACGCTGCATTGGTAAACGACGCCGCGCAACGTAGAAATTAGACTTTTCACGAAATCGTTACTGTTGCGTCTCAATGGCTTTAAGGCTTTCCTTTGCCTCCTCCCCGAATTTCGACTCCGGGGACATCCTGATGACAGCCCTAAACTCTTCTGTCGCTCCCTGTACGTTTCCCTGTTTGACATAGCATTGCCCCAACCAGTAATGAGATTCAACAAACGTGGGAACGAGCTTCAGTGCTTTCTTGAAGTGCCCTATTGCACTATCAATCTCCCCCAGTTCAAAACTGGCAACTCCCATATCTTTTTCTATTAGAGGAAGCGGTATGATATTTGGTCCCTTTATCATTGCCTCATTATACTTAGCCAGTGCCATTCGATAATTTCCCTTTTGATAATAGGCCCGTCCCATGTTATATAATGCTGATGCCGGGGTCGCGTAAAGGACATTGTCAAGGGCCTTGTTAAATTCTTTTATTGCCTTATCCCAAAGACCCATACCAAAGTAAATCCTGCCAAGCCAGTTGTGAGCCTCTGAATAATCCGGCTTTAAATTTACAGCCTCTTCAAATTCTCCTATTGATTCATTTACAAGTCCCTTCCCATGGTAAGATATACCTAGATAGTAGTGAATATCCGGATTCCTCGGGCTCAATTTTTTCGCTTCAAGGAGCTCCCTCAGAGCAGTGGTGTACTGCCTGGCTTTGATATATGCGATTCCGACATCAAGATGAGAATTCGCTCGTTCCTCCTTCAAGCGGTTGGTTGCACATCCTGTCACGCCACAGATAATAAATAAAATAATCGTTATCACTACTAAATTTGTTCTTCTCATGGTCACCTCTCGGGTTTTGAAAATAAACAACTCTACACTATAACTGTGACGCAGGACTAAGGGAACACAAAGATCAAAATAGAAATAAGACTAAAGAGTAACCCTAACCATTGTTTCCGTTTATCCACCAGTCGCTTTTATCCTTGAACCACCATAAAGATGAATCTGTTCCAATTACAGTGTCTGCCATCTCCCTGGCGGTATCGGTAAGAAGCCTTTTTAAGGCAAACTCTATCCATTCCCTGCTATACTTGTTCCCCAGATCTTCACATTCCTTGAGCTGAAAAATTAAAGAGAGCTGATCAGCATCATGGGCAATAAGCGATTCTTCTGTCTTTTTTTCGTTAAATTCATCTATGACAGTCTTGATTTCGTTCCCAAACGAGAGCTCTTCTGTAAGCTCCCTTACTGCTTTATTTTCATCTACTGTTACATACTTTTTGTAGACATAGTTCATATCCCCTGTTCTTGCCTCGGGAAGGTCATGGACAAGGCACATCTTTAGAACTTTCAATTCGTCAACGTCGCCTCTCAACTTACACAAGGTATACCCTATAAATATTGTTTTGAGAACATGCTCCGCAACTGATTCACAACCGGATCCGAGAAACTGAAAACCAGTCCTCGGAGTCTTTTTCAACATACCGACTTCAAACAAAAAATTTACGACATCTCTCATCTTAATCCCTTTTTAGTATTTTGATCCTGTTTTCCATCATATCCGAAAGTTTTTTCATCTCAAGTTTAAGCGATGCAATTCCCTCAGGTTTCAGAGAAATCAATTTATCAAGGTATTCCTTCCAGTGTTTCACGGTTGTTATCTCGTGTTCCTTTATTTTCTTTTCAAACCGCTCCTGGAATTCCTTCAAAAATTCTGAGTCTCTATCTCTAATAGCCATCTTATTTTTACCCTCCATTTGCAGAAAAAATATTCGCTCTCCCATAAAAGGGCATGGAATTATACTCTCCAAGCAATATTTGAAACTTATCCATTATATCATTGAAGTTTTATCTTGCAACAAAAACTAAATTGACGAGACACTCCTGTGGAACATCTTGAAAAACTAAGATTTTATTGTTGGTGATTTAACAAAAAGGTACCCTCCTGACCTCCCTGTTCTCATTTTTAAAAAGGTAGACAAGGTTACTCATCTTTACTAAGTGGAGGATTTCTGTGTAAACTTCTAAGATTCCGGACTATTGAAGCTCCCGGCAACAAGTTACTGGAAATCTCCGATTGTTTAGTAAGTTAGGATTTGCTTTCTGGTAGAAAGCGAATTCGTTAACGCATTTATCCCCTTTAGTGGGACTTATCCCGTTTATCGGGGTAAGGAAAATATTTTTTGTATGCGCTCGCTGTTCAGTTCAAAGCATGTTAGATTTGACTTTCAAAAATAACTTATATAAAGTATACAGTTATAATATTTACCTCCACTTTCTAAGGAAAGAAAAGCTATGAATTTTCGCAATGTATCAGGTTATCTTCCTGTAATTCTTTTACTGTTGATTCTTACCATTCCATCCGATGCTATATGCGCAAGAGAGGACACAGCATACCTTTTATTCAAGAAAACAGCCATATCAAAAGAGAAACTTCAAACATACATTGTTAAAAAAGGGGATATCGTAACAAAAATCATCTACAGACAATTAGGGGCACAGTATAGAGACATCTACAAGATATTAAAGATTGTAAAACGACTCAACCCCAAAATAAAAAATATGAACAGGATACTTCCCGGACAAAAATTAACGCTTCCCGGAAAAGACGTACTGAAAACCACAATGAAGGGCAATGCCTCCGTAACCGGCAAGGAAACTGCCCACGCAGATGCCAGAATGGAGGCAATTCCACTCATACCCAAGAAAAATTATCTCCCTGTGATCCGACATACGATAAACCGTCTGGATGGATCGGCTATAACAGAAGGAAATTACTATATTCCCATCCCTCCTGCCGGACAGGTAACCATCAACTGTTCTACAGTACCGATTGTCGAACTGGACGACGGAAGCAAGATTTTACTCGACCTTTCCAGCCAGATACCCGACGATCTGAAGAAAATGATTGAATCAACATGGAGAAATTATTCCATTGTGAGAAGTGAAAAGGGGATTTTCTCCTTACTTGAAAAAATAATAAGCAAATCAAAAACATACTCCTTTAAAAATTTTGGCAAACATGTGAAAGTAGGGAAAACCCCTCAGCTAAAGATATTGCTCGACTGGCTTGTATCAAGCAAAACACCCGCCAAGGAAAAACCGCGTCTTCATGGATTGAACCTTGTTAGAAACCACTCACATCTGCTACCACAACCGATAAAAAAATATGCCGAAAAAAACAATCTGACAATCACAGAGATTATGGAAAAATCCGGGATTGCAAATGCTACAGACGAAAATTATACTGTCTCCTACTTTCCCACAATAAACTCCGGCACAAACAGGGAACTTACAGTCTCCTTACTCACAACTTTAGGATACACACCCACAAAAAATACTGAGGTCAAGGTATTTGATTCAATTAAGGATGGCTTCGACCTGTCAGTAAAGGCTGATCTTCTAATAAGGTCTGAAGGGAAGAGTGTCATAGTTAATTTTAAAAAAATACCCCAGCAATTCATAAACATATTCAAAAAGAGGGGCACCAAAATCATCTTCATATCAGAAAGAGAGCAAAAAAAGGAGGTTGTCCAAAAGGTTCTCTATGCTATGAATATTCCCTTCTCTACCAGCAATTTCGAGTTTTCAATTCCCGAAAAGGTAAACAACCCAAGGGCGATTATCTACCTTCCCGCCATAAAGGTAAGGATAGACAAAAACACCACTTACCACTTTGTAGATTTTGACGTAGACGATGAAATTAATGGATTGCTTCATAAAAAATGGGGGGTAAATTTAATTAAATATTGAAAGCAAAAGCGATAGCACTTTTTTCAGGGGGGTTAGACAGTATACTTGCTGTAAAGGTTATACAGGAACAAGGCATAGATGTTCTGGCTATAACGTTCGTAACCCCCTTTTTTGGTGCCAAAAAATCGATAGAAGCGGCAAAAAGGATCGGTCTTCCCCTGCTTCCCATAGACATCACGGAAGAACACCTTGCCATGCTCAAGGCACCTAAGTACGGATATGGACGAAACATGAATCCCTGCATAGACTGCCATGTCCTTATGCTTAAAATAGCTGGGGACAAAATGGAAGAATTGGGGGCAGATTTCCTGTTTACGGGTGAAGTTCTGGGACAGCGTCCAATGTCGCAGGGCAAACAATCCCTTCATGTGGTAGTAAAAAACTCAGGATATAATGGCTACATTCTGCGGCCACTTAGCGCAAACCTCCTGCCAGAAACGATACCGGAAACTGAAGGAAAAGTTGACCGCAAAAAGCTCCTTGACATCCAGGGAAGAGGCCGAAAGCGGCAGATGGAAATGGCCAAAGCTTACGGGATAACGAGCTACTCAACCCCTGCCGGAGGATGCCTTCTGACTGATCCGATGTTTTCAAAAAGGTTAAAAGACCTGTTTGAAAACCAAAAAGATTACAAGATCAGAGACATAGAACTTCTAAAATCCGGAAGGCATATCAGACTGAGCGAGAAAACCAAAATAATCGTCGGACGGAACAAGAATGATAATACAAACATCCAGAATTTATCAGAGGATGAAGATACTATTATTACCATGAAGGACTTTCCGGGACCGACCGTCCTAATCCCCTACGGGTGTGACGAGAAAACTTTCGATACTGCCGCCGCGATATGCACCCTTTACAGTGATGCACCGGACGGTAAAGAGGTCATGGCCATATGTAAAGTAGGAACGATTACCAGAGTAATCTCCACAACAGCGGCCAAAAGAGATTATGTGAAAGACTTGATTATTTGATTTTAAACATTCAGTAATTACCAAATCGTTATTAGCCTTAAGGATACTTCGTTTTTGTTTAAAGCTGAACGCTTACCATTACCCCGTGTGCTGTTTTCTCAAGAGGTCGTCCACTGTCTTAACCGGGTTGAATGTTTCAATCGGCACTTCTACGAAAACGGTATTCCAGCGCGCCATGGAGCCGTTCCATAAGCCGGGAATCTCCAGCGCCTTTAGATCCCGACCTTCCTCAGACTTCTGTGTAATTAAAATGGCCTTCTTGTCAACAAACCTTTCCAGATCAAACTTTTTTGATGTGTAGTCCCTCAACCCGCATACCAGATCAACCGGATTAAAATGAGTGGCAGACATCCAGACGGATTTCTGTTGCTCAGAACCCATATCCACCTGAGCACTTTCTATAATCTGCAGCGACTGCGTTCCGTCTTCCTCCTCCACCCAGAAAGGTCCCCCCCCCGGTTCCCCCACATTCTTTACCATGCCGCAGATACGAAGCGGTCGGGTTAACCTGCTGATGATATAATTTTTCTTCTCACCATCAGGGAATCCATCAAATTCCGGATGAAAAACTATATTCAGCTCCCTTTCACAAAAGCCGGCTGCCTCTGATAACAACTGCCCATCTACTCTTCCGGAGGAGAGCAGGTGTAAATATTCAAACACCTTTTTCTGAATCTTAATAAGATAGCCCCCGAGGATCTTTTTATATTGGACAGTTATCCCCTTCAATCTATCAGGAACAACGTTATCTATATTTTTTAAAAATATAATGTCTCCATCGATGGCATTCAGGTTTTTCAGAAGGGCTCCGTGTCCACCCGGCCTGAAAACCAGCATTCCCCCGCTGTCTCGAAAGGGGCGGTTATCCATATCCACAGCAATGGTGTTGGTTGATGCAAGCTGGGTAGAAATACGTAAATCGAACTTTATATTATAGCTATTTTCATAATACCTTCTAACATTGGAAAAATAATTTTTTACATCCGATTCATGTTCTTTAGAAACTGTAAAGTGAATCCGGCAGACGCCTTTAGCATCCCGGACATAAAGAGCTGCTTCAACCAAATGCTCTTCAAGAGAGGTGCGATTGCAATCCGTGTAAGCATGAAATTTAAGAAGTGCCTTAGGAAGATGGGCATAATTCAAGCCCTTAACAGTCAGAATATATTCCAGTATTATTGAAAATTTTCTATCTTTAACCAGCTCTGCAATGTCATAACCTGCCCGTGATACAGTACCCCTGAGATCATCGTAGAACGCATATCTGTTAAGATTTACGGCAAAATCTGCCCCCATTTCAGGGTCCGAATCGAGACTTCTGCTATCATAATATCTATACCATTCTCTAAACATGCGACTGGCAGCACCTGAAGCCGGTACAAATTTAAGCATTCTACCCTTCCCGGCTGCCTCATCATGAATAGCCAATAATTCTTCCATTTTTTCCTTAGGAATAACCGTAATCCCATCACCCACCGTACAGGCTCTGTTCAGCCTGACGGGAGAAGCACCCATTTTGAAAAATTCAAGCTGCGCCAGTACTTTATCTTCAGTCAGACCCTCCGCCTCGATCCTTCTTATATCCTCACCGGTAAGAACGGGTCTCGTCATTCGCGTATCCTCCCTGTAAGCATTTCTTTTCTTTTGACAATAGCCCGGTTTTACAGTTTAATGCCCTATTATTATCAGACATCTAATAATCACAACAGGAATATACCACTATGGTGAAATTTAGAACAGGAATTATTGAAAGAGAAGTCCCCCAAGATCCAAGAATAGAAGAGTTAAAATACTGGTGCGGTGAATTTCACCGTTCAAATCTTGCCCCTCCCTATAAGGGCGGTACCTTGGGAAACCTGAGTTTCAGATTGAAAGATGGTGAAGACGCTTTCATTATCACAGGTTCAAGAGTTGGTCTCAAATACAAATTATCGGATGATTGTTTTGTAACCGTGCATTCATGCGATTTAACAAAAGGGACTGTCTTCGCGAGTGGTACGAGAGAACCCTCTTCGGAAAGCAGGTTACATTTTGCAATCTATAACCGGAGAAAAGATATTAATGCGGTTTTCCATGGTCACTCGGGGGAAATTTTAGCCCATCCTGACAAACTGAACATACCGAAAACAAAACAAAAGGCGCCACATGGAAGTATAGACCTAGTTCAAAGCGTTTTGGAAATATTGGACGATGAATTTTTTCTGGTCATGAAAGATCACGGTTTTATCTCCATCGGTAAAACGATGAAAGAAGCGGGAGAACTTACTTTAAAAATGTATAAAAAATGTCTTGACGAATCCGGGGATATCCATGATAAGTAAAGTCAAAGTCAAAGTCAAAGTCAAAGTCAAAGTCAAAGAGAAAGAGAAAGATTAAAAAGGATAACTCAAAAAAAAGAAAAACCCATCCGCCTGCTTCAGCGCCAACAAACCCTTCTTCCCCAACAAAAGCTGATAGTCATGGGGTTATGAAAAGATTCCTAGACTGGTTAGCCAAGGGGGCCGAGAAGATGAATAAAAGCGGGTCCTTCTGTCCCACATGAAGAATCCGGCGTTAACCCCTCCCGGTGTGGCAGGAAAAATATCTTTGCATAACAATATAATATTGATGAATTCGCAAAAAGTCGAGTTTCCGATGATTTGTCATTCCCGCGAAGACGGAAATCCAGAACTCCATACCCCTTTTACGATTTCGAGGTATTCCAGTTTTTTAAGGCATCTGCGAATGGGTTCCCGGGTGAAGCCTGTTTTTTGTGCTGTTTCGGCTTTGGGCGTTTGCCGTTTGGTTTTTTTACCGTTTCTATTTTTTCATCTCGCTGTTCGCGCGGCTCGGAAGGATCCTTTTTCATCGACAACGAGACTCGCTTCCTCTCAACATCCACACCCATAACAGTAACCGTTACCTTTCGGTTCACCTCTACTACATCGTGCGGGTTGCGGACAAACTTGTCAGCAAGCTCACTGATGTGTACAAGACCGTCCTGGTGCACTCCAATGTCAACAAACGCTCCAAATGCCGTGACAT
The DNA here is from genome assembly GCA_964650385.1 of uncultured Syntrophales bacterium. Taxonomy (GTDB): domain Bacteria; phylum Desulfobacterota; class Syntrophia; order Syntrophales; family JADFWA01; genus JAUSPI01. Next base: position 3,297 of record CAZYTP010000018.1, on the reverse strand, counting down.
TTGTTACTACACCAGGCAGTTTCATGCCTACCTCCAGATCGGAGATTTTGTTGACACCTTCCGTAAATGTAAAAAGTTCGAACTCCTCGCGCGGATCCCTTCCCGGCTTTGCAAGTTCGTCCACAATATCTCTCAGTGTCGGCATTCCGACGGCATCGGTAATATAATTTTCCAGTTTGATTCCGTCTCGCATCTGAGGTTCGCTCATCAGGTTGGCTACCGTACAATTGAGTTCTCTGGCCATCGCTTCGACAACGGGGTATCTTTCAGGATGAACGGCCGAGGTATCAAGAGGATTTTTTGCTCCGCTAATCCTCAAAAACCCTGCCGCCTGCTCAAATGTTTTCGGGCCCATACCGGGAACTTTAAGCAGTTCCGCCCGTGAAAGAAATGCTCCATTTTCATTCCGGTGCATAACTAAATTTCCCGACAACCTCTCCGAAAGCCCGGATACATAGCTGAGGAGCTGTTTGCTCGCGGTGTTGACCTCCACACCGACGGCATTAACACAACTGGCCACTACATCATCAAGAGATTTTTTCAGGGCTTTTTGATCTACGTCGTGTTGATACTGTCCAACGCCGATAGATTTAGGGTCAATCTTTACAAGTTCCGCCAGAGGGTCCATCAATCGCCTGCCTATTGATACGGCGCCACGAACCGTCACATCATAATCCGGAAATTCTTCTCGTGCCGCTTTCGATGCCGAATATACCGATGCGCCGCTCTCATTGACCATCATTACTGTCACCTGCCGACCAAAATCGATGGTTTTACAGAATGCTTCTGTTTCGCGTCCTCCCGTACCGTTTCCGACAGCAATAGCTTCAATATTGAACTTTTCGACCAGCGTCTTTAGCGTCCCGGCCGACTCCTCCTTGCGATTTCGAGGCTCAGTGGGAAAGATGGTATCGTTATGCATGAGTTTTCCCTGAGGGTCGAGGCATACAACCTTGCAGCCGGTTCGATAACCTGGATCGATTGCAAGCACGGTTTTCTGTCCAAGGGGTGAAGAAAGCAGTAAATTACGCAAGTTTTCAACAAAAACCCTGATCGCTTCCTCTTCAGCGCGCTTCTTAATTTCCAGGCGGATTTCCGTCTCCATGGAAAGTGAAAGAAGGCGCTTGTAACTGTCTTTTACGGCCAGGCGAACCTGTTCCCCAGCCTGACCGTCATCCTTAACAAAACGGTTTTCCAAGACTGCAACAGCCTCATCTTCTTGCGGAAGGATATGAAAGAGGAGAAATCCTTCATGGGCCCCGCGACGAATTGCCAGGACGCGGTGTGATGGAGCCGTGGAAGCTGGTTCCTCCCACTCATAGTAATCCTTGAATTTGATGCCCTCCTCTTCCTGACCCTTGGCTACTCTGGAATTTATCACTGCTTTCCGGACAAACAGTTCACGAAGCTCCGACCTGACTTCGGCATCCTCGTTAATCCACTCGGCAATAATATCCCGTGCTCCCGCAAGGGCATTTTCAATATTATCCACACCCTTTTCAGAATCAACAAAAGCCGCCGCTTCGGCATCCGGGTCGATGTCACCCTGCCCGAAAATTTTATTCGCCAGGGGTTCGAGTCCCTTCTCTTTTGCCATCATACCACGGGTGCGGCGCTTCGGCCGGTATGGCAGGTAGATATCTTCCAGAATAGCCATCGTTTCAGCTGTCTCTACCTTTACTTTCAGATCATCCGTTAGATTACCCTGATCCTCCAGGGATTTAAGAATGGATTCCCGCCTCTTGTCAAGCTCGTGAAGCTGCTCCAGCCGGTCACGAATGTTGATAATATTTACCTCGTCCAGCTCGCCCGTTGCTTCCTTTCGATACCGGGCTATAAACGGCACTGTGGCGCCGTCGTTCAGAAGCTGGGCAGTCGCCAGCACCTGTTTTCCCCTAAGTTTTAATTCTACCGCAATCTTCGCGATATTTTTTTCGCTCATTATTTCTCCACATTAAGCCAATTTTCTGCATTATCCACGTTAAGCTCTATGGCAGGAAAATCCCATATGTCAATTCTCGCCGCGAAACCTGATTATACCTACAACATCACTATGTCAAGAAATAGATATGAAGTTCCCGGAAACACCTGATATCGAAATGCAAGATAGGGACGTTCGTAAATAAGTAAGCAACTCAGTCCAGGAGCTAATAGTTGTGGCTCTTGGCTATCCGCTCTCCCCTGCTCACAGCATACCCCACACCTGGCTCGCTTATATTAAGACGGTTTGCCAAGTCCGTCAATGCATACCCCGCTCCCGGACTGCCCAGTAGCAAAACAAGCCCTTAGCTTCCGCTCGAATCTTTTCCCAACTCTTCGAATAGATTTCTTTCGGATCTATCCGGTATATCTCACAGACTCCTTGTTCAACGCTCTTCAGGTCGTAGCCCAAGCTCTTCAGCTCATAATACCGATCGAATTTCTCACCAGCCTCTGAAAGTACATCCAGCACAAAATCACTCTCGCCCAGTATACGCTGGTCTCCTTTAACTCTAGCCAGACCTTTTCACCGCTACCTGAGTATTAATACCATTTTCATTGGTTTTGTATGTCACATTTGTTCTTTCACCCATCTTCAGGATAAAAAACAATAGTATAGACAAAATGATTATAAAACATATGGTTTTAAAAATTATTTTTACAATTTTCATTATATGAAGAGAGTTATAACGGTCGCTAGCAGCGGGCGAGAATGCTGAACGATTCTGTGACTGCCTGAAAATAGTGCACTTTTAGGCCTCCGTTAAGCCACGAGATATAGTCCGTCTAATTTCATAGTGTTGTTAGACCACCTTTTTTCTTTAGTTTTCCTACTTCTACTCATATAGTACAGTTCGTTCTATATACCCGGAGTAATCTTTGAGAACTGGTTCATACTCTGTATCCAAAAGAGGTGATGAAATCATAAAATCTGCTGTAGAACGGTTACACGCAGTTGGAATATTGTATAAAACAGAAATCCTCAAAAGTGCTTTAACATCAACATCGTGAGGTTGCGGTTGCATGGGGTCCCACAGGAATATTATTAAATCAACCTTATTCTCCGCTATCATTGCTCCCAACTGTTGATCTCCACCTAGCGGGCCTGATTTCAGTTTCATTACTTCAAAATTGTTTGCATCCTTATCACCTATCCTCTTTTTGATAGCTTTTTCGACTAAACTACCTGTTGTTCCAGTAGATATCAGTTTGTGATGTATCAATATCTCATAATTCCATTCAGCCCATTCGATTAAATCTTTTTTTCTGTTATCGTGAGCCACCAAAGCTATACGCTTTATTTTTTCCATATACTCT